>CAJOLB010000022.1 GCA_905235385.1 uncultured Alphaproteobacteria bacterium | reverse complement strand
TTAATCTAATTCTCTTAATTGTTTTTCAAATATAGCAAATCTTACACATAAGCATACAATTATGATAAACATGATAATTGGGATTAATGTCTTTGTGAATGGAATTCTAGTAAGTGCAATGATTGCCATCAATTCCAAAAGAATTACTAACATTTCCCCTAATGTTTTGCAAATTGTAATATGCCCCTAAAAACTCAGCCTCCGTTTTTTCATTTAAGCGCCTGCCCGCGCCCCAAATATCAATTTCCCAGTTTGCATCAAACCCAAGCGAAAAATAGTTTGTATCCGCCGCCAAACCGATATTTTCGCTCGGCTTCATATAATCATACCCTGCCGTACCGTTTAATTTCGGCAGATATTCGGCACGCGCGATTTTGACATTCGTGCGCGCTTGTTTCAAACGCTCAAGAGAGGTCAAAAGCTTCGGATTTGAGCCTAAAGCGGAACGTATTAAAACGTTTAAGTTTTCATCATGAAATTCTTCATACCACGCTTTATCAATTTTCAAATCTTTACCCGTTAATTTAAGACTTTGCGCAATTTGCGTATCTTGATAAACGTCTTTTCTTTCAAAATCGGGGCCAACCGTGCAAGAAATCAACATAAAACCAAACACTAACCCTATTTTACGCATCTTTTTTCTCCTGATGATAGCCTGCTTTTTCTTTGATGGTTTCAAAAAGGGCAAAGAGCGCCGGAATAAAGATAATGCCGATAAAGGTTGCCGCAATCATGCCGAAAAAGACTGACGTGCCGATAGCGTGTTGCGATGCCGCCCCCGCGCCTTTAACAATAAGCATCGGGAAAATACCCAAAATAAATGTCAACGCCGTCATCAAAACGGCTCTGAAACGCTCGCCCGCGCCTTTTTGCGCTGCTTCCAAAACGGAATATCCCGCCTCGCGATAGTTTTTCGTAAACTCCACAATCAAAATGGCGTTTTTGGCGGCAAGACCGATGAGCATAATGAGCCCGAGCTGCGCGTAAATACTTAACGGATGCCCCATGATATGTAGCCCCGCAAACGCACCCAAAATGGCAAACACGGTGGAAAGCATCACGGCAAAAGCAAGCATCCAACTTTCATAAAGCGCCACCAAAAACAAATAGCAAAACACGAGCGCCATTGAAATCAAAATGCCGGCAAGCCCCCTCGCTTCCACTTCCTGAAGCGAAAGTCCCGTCCACGCAATTTTAAATGTTTTAGGCAAAACATCATTCGCCGTTTGAACAATTTTATCTATCGCCGTGCCGCTTGAAACATTCGGCACGCTCTGCGCCGTGATGGCGGCGGCACTGTATAGATTATAGCGTGAAATAATTTTCGGACTGATTTGCGTTTTAATCTCGGCAAAACTTTTGACTTTGATTTGTTCGCCCGTTGAAGATGAAGCATAGAGATTTTCAATATTTTCAAAATTGCGGCGATAGTCAAAATCTGCCTGAATAATCACCTTGTTGACCTGTCCGTTTAAGGTCATGTTGTTGACATATCTTGAGCCTAAATTATTTTGAAGCGCTTCAAAAAGATTGGCAACCGGCACGTTAAATGATTCTAATTTCGTGCGGTCAATATCAAGATAAACGTGCGGTGTGTCTGCCGTATAGGTGCTGAAAGCATAAGCCATTTCGGGCAGCGCGTTCAGCTTTTGCAAAAAGAGCATTAAATAATCATAGAGTTCTTGAGCAGATGTGCCGCCGTCTAAAGCAAGCAATTCAAACGAAAGTCCTCCCGCCTGACCGATACCCGGAATAGCCGGCGGCGCAAAAAAGTTGATGTCCGCTTTGGCTCTGCTTGCAAAATCTTTTGAAAGTTTTGACGTAATGGCTTCAGATGATAAATCTTTGCTTTTTCGCTCGCTCCAATTTTTCAAGCCAATCACACCGAGCGCCACATTTTCGCCCTGTCCGCCGAGAAGGCTGTAACCGGCAATCGTTACGACAAACTCAACACCTTCCGTTTCAAGCGCCGTTGCCGTCAGCTCTTTCATCACATCTTCGGTTTGGTTTAAAGGCGCGGTGTTCGGCAGCTGCACATTTGCAAAAATAATACCTTGATCTTCTTCGGGTAAAAACGATAAAGGCGTCAGCTTAAAGCCCAAAAAAATTAAAAACATCGCAAGCAAAACGGCTGCCACCGTTGCCCACAATTTTGATGAAAAGAATGTAACGCCTTTGATATATTTTTGTTCGCTCCATTGAAGCATTTCATTAAACTTTTCAAAAAATCGGCTTGTCTTTTTCTCGTTTGCGTTTTTTAAGAAAATCGCACATAGAGCCGGCGACAAAGTCAGCGCATTGACGGCAGAAAAAATAACCGAAGTTGCAATGGCCACCGCAAATTGCTGATAGATTTTTCCCGTAATCCCCGCCATTAAACCGACCGGAATAAAAATAGACAACAGCACAAATGTTGTTGCCACAATGGCACTTGAAATCTGCGACATTGCCTTAACGGAAGCCTCATAAGCGCTTAAATTTTCGTGTTCAATTAAATATTCCACACGCTCAACCACAATAATGGCATCATCCACCACCAAACCAATCGCCAAAATAAAAGCAAAAAGCGTTAAAATATTGATGTCAAACCCTAAAATATAAACAATGATAAAAGTCGCAATCAGCGAAACGGGAATCGTTAAAAGCGGAATAAGTGTCGTTTTCAGTTTTTGCAAAAAGACATACGTAACAAGCGCCACAAGCAAAAATGTGATAACAAGCGTTTCAATAATACCGGCAATGGAAGCCGAAACATAAGCCGTTGAATCGTATGCCACTTCCAAAACCATATCATCGGGAAAGCTTTTTGAAATTTCTTTCACCTCTTTTCTGATACGCTTCATAATATCAAGCGAATTGGAATTCGGCGTTTGATTTAACGCCATAATGACGGCAGGTGAATTTTTAAAACTTGATTCTATACCATACGAATCGGCTCCGAGTTCAACTTTTGCAACATCTTTTAAGCGTATCAAACCGCCGTTTTGAGATGTTGCCACCACAATGTTTTCAAAATCTTCAACACTTGTCAAAAGTCCTTTTGACGTTAAAGACAAAACCATTGTGTTGCCCTTTTGCGCGGGCGCCGAACCGATACTGCCCACCGAGGCTTGCACATTTTGCGTTTTAACCGCCTCAACAATGCTGTTTGAATTAAGCCCCAACGCATGAATTTTATCCGAATTAAGCCAAATACGCATGGCATATTGCGGGCCGAAAATTGAAATATCGCCGATACCCTTAACACGCGCAAGCGGATTTTTGAGGTTTTCATAAGCATAGTTGCTTAAATATAAACCGGAATATGTGTTTTTAGGCGAACGAAGCACCAAAAATCCTAAAATATTCGGGTTTCGGGTGGCAATATCAATACCTTGCTCGGTTACAATCTGGGGCAGTTCGGACATCACCTGCTGCAAGCGGTTTTGAACCTTGACTTGCGAAATATCGGGCGATGCCCCCACATTAAAAGTTACCGTTAAATTATAGTTGCCGCCGTCATCGGAAGTGGAAGACATATAAAGCATATTTTCCACACCGTTGACTTTGTTTTCAATCGGAATGGCCACCGTATCTACCAAAACTTCGGCATTTGCCCCCGGATAAGTCGTCTTGAGCGAAATTTGCGGCGGCGTGATTTCAGGATATTGCGAAACCGGCAAAACGGCAAGCGCCAAAAGCCCCAAAAGCACCAAAACAAGCGATATCACAATCGCAAAACGCGGACGGTCAATAAAAAACTTTGAAAACATTTTTAAGCCCCCTCTTTTGCGCTGACTTTCTCATTTAGATAAGACGGCAAAACCTGATCGGTGATAATTTCATCTTTCTTTTCAAACGTGTTTTTTAAAATAAAATTATTGTCCAATGCCGATAAAATCTCAACGGGTACTTTCTTTAAAACCCCGTTTCTGATAACATAAACAAATGTTCCCGCCTCTTCCAAAAGCACATTATCTTTCGGCAAAGACACCGCGTTTTTAATCATTTTTTCAAGAAAGATTGTGACATACGTGTTCGGCGTTAAAGTTTTGCCGATATTCTTAAAATCGGCATAAATGGCCATAGAGTTTGTTGATTTATCGAGCGTGTTGCCCGTATATTGAAATGAACCGGCGTTTTTGAAAATCTCACCGTTCGGCAGTTCCAGTTTAATTTTTTCATCCCCAAAGGGCGTTTCTTTTTGAAGTTCGCTTAAATATTCCTTATCCGAAATTGAAAAAACAACTCTGACGGGGTTGAACTGCATAATGTTTAAAAGTGCGGGTGCGGAAGGCGAAACATAATTGCCTTCCGTTAACGAAACATCTCCGACAACACCTGTTATCGGTGCGCGGATAATTGTGTAGTCATAATTGACTTTGGCTAACTCATAGCTTGCTTTGGCTTGTTCTAAAGCGGCGGCGGCTGACAGATACGCCGCTTCGGCGTTTTCCAAATCGGAAGCGGAAACGGCTTTGCCCGCTTTTTGAATACGTTTGAAATAAGATTCTTTATTTTGATAATCCGCTTCGGCTTTTAAAACATCGGCATAAGCGCTTTTAAGGGCTGCATCATATTCATCTTGTTTCAAAACCACCAAAACATCGCCTTTTTGCACAAGCTCACCGCCTTTGACATAAATCTTTTCAATAAAACCGCTGATAAACGGCTGAACAAAGGCTTCGTGGATAGGGCTGACATAACCGATATATTTTTGCGCAACCGTTATGTCTTGCGGCTCAATCGGCAATGCATGAAGTTCTAAAACAGGCTTTTCTTCGGTTTGGGTTATTTTTTTATCTTTTGGGGTGGCAAAATATAGCCCGAATACAAATGCCAAAGCAACACAAATACAAACAATTGCGACATAAAACGCTTTTCTCATTTTCTTAAACCTTTCGTTTATCAAACTCGAGGTTTAAATAATTAAGGTATGTTTTAATTCAATATTTGGCTCAAAAAAATCTGTATTTTGATTATTTCGAGCTTTCTTCCAAGGTTTTTAACCTATCTAACAAAAGTTTTTCATTAAACGTTATCGGAACAGCTTTTTCCATCCCGTTTTTAATCTTTTTCTTGACTTCGGAAACATCAATTTCCTCTTTATCTTCTTTTGCCTGAAGAGCATGTTTCCATTGAAAACGTGCTTCATCTCTGCGCCCTGATTGCCAATAAGCATCTCCTAAGTGATCAAACACAATTGCATTTGAAGGCAGATATTCGGATGCCTGTTCCAAAACGGCAGCGGCATCTTCGTATCTGCCCATTTTATACAGTGCCCAACCGAGACTATCCATAATATGACCATCTTGTGAATTTTTATGATGTGCTTCAAAAATCATATAAAGCGCTTCATTATAATTGATGCCGCGTTCGATCCACGAATATCCCAAATAGTTTAAAACATACGGATGACGATGACTTAGTTCCAACGCTTTTTTGAAAATTTCTTCTGCATTGTCCCACTTATTTTGACGCTCATATGCAATCCCTAAAGCATAATATATTGTCCATCTTCCTTCATCAGAGAGCGGCAACAAATCAAGTGCTTTTTGATAAAACTCAGCAGCCTTATCGTATTTGCCCATAACTCTGCTTATTTCGCCCAAGCGGAAGAGCGTATGTTCGCTTTTGGGATATTTTTTGTGTAAGTTGTTTAATATTTCAAAGGCTTCTTTGTGTTTTTCCTGTCCCATATAGTTCGTTGCAATTTTGAGCTGTGTTACATAATAGACCGGCGAATCATCTTTGATTTTCAGATATTCTTCGGCTGCCTTTTGATATCTCTCCGATTGTTCGTACAAATCTCCCATCGCAACCCGTGCAACTTCAAAATCAGGATTTAAATAAAGAACCAATGACGTAAAGAGTTGAGCCACCTCATTTTGAAAGCCCCTAAAAATTGTTCCGACGTTGAACACCGCTTCCGCCAACCCTTTTTGAGGTGTATCAATCAGTTTTTCAATTTTTTCCGAATCCGCTTTTTTGAAACTTTCGACCAAATCGCCCAACATCGGCGTTTCGTTGTTCTGCTCATAATATTTTTGAGCAACCTGAACTATCTTTTCTTTTTGCCCGTTTCTTAAATAAAAATTCCCGATAATTTGGAGAGCGCGAAAAGACAGAGGCATTGTTTCATCGTTAATCACAACCTCATAATTTTCAAAGGCCTCTTCATTTTCTCCGAAATAATCGTACATCATCCCTTTATGCATATGATAGAGAGCGCCCAATCCTTCTTCATTTTTTAAGGCATCAATTGCATTCAAAGCCTCTGCATTTTTGCCCGATGCGGCAAGAATCCAACCTTGAAACAGCGGTAATATTGTTTTTTGAAACGGTTTGTCCTGCACCATAAGCGTGTCGTCATAGGCAGCCTTATAATCTTTTGCTTTCATATCTTTTGACATTAAGATGAAAGAAATTAAATTCGCCCCATCGCCTTTTTCGCGTGCTTTTAAGGCATATTGAGCTGCTTCTTCGATGCGCCCTTCCGAGGCTAACAACAAATATATTGTGCTGAAAACTTCAGGTTCATATGTTCCGAGATCAACCGTTTTAATATAGTAGTTTGCCGCAACATCATATTGCTGTCTGATATGAGCCACACGCCCCGCCAAATAAGTTCCGTACATTGTGTCCGGAACGGTTGCCGATGAGGCTTTAAATGTAAACTGCTTATCATCCGGCCTTTGCAATAAAAACTTTTCGGTACACGAATTAAAAATTCCAACGCTTATGATCAGCGCAGCTGCATATATCCATTTCATTATTTTTCTCATTCTTTTATTATAGCCTTAAATTTCAAACGACTGCAATATAAAATATAATTATTGTGTAAATAATTGCTTTATGTTGGCATAATTTTTTTTTGTTGTTATACTTTTTTTCATGAATAGCCTTGAAGATGTTAAAAATTTGCTCGAATGGTATATTGATGCCGGTGTTTCGGAAACGTGCGGCGATGTTTGTTTTCAGGCTTTTCAGCCTCAGGTTCAAGTTCCGCTTCGACAAGCCACAACAGATTTATCTCAAAACAAAATTGCTTCAACACAAAATGCCAGAGAATTGTGCGCAAAGGCCGAAAGTCTTGATGAACTCAAAAAACTCGTTTCGGGTTTTGACGGCTGTGCTTTGCGCTTAACGGCAAAGTCTACGGTGTTTGGTGCGGGAAATCCGAAAGCCTCTTTGATGATTATCGGCGAAGCTCCCGGTGCTGATGAAGATCGGATGGGACTTCCTTTTGTCGGCAGAAGCGGCAGGTTGCTTGAAAAAATGCTTTCATCAATCGGGCTTAAACGCGAAGATGTTTATATCACGAACGTGTTGCCGTGGCGTCCGCCGGGGAATCGCACGCCCACCGATGCCGAAGTTGCCATTTGTCTGCCGTTTTTGAAGCGCCAGATTGAAATTATCCGACCGAAACTTTTGCTCCTTTTGGGCGGAAGTGCTGCTAATGCTTTGCTTGATAACTCTGATTCTATTTCTCGTTTGCGCGGACATTTCTTTGATTATCAAATGTCGCTTAAATCGAGTATTCCGGCTTTGGCAAGTTTTCATCCTGCCTATTTGCTTCGAAACAGCGCCCAAAAAGCAAAAGCATGGACTGATTTTTTGCGTATTTTAAAAAAATTAAAGGAAAATTAAATAAAATCATTATATTGTATTTATAAATTAATTTTGGTAAAGGAAGGAAAACCATGATAAATTTTCAAAAAGTCTTATTTTCACTCGGCTTAACGGCATTTACTCTGGCGGGGGCTCTCGCTTCGGCACAGGAAAACGTTAACAACAAAACAAACGCTGAACCTCAGGCGACTTCTCCGTTTGGTGATAAGCCTCAGGTTATTTTGTTTAAGATTCACGACATTAAACCGGTTGTTAACGACGAAGGTGCAACAACGGCTTGTGAATATACGGCAACATTTTTTAACCGCACACCATTGAGTTTGCGCCAAGCAAAAGTCAACTTCGGTTGGTCTGACAATATTTCAGATACATTTTTCGCCGACGAAGAAACGAGCGAAACAGAAGCTTCTCAAGGTGAAGATACTCCTAAAGCTCAAAGCAAACCAAAAGAAAAAGAATCTGCTCTCGGCACAATTCTTTCAAGTGTTGATTTGCCTGCGCTCGGCTCTCTTCGCCAAATCAGCGTTCAAGGTCGTGTTGAAACAGACAAATGCTTTGCATTGTTTGACAACTTAAAATTTGAAGTTCCTGTTTGCAACATTTTAGGTCAGGATCAAGGGCGCGAAGGTGTGAGAGGCGGCGTTAATTGCGCAGGTTTGTTTGCATACGTCAACTCAAAACATCCTGAATATTACGGTGAATTTAAAGAAATCTCTTATGAAGAACAAGTTGCTATGGAAAAAACAGCCGAACAAAAAGAGACTGAAGAAATTGCCGCAATCAATCAGGTCATTACCACAGATCTGCAACAGATTACGACAACTTTGAGCAACATAAAATAAGAGTTTTCAATGGCTAGTTTTCAACCAAAATTTTCTATCGGCAGCCTCATCTCGGGGCTGTCGATATTTTTTGTTTTATTTTCATCAGTTGCCGGTGCCCAAGTTTTAAATACCGGCGGCGAAAATAAAAATCCTCAGCCTTCAAATTCTTCCGTTCAATTCAAGCCTGTCAGCACCCAAGCCCCGACAAATACTGCCGAAAGGCGTAAAAACGAAGAAATCAGGCTTTATATGCGTGATTTTAGGGTTTATAAATCACTCTCAGGCATGACTAACTGTTCTATGCGTTTTTATGTCGAATCGACACTGAAGTCTCCTATTTCAAACATCAGTTTTCGCTTAAAATGGCCTGAGATGGAAACACCGGTCAGCTTTGATTCGGTTCAGCCAAACTCCAGCGTTTATGTTAGTTATGCGTTGCTCGGAGACGGCTGTTATCGTATGGATAAAACCCCGAACATTATTGTCAACAGGTGCCGTGTTAAAAATATGACACAGCAAGCCTGCACGGATTTAATACGCTGGGTTAAATAACCAAAACAAAAGAACCTTAAAATTTTAAGGTTCTTTTTTTATCAGTCCCACAGAATAAAAAACGTGTAATAACCCAAATCATTGTGAGATTGTTCTATTCTGCAAAAATTATCTATGTCTCGCATCGTTAAATTTGCCAGACATTTTGATGTCGGTCGGCAACGCCTTAAACCATATAAATTCGTTCCAATTCGTGTGTCATTTTTTGTATCTTCACGCCTGATTAAATCAAGCTCACTATGCATTGAAGCTGCAGCTAAAATTAAATTTCGACAGGTATAGAAGCTCGTTTCATTGTTGTTTAAATAAACTTTCATACCAAAATGATATCCGTAATGGGCATAGTTTGAAACAGAATATAATATGTAATAATTTTGAAATTCGTCATAAATTTTGTTTGATTTAAAAACTAGACCATCAGAAATAAGGCTCACTTTATTGAGCATCGGAGTTAAATTTGAATCGCTGATTTCAAGTTTTTGCGTCAGTTGAACAGCGTTTGCAATCAATAAGGTCATAGCCTCCAAATTTCGGTTTAATTTATGTTTGAACATCGCCTGATTAAAGCCTGCCAAAGCGCCGACGGATAAAACACCGATAATAGCTAAAACGCCAAGCATTTCGACCATACTTCTACCCTTTTGATGCATCATAAGTCCCTCCTTTAAAAGTGTAAAGAAAAAACGAACCTATTTTTTTTACACTTTTTAAAATTTCATTTTAATTGATTCTTAAGTAAATTTTTAATATGATTAAACAAAAGGAATCGTAAAAATTTAAGGTTCCTTTTTTCTTTACACTTTTTAGCTTTTAATAGAGTGCGGCGATTTCAGGATCGTTGAAATATTTATCAATTGCGGTTGCCGCTGACGACGCAAGCTTTTTGCGATAACCGGATTCTTTCAGTTGAGATTCTTCCTGTTTGTTTGAAAGGTAACCCATTTCAAGAAGGGCTGACGGAATATCCGGCGCTTTCAAAACCGCAAAGCCGGCAAATCTGTGCGTATCGCTGACCAGTTTGATTGATTTTTTCATTTCACCGACCATATATCCCGCAAATTTTGAAGATTTGTTTCGGCAATCCGTTTGCGATAAAGAAATCAAAATGTCGTTAATTTCTTTAGAATTTTCAGAAAAATCAACCCCGCCTATGATATCTACTTTATTTTCGCGCTCAGCCAAAGCCGCCGCCTCTTTGTCGGACGCTTTTTCGGAGAGGGTATAAACCGAAAGACCTTTTGCATTTTTGTTGACCGCACTGTCCGCATGAAGCGACATAAATAAGTCTGCCTTGTATTTTTGAGCTATTTTAACACGTTGGCGAAGCGGAATAAAAATATCCGTACTGCGCGTTAAATAGACCTTATAGCCTTTTTTCTCCAACATCGTTTTCAATTCTTTGCCCATCGCAAGCGTGATATTTTTTTCATATGTTTTGCCATAAGCACCGATTGCGCCCGGATCTTTTCCGCCATGGCCCGGGTCTAGGACAATAATTTTCTGACGCGATTTCGGCTTAGCCGCTTTGTCCGAACTCTTAAACCAACTGCTCGATGATGAAGATGTTGACGCAACCTTTGTATTTGAGCTTTTTGATTTGCTTGTGAGAGCATATTTTAAGCCTATTTTGTTGTTAAAATCTCTTTCAGAGGCAACAACTAAGTCAATAACAAAACGCCAATCGTTGTTCTGAGAGGGCGGAAGCATAAAGGCTTGTTTAATTAACACAGGTTTTTTTAAGTCAAAAACGACTCTTTTATCCGTTTCGTTAAGCTCGCCTATTCTTGTTGCCGAGATAATCCCGTTTTTTGAAACCTGCAAATTTTTGCTGACCTTCGTTGAAAGTGCATCAACTACAAGCCTTTTCGGATCTGAAAGCAAAAAGACCTGATAATCAAATTTTTGGTCAGCATCAAAAACAATGCGCACACTGCTTACCTGTTGACCGACGCGCATATTTTTAATGGTTGCCGCTTGTGTTTTTCCAACGCCTAAAAGGCAAAACACAAACAAAGCCATTAAGAAGAGAGCAAACCTGCTTGTCAATATCTCATAAAATTTTCTCATGGGCGTTATTTTACAGTGCAGATATTACTAATCTCTTAAAAAAATATTGAAGATTTTAAAATTTTCTTGTTGTAATTTTAAAACAAAATCTATATTGTATAAAGGTCCGGTTAGATTGCGCACGGAAGATTTTGCATAAGATGCGTTACCGGCAAATGTAGATGCAGAGTTTTGTGGCTTTTATAAAGGTCTTAATTAAGAAGAAAAAAGAATACGGTCTTTATAAAAGTGTGAGAATATGAGGCGCCGAATATGCGCTTTTTACCAGAGGGGAAAAGTCCTTTTCTTGTTTATTTTCCGCAGAATTTTGCAATGGGCAAAAATTTTATTTATTAGGAAAATAATATGTCAAAAAGAATGTTAATTGATGATACGCAGCCCGAAGAAACAAGGGTTGTTATTGTTGACGGAAACAAAGTTGAAGATGTTGAGTTTGAATCAACTTCCAGAAAGCAAATCAAAGGTAATATTTATACAGCTAAAGTTGTTCGCATTGAACCATCACTTCAGGCGGCTTTTATTGATTATGGCGGGAACAAACACGGCTTTTTAGCTTTCAGCGAAATTCATCCCGATTATTACAATGTTTCTGATGAGCTTCTTGCCACCATTGACAAAGAAGTTGATGAAATTATTGAAAACAAAAAACAATATATCAAAGAGCGCCGTGAACAACGTGCACGCTACCGCGCCGAAAAGAAAGCGCAATATGAAGCACGCAAAGCCGAAGAAGAAAGGTTAAAAGCCTTAGAAGAGCAAAAAGATGAAGAACAACAAGCATCTGAACCTCTTGAAACACATCAGGAAGAAGCCGCTCCTCAAGGTGTTATTTTCGGTGATTCGGTTTTAACTTCCGAAGCGGAAGAAAACACAGAATCGACAGCACCTGTTCAAAATCAGGAAACCACCGAATCTGAAATCAATCCTCAAGCGCAAAGCGAAGATGCTTCTCAAATGACAGAAGATTCAAACAACGGCGAAAAACGCCGCCGCCGTCCTTATCGCCACAACCGCCGCCGCACAAAAGACGGCGAATCCGCGGAACCTTCGGCTCAAGAAAAGCCGGAAGATTTCAAAGTCTTGTCTGCCGAGATTATTGATGAAGATGACAAGCTTGACGAATCCGATGAAATCAAACCTGCTATGGGTGAGAATGATAATGAGAGCGATGATGATATCGATATTGATATTTCGGACAACACAACAGATGCCGAATTTGAATACAGCTTTGAAGTTCAGCGCAAGCTCATCCGCGCCCGCAAACTTTATCATAACTCCAATATTCAGGACGTGATTAAAGAAGGGCAGATTCTGCTTGTGCAGGTTGTTAAAGAAGAACGCGGCAACAAAGGTGCTTCATTTACAACTTATCTGTCTTTAGCAGGTCGTTACGGCGTTTTGATGCCTAACCGTATCAAAAGCGGCGGTGTTTCGCGCAAGATTACAAACGCGGCTGACAGAAAACGTCTGAAAGATATTATCAAAACGCTTCCTCTTTCGATGGATATGTCGCTGATTATCCGCACAGCCGGTGAAGACAAAACAGAAGAAGAGATTGTGCGCGACTACAACTACCTTATCCGCACATGGAACCTGATTCGTCTGAACGCTTTACAGAACAAAGCACCATCGCTTGTTTACGAAGAGGGAGATTTAATCAAACGCGCCTTAAGAGATATGTGTTCAAATGATATTGCAGAGATTATTGTTGACGGTGAAGCTGCTTATAAGGCCGCACGTGATTTTGTGAAAATTTTATCGCCTCAAAGTTTGCGTAAATTAAAGTGCCGCAAACCGAACGAAACGCCCGTTTTCCAGCGTTATCAGGTTGAAGCTCAGTTAGATAAACTTCATAACCCGACTGTTCAGCTCGAATCGGGCGGTTATTTGGTTATTAACCCGACTGAAGCTTTGGTTGCCATCGATGTGAACTCCGGACGTGCCACAAAAGAGATGGATATTGAAGAAACAGCTTTAAAAACAAACTTAGAAGCTGCCGATGAAATCGCAAGACAACTCAAAATGCGCGATTTGGCAGGGCTGGTCGTTGTTGACTTCATTGATATGGATGATCCCAAAAATAACATTGCCGTTGAAAAACGTATGAAAGAAGCCTTGAAGACAGATCGTGCACGTGTTCAAATTGCCCGCATGAGCTGTTTCGGACTTTTGGAAATTTCTCGTCAGCGCATGCATTCTTCTTTTGTTGAGAGCAATTATGAGCCATGTCCTTATTGTCACGGACAAGGTGTTATGCGCACAACCGAATCGGGTTCGGTGTTGATTTTGAGGGCTATTGAAGAAGAAGGCATTAAAAACAGATTTACGAGCTTAACCGTTTCGGTTCCGACAGATACGGCTATCTATTTGCTCAACCAAAAACGCAAGAATTTGGCAGAGCTTGAAGAACGTTATAATATGTCTGTTGTGATTTCTGCCGACAATTCGATTAAAAATGTTTCTGATTATAAGATTGAACGCTTGCGCCAACAAAAAGTTACCGAAAATACTTCGGATACAGTGCCGGCGACAACTTACTCTGACGCTTTTGCTCAAGATGAAGATGATGAACCTTCTCTTGATCAAACAACTCAAGAGGAAAAAACATATTCCAACAGACGTTTTAATCGCAGACGCAATCGTTTTGATCGTCGCCGCAGAGACAATTCAGGTATGGTCAAAGAAGCTCCCGTTATTTTATACAGCTCTGATGACATAAACGTTGATAAAGATCAAACTCAAAAGAAAACGACATGGTGGCGAAAATTAATCGGATAGGCATAAGATTTTTACAAAAACTGTTGCTTAGCATCTGCTTTTCAACAGTTTTTTGCCTGCCGGTGTTTGCCGAGCCTTCTCTTTTAACGGATGACGAAACCGAAACTTTTATTCAAGAAATTGTTAAACCCATTTTCAAGGTTGCAGGCATTTCTTATGATCCGAATCGCATTCACCTTTTAAATGATATGACGCTTAACGCCTTTGTTTCCGACGGAAATCATTTGTTTGTTCATACGGGAACGTTATTGAACGCCTCAAATCCTAACGAAATTTCGGGCATTTTGGCTCATGAAAGCGGGCACATTTCCGGCGGACATATCATGCGCCAAAAACTTAAAATTCATAATTTACAAACACTTTCTGCCATTTCGCTTATTGCCGCAGGTGCAACTGCTGTTGCTTCCGGAAGAGGAGATGCAGCTATGGCTGTGGCTTTAGGTTCCCACGGCTCTTTGCTTAATTCTATGATGGCTTATCAAATGAGTGAAGAACGAAGTGCTGATGAAAGCGCCGTCAAATATCTGAAAGCTCTCGGGCAATCTCCAAACGGCCTAAGAAATTTTATGAAAACAATTCAGAAAACGAATCGATTATCGGGTTATGAAGAAAATCCTTATTTCAGAACCCACCCGATGAGCAGCGAGCGTATGGCCTTTTTTGAAAAAGCGGTTAAAGACAACGGCGGCAAGACATCAACATCTTCAGATGAAAACTTTAAGTTCGTTCAGGCAAAACTTTCCGCCTTTTTATTACCGATTGAGCGAACGCTTAAAAAATATCCGGCTTCTGACCAATCGGATCCTGCAAAATATGCGCATTCTATCATTAAATTCAGGCAAAAAAATTATGCTGAGGCTTTAAAACTGATTAACGAGCTTCTTTCAAAACACCCTCAAAATCCTTATTTTTATCAGCTTAAAGGCCAATTTTTATTTGAAAGCGGTAAACTTTCAGATGCTTTGAGCGCTTATCAAAAATCGCTCGAGATCAAACCGTCTTCTGTTGAAACAAGTTTGCTTTACGCCGAATGTGCGCTTGAACTAAAACAAAACACGGCTTATTTGCAAGATGTGATTAATACTTTAAACAAGCTCCAAATTCAAAACGAAACCCCTCACGGATGGGAACTTTTGGCAAAGGCCTATCATCAAAAAGGATTAAAAGCTGAAAGTTTTTATGCTTTGGCCAAATACAGTTTGATGATTGAAAATATTGATACCGCAAAAAAACAAATCAAACAAGCTCTTGAGTTAAATCCTTCCGAAGGTTTAAAATTAAAGCTTTCAGACCTAGAAAACGAAATCAAGCAAAATCAAGATTAAAAAAAACGCAATACGCCGTGCGGCTGCTTGCGAAGCCTGCCTTATGAACAAATAAAAGCGAATAGCGTGTCAATACACCGAAAGTCTGTTTCCGCAGTGTACAAATGGGGTACATAAGGAAACAGACTTTCAAGTAGTTACTAGCTATTCGCTTTTATTTTACTTTTTCAACTTGAGCGAATTCTAATTCCACCGGTGTGTAACGACCGAAAATAGAAACCGAAACTTTAAGGCGTGTTTTTTCGTTGTCAACTTCTTCAACAACACCGACGAATGAGGCAAACGGACCATCGGTTACGCGAACATTTTCGCCGACCTCAAATGAAGCCACGGTTTGCGGACGCTCAACGCCTTCTTCCATTTGTTTTAAGATGTGCTCGACTTCTTTTTCGCTGATGGGCTGAGGTTTGTTACGGCTGCCTAAAAAACCACTGACGCGCGGTGTGTTTTTCACGACGTGCCAAACATCATCATCCATTTCCATCTTAACCAAAATATATCCGGGAAAGAACTTGCGCTCGGCGCTGACTTTTGCGCCTTTTTTAATTTCAACAACTTCTTCGGTCGGCACAAGAACATCCAAAATTTTGTCTTCCATTTTTTTGATAACGGCTTGTTCTTTGAGCGACTCGGCAACTTTCTTTTCAGAGCCGGAATAAACATTTACAACATACCAACGAGCGGTCATAACTACTATACTCCCAATCTCAAGATGAGTTTAACAGCCCATGCCAAAACGACATCAACGGCAAAGAAAAACGCCGCAGCCAACGTTACAATGATGAGAACAATCGTCGTAACCTGCGTTACTTCTTTTCTTGTCGGCCAGGTGATTTTTTTAGCTTCTTGGCGGACTTGTCTAAAAAACTGTATCGGACTAACTTTCACCTTAAAATCCTTAATAAAAAAATTGATATCAACGCTTTGTTTCAAAATTGGCAGGGGTGGCAGGATTTGAACCCACGACACTCGGTTTTGGAGACCGATGTTCTACCAACTGAACTACACCCCTAAATATTTGAATAAAGCAATTTTTGTTATTGATACACATATATTCATTCAAAATCAAGTTTTTTTTCAAAGAATCGAGCATATTTTTGAAAAAACTTAAGCATCAACTTCGGGCTTTGCGCGTTTGCGTGCGAGCGGATCCAAAATCTTTTTGCGCAGGCGAAGTGATTTCGGCGTTACTTCCAAAAGCTCATCTGCCTGAATATACGATAAAGCCTGCTCCAAGCTCATTTTTCTCGGCGGAATCAAATCTATTGCCTCATCTTTTCCGGCCGCGCGAATATTCGTGAGCTGTTTTGTTTTGGTCGGGTTGACCTCAATATCATTTGATTTTGTGTGCTCGCCGATAATCATACCAACATAAACCGGTGAATTGTGTTCCACAAACATCGGTCCTCTGTCTTGAAGCTTCCATAACGCATAAGCAACCGCCGTTCCGTTTTCCGAAGAAATCAAAACGCCTGTTCTGCGCCCTTCAATTTCGCCTTTGTAGGGTTCATAAGCATAAAAAATTCTGTTCATCACACCCGTGCCGCGCGTGTCTGTTAAAAACTCGCTGTGATAGCCGATTAAACCGCGCGACGGCGCATGGAAAATCAAGCGCACTTTATTTCCGAGCTGTGAAGGAATCATATCCGTCATTTCAGCGCGGCGAAGCCCCATTTTTTCGACCACTGTTCCCGAAAATTCTTCATCCACGTCGACCACAACTTCTTCCACCGGCTCCAAGAGATTGCCGTTTTCATCTTTTTTCATCAACACACGCGGACGAGAAATAGAAAGTTCAAAACCTTCGCGACGCATTGTTTCAATCAAAACACCGAGCTGAAGTTCGCCCCTGCCCGCCACTTCAAACGAATCTGTTCTGTCCGTTTGCGAAATTTTAAGCGCGATATTGCTTTCGGCTTCTTTAGCAAGCCTGTCCCAAATCATGCGCGACGTAACCTTGTCGCCCTCACGACCGGCTAGCGGCGAATCGTTAACCGAAAAAGTCATCGCAAGTGTCGGCGGATCAATCGGCTGTGCTTTAATCGCTGTTTCAACCTCATAAGCGCAAATCGTATCGGCAACCGTGCCTTTCACAACACCCGCCACAGCGACAATATCACCGGCGTGCGCCTCATTTAAGGCCACGCGTTCCAAGCCCTTATAAGCCAAAATTTTTGCAATACGCGTTTTCTCAACTTCGCCCTTTTGATTAATCACTTTAACAGGATCATTAAGCTTTAACGTTCCTGACCAAATTTTTCCCGTTAAAATACGGCCCAAAAACTTATCGCCCTCCAAAGTGGTTACGAGCATTGAAAATGGTTTGTCTTTTTCACATTTCGGCTCGCTGACATACGATAAAATCAGTTCAAATAAAGGCGTTAAATCTTTCTTTTCGTCTTTTAAGTCTTTGACTGCCCAACCGTTTCTGCCCGAAGCATACAAAACAGGAAAGTCGAGCTGTTCATCCGTGGCATTTAAACTTACAAAAAGATCAAATATTTCATTTAAA
>CAJOLB010000021.1 GCA_905235385.1 uncultured Alphaproteobacteria bacterium | reverse complement strand
AGTTTCATCAATCAAAAACGCTCTGCAATTTTTTGTTTCTTCACCGCTGACTTTATTTTGAGGCGGCACACATCTGACGGCATTTGTAACTCTGACATTTAAAAGCTCAAACCCGTCATCTTTTCTTTTTTTATATTCTCCTTTGGCAAAGCCGAACCTTTTCAAAGTCGGATATAAAACATCACCGGCATAATCATTTGTAAACGGACGATTCGTTTGGTTCGCCCCGTGAAGCCCCGGTGCCAACCCCACAACCAAAATCTCTGCTTTCAAATCGCCGAATGATTCAACCGGTCCGTTATGATAACTCGGAAATTTTATCCGATTCCCTGTCCTAAAATCGACCAATCTTTGACATTTTAAGCAATTTTTTGAAGGATTACAAAAGCTCATTATTTTCTCTTTCTTTTTGAATATCACAAAATATCACAAAAAAATTTCAAACGCACTATTTAAAATTCGTTTTTGCAGAATATATACCTCCTGAACGTCAAGTTAATTTACTTAACCAATCTATTTATAAATAGGAGTATATTTAATATGAAAAAAACTTTATTATTGGCCGGTGTTGCCTGTGTTGTTTCGATGAATGCCCATGCCGGCTATTGGTCGGATATGTATAATGAAATGAAACCTTACGTCGGCGCGGATTATATTTATTCTTACATAAAATTCGGCGGTCCGGCAAGACACATGAAAGAAAGTTATCATTCCGGCTCCGTTAATCTTGGTGCCAGAATGTATGGCTATTGGGGTTTAGAAGCCTTTTATCAACAAGCCGGAAAACGTGAAAGACATATTGAAGGGAAAAAGCATTCAACAGAATTTTTAGCTTACGGTGCCGATATGTATGGTTATGCCCCTATCGGATGCAGCCAATTTAATCTTTTAGGTTCTTTAGGTCTTGCCAATTATCGTTTTGACTTCAAATATCCGGATGTCAGCTCCAAAAAACAAAACCGCATAGGTTACCGCGCCGGTGTCGGTATGCAATATGATTTCAACGAACATTTTGCAATGCGCGTCATGGGCAGATACACTTATCTCGGCATGAACCGCGTAAACAACCTTAAAGAAGTAACCGCCGGTCTTCGCTACATGTTCTAAAACCCGCGCAACTAGAGCAAGCCTCTTTATTTAAAAAGAGGCTTGATTTTTTTTATTTTCATAACCAATTTTTAATAATAAATCTGTTATATGGATTCCAAGCATTATTAACGGAGCGATTATGAGCAGATTTTTAAACATATTATCCAAAATGAAAAGTTCATCAGGCTTGCTTATGATGCTTATCTTAGTTTTTATATATTTTACTTTTTATGCCGTCCGCGGCGAACGAGGTCTGATTCGCTATCTTAATTTAACCAAAGAAGTTGAAAAAGCACGCGCCTTGGAAGAAAAATACACACTTGAAAAGAATCATTGGGATGACAAAATCAAACGTTTGTCCTCCGAGAGCCTAGACCTTGATTTGCTTGACGAACAAGCCCATTTGGTTTTAAACATGGTTGGCGAAAAAGAATTTGTGATTCTCGATTCGGATTTATAGAAAAGAAAAAAGTCTTTATTTTTTTTTATTTTTTGTTATACTCACGCTCACCGAAAGCAAAAATTAAAAATTGCTTTTAATTTCTGGAATATTATATGAGAAGGAATGCCCAAAAATTTAAGATAAGAAAACCGCACAAATTACATTATGCTCCCTCGAAGCCTCTTTTTTCAACTAAAGAAATCATATTCAGAAGCGGAGCGCGTGCCAAGGTTTTTAACATATCTTCCAAAATGCAAATCTTCATGCTGATTATCGTTTTGCTGATCGGCATATGGAGCGGTATTTCTTATCACATGTATCACAAATCCGACAAATACCGCTCAAAACTCCACAAAACGCGTGATGCTTATGCCGAATTGATGAGCGACTTTGTTGCGATTCATAAAAACATTAATTCAATGTTCAGCTTAATCTCCGAAGAAAACATCCAAAACGAAGATGAGCTCAACAGATATAAAGAGCAAGCTCAAGCCGTTGAAGAAAAAATCAAAAAAATCACCGACAACGAAAGTTGGCTCCAAACCCAAGAAGTCAATGATAAAATGACGGTTCAAGAAGCTCTTTTGGAGCGTGACCGTGCTTTAGCCGAACGAAACGCCCTGCTTACCAAAATTCGCGAACTTGAAACGAGTGTTCAAAAACTTGAAGTTTCCGAAATAGAAATCTTAAACAAGGTGGAAAAAATCTCTGAAGAAGAAGCCCAAAAAATTAAAGATGCCATCTCAAATATCAACAAGTCGATTAAAAAGCAAAATCAATATTTCAATCCGCTTGCCGGCGGAAAAAAAGACAGTTCCGGCGGAACGTTTGAGCCTTCGTTCGACGTTGACAGCGAAGAGCTCTCAAACAAAATGCAAAGTGTTTTCGCTTTAATTGATGATTTGACATATTATCGTGAGGTAATTAAATCCGTCCCGATGGGAAAGCCGATATGGAATTACCGCATCAGCTCACCGTTTGGACGCCGCTCTGATCCGTTCAATAAAAAATCCGCCTCGCACAAAGGGGTTGACTTATCTTCAAATAAGGGTAATATCATTAAGGTTATGGCCGACGGAAAAGTAACGCGCTCGGAATGGGTCAACGGGTACGGAAATTTTCTCGAAATTGACCACGCAAACGGTTTTAAAACAAAATATGCCCACTTAAACAAGGCATATGTTAAAAAAGGCGAAACCGTTAAACAAGGCCAAGCTATTGCCGAGGTTGGTTCGACAGGCCGCTCAACTGGTCCCCACCTTCACTATGAAGTATTATACAACGGCAAAAATGTCGACCCGATGGCGTTTATAACAGCCATAGAATAGGAGAAAAAAATGAAATTAAGACGAATGCTTTACCTTAAAATCGCGCGTATGAGCCGCGGTTCGAATACCCCTGTTCCGAGCATCATCAGCTTTGGCACAAAAATAAAGGGCAACATCTTAAGCGGTGACATCATTCATATTGACGGAAGCCTTGAAGGCAATATTGTCTGTGAAGAATTAATTATCGGCTCAAGAGGTCATGTCTACGGTCAGGTTAAAGCCAAAAATTTAAGCATATACGGTCTGCTTCAAGGCTCTGCCGAAGCTGAAAATGTTGTGCTTGCAAAAAGTTCTCGTATTATAGGCGACATCATGCACCATTCTATCGCCATAGAACCCGGTGCCTTCATTGACGGACATTGTATCCGCGCACAAAAAAGCGAACCGGCAAAAACCATTTCGATGCCGACAAAAACTAAAGCTTCAGCATAAAAATGGCAACCAAAATCAAAAAATCAGAATTTATATCGAAAGGATCTGTCGCGTTCAATCGTCGGGCGCGCTTTGATTATAACATACAAGAAACATTCGTCGCCGGTCTTGTTTTAACCGGAACAGAAGTCAAATCGCTTCGTTTAGGCCATGCCCAAATCAACGATGCTTTCGGCGTTGAAAAAGAGGGCGAACTTTATATGAGCAATATGTTTATTGCCGAATATGCCAACAAAGGCTACGAAAGTCATCAGCCCGTTCATGACCGAAAGCTTTTGCTGACCAAAAGAGAAATGATTAAAATCATCAATGCTTTGCAAAAAAAAGGCTCAACCCTTGTTGCAATCAAACTTTTCTTTGATGACAACGGACGTGCAAAACTTGAAATCGGGCTCGGAACCGGAAAAAAACTTTATGACAAACGCGAATCAATCAAAGACCGCGATTGGCAGCGTACAAAATCACGCTTAATGGCTCACTAAAAATCGCCGTTTTTAACTCTATTTTTACAAATCAAATCATATAGTAGAGTATCTTTAAATTAAAATCAGGAAAAGAAGATGATTTTAAAACGATTTGTATATGTCTTAGGTGCTTGTTTTTTCTTGTTTTCACCCAAAGCGGAAGCATATCTTTCAAGCCTCTCCCCCGAAAATTTCAATGCCCTTTATAATTTAGCCTCAAAAGGGCAGGTCAGCGCCATGAATAATGCCGTCAGCCGAGGCTTAAATATTGATGCCACAAACCCAAACGGCGACACCGGTCTGTGCGTTGCCGCCAAAAAGCGCAACAAAACAGCCTACAAATCGTTTTTACAATCCGGTGCCAATCCATCCCACCCTTGCACATGGAAAATCAGCGGTTATCAAGACTTTGCGCGCTCGGTTATTGAAAATCCGGTCAAAAACATAGACACCGCAACCGTTGCAAAATATAGCAAACCCGGCATGAGTTTTACCACAAAAGCCTTAATCGGTGTCGGTGTTGTCGCAGCTGTTGCCGGAACAGCGATTGCCCTTTCGGGTGGCGGCGGTGGCGGCGGCTCTGGCTCAGATAAAAAAACAAATCCGAACTGCGTTCATGGAACAATGTCAGACGGCGTTTGCACCTGCTCTACCGGCTACAGCGGCGAAAAATGCGACACCTGCGCCCCCAGTTACGGCAACTACGGCACAAAACAGTGCTATGAAACTCTTGCCTGCGAACACGGTCACCAAAAAGGCGGAGCCTGCGTTTGCAACGTTGGTTATACTGCAGCTCTTTGTAATGATTGCGCAACCGGCTATGGCAAAGACAGCACCGGCCTTTGTGTGAAAAAGAAAGATACAGATATATACGGCAATCCAAATATTAACTCTAACTACAATCAAGGCGGCTATATTTCCCTTTCGAATACAGAATATACAGACGTATACGGTCTTTTTTACGATGCCGATCAAACACCTCACAATTACCTTCTTTCCTCAGATAAAATGGCAAATGACTATTCAAAATTAAATGCCGTTGAAGTTCAAATCACGATTGCGGACTACAAATATGATGATCAAAATCATATCCTCTGGTATAGTTCCTCCGGTGTTTTAAAAGGTTATTTAGATGGCTCGATTGCCTACAACAACACAGGAGATGTTGTCGGCCACGTAGAAGATGACATTATTTATGATGACAACGGAAATGCCCTTGGTGAAGCCTTAAAACTTGGCACTAAAGACACCACTCAAAAATATTTACTTTTAAACAACAATGCCTCAATCAACATTGAAAATCAAAGTGACGGCAGAGTTTATGGATTATATTCAAGCAATGCGGAAACAATTTATAATAACTATGTCATTACAGATGAAAGCGGTATTGTTGTTGATACTCTTGCGAACAAAGGTGCCGGAACCTCAATTTCAACAATAAACATCAACAATAAAGGCAATGGAAGCGTTTTTGGTATTTTAGGCAACAGCAAGATATATAGCGGCGATTTTGATGAAAGCAAAGCTGAAGAATATTCTTCTGCCCTAATGATATCAGACATTACTGTCACAAATACTGGAAACGGTTCTGCCTACGGAATTTACAACGGTTCATCTGATGGCGCCGTTTACCATTTAACAAAACGCGGAAACTATTTTGCTCTGTTTTCGACTACTACGGTTATTAACACAAGCGGATATGGAAACACCTATGGTCTGTATTCTGCCGGAACGCTCGAAAACTCAGGTATAGTTAATTCAACAGCCGATAGCGGCGATGCATATGGTTTATACACAAAAGGTGGTTCTATTACAAACGTCAAGGATGAAAATGAAACCGTTGCGACTGAATCTGTTGTTGCAAAATCAACCAACGGCTCTGCATATGGTGCATACATTCAAGACGGTGAAATCACAAACGGTCGAATCATTTCTGCTAAAACAACAGCCGGAGACGGAAATGCTTACGGAATTTATTTAGAGCAAACCAATGACGGCACAGCAAAAGTCACCAACACGAGTGGTTTAACTGTTGAAAGCTACGGCGGTGATGCATACGGCATTTATAACAAAGGCGGCGAAGTCATCAACTCAACCCAGCGTTATGAAATTAACGTTACTTCAAATAGCGGTTATGCATACGGCATTTATAGTGATGGCGGAAGCGTAGCCAATTCTGGGCGCATTTTCGTTACAGGCCCCTCAACAAACAAAACATACGGCATATTTGCCACAAATAACGCCACCGTCACAAACACAGGCTTTTTCCAATTTAGAATAAACAGTGATGAGCTTAACTGGGATGACGATTACACCTGCACATCAACAGGTTGCTTAACACCGGACGGCGAACATGCAATTTATCTTGAAAAAGGCGCAAAACTTGTCAATGCCGGAACAATTGCCTCAACATCTTCCTTAAATCTCGGCTCACGCGGTGTTCAAATAACAAACGGAGGAAATTTCACCGCTTCTTCTCTTGAAGGCAACTTATCCGTTGCAAGCGATGTTGTCTCTTCCGGCTTTAACTCGACATACACCCTTTCAAATGCCATTAATGCGCAAAACACCGAAAACCTTTCTTTAAGCTCTGAATCTGCAATGTTTAATGCCAACCTCAACGGAAGCGATGTTGTTCTAACCAAGAAAAGTTTTGATAAAATTGTTTCAAATTCATCTCTCGCAAACTTTTTGGAACAAAACTACGCAGCATTAAACAATGAGGCTTTCTTTAACACCTTAAAACAAAAGACATCAACAAAAGCACTTAATCAAACCTTAAAAACTCTCAGCGGTCAAAACATTGTCTCGCGTATTTCAGGCGAAGACCTTATTATGCAAAAAGAACTTGATTTTACCATCAGCGAAAAAATGCTTGAAAACAAAGAAACATCTTTTGCACTTTCAGGCAATCTTTCGCCGCAAATCAGCACAAAAGAACGTTCTCAAACAAGATACGCTTTGTCCGGCAAAAAAATCGACAATACGGATTTCGGCATCGCCCTTTCTCTTTCTGATATGCACACCGATAACGGCCGCCGCTCAGATACTCGCACAAGCAAAAACTTTGAATTACAAATGCCGGTTAAAACAAAGAAAAACGCTTTTCAGTTCCTTTTCAATCCAAAACTTGCCTACACCTATGGCACATACGAGCGAAACGGATACCAAGGCAAAAATTATGACGGAAAAATTGAAAAACGCATGGCAGGCATTTCAACTCAAATCCGCTATCCTCTTTTATCTGGCGATTTTGAGTTAGCTCCTGCTGCAGAATTTAATCTATCAGCTTATCAAACAAAGCTCAAAGAAGACTCAAAGCAATTCAGCTTATCTGCCAAACGTCAACAAACATATTCGGCAGAATTTGGCTTTGGTGCTTACTTTTCAAAAGAAAAACAACTTTCTAAAACAAAGCGTTTGAGCTTTATGACAGGGGCAATGCTTTATCATGAATTTTCAGATCCGTATGATTTAAAAATGTCAATGAATGAAATGAGCGGCAACTTCAAAATCAGAAATGAAGACCAAAACGACAACTACCTTGTTTTGCGCTCAAAACTCTCATATGAAATCGGCGACATATCGATTTACGGCGGATTCTTATCCTACATCAACCGAAACTATCATACAAAAGCTGACTTAGGCTTCAAATACGCCTTTTAAATCCCTCCTCATTTTCGTCATCATTGGGCTGTAGCTCGACGAGCCGCTGACCTATCGGTATGTCCCGAGGATCCCCCTTTAAACCGTCATCCCTCGCTTCGCCGTCAGGCGAACGCGTCAAGGGATCTTCAAATTTTTAAAAATGCAGAAAATAGCTCTACATAACACCTTTAAAAAAACGCGGAGAATGAGCTAAATAATAAGACAGACTCATTTCAGAAATGATAGCGGATGATTTGTAAATATTCGGTTAAATACCTATTTTTTTATAAATAAATCCAACCTGTTTTAATTTGTCGCCGTCAAACAAATTTCTAAGATCAATCAATCGTTTATGACACATTTTTTGCCCGAGATCTGCAACATCTAACTTCTTAAAATCACTCCATTCCGTCAAAACTGCCACAACATCGGTGTTTTCAAAAACTTTATCAGGCGTTGCGGCATATTCAATCTTTGAACCTAAAACTTTGCGTGCATTTTCGGTTGCCTTATAATCAAAAGCAACGATATTTGCATTTTTATCAAGCAAGTGGCTCACAATTTCCAAAGCCGGACTTTCGCGCACATCATCAGTTCCGTCCTTAAACGCCAATCCCAAAACACCGATTTTAGCATCTTTGATATCATTAACCATTGCCAAAATGCGCTCTGCCATATCTTTTTTACGCGCCTTATTTCCTTCAATCGTGCGTTTAATAAGGGTCATATCCACGCCGAATTTTTGAGCCATCAAAGCCATTGCCATGGTGTCTTTCGGAAAACAGCTTCCGCCATATCCCGGACCCGCATTCAAAAATCTGTTGCCGATACGTTTATCAAGCCCCATACCTTTTGCAACTTCGTCAATATCAGCACCCGCCTTTTCGCAAAAATTAGCCATTTCGTTGATATAGTGGATTTTCATAGCCAAAAACGCATTTGAAGCATATTTAATTGTTTCGGCAGATTTTCGTTTTACAAAAAGCATCTGCGTTTTATTTGCCAAAGGTTCATAAAGCTTTCTTAAAACATCTTCCGCACGCTTTGTATTCGCCCCGACGACAACTCTGTCCGGATTAAAAAAGTCATAAAGCGCATAACCCTCTCTTAAAAATTCCGGCAACGAAACAACATCAAAATCTGCCTGAGAATTAACTTTTTTGATAATGCTTTCAACCATATCGCCCGTACCGACCGGAACAGTTGATTTGTCGGCAATAACCGTATATCCCGTAATATATTGCGCAAGCTCTTCCGCCGCCGCATAAACATAGCGCATATCGGCTTCTTTTGTCTCGGGATGAGGCGGTGTTCCGACAGCCAAAATCACAACATCAGCATCTTGAACGCCTTCTTTCATTGAAGTCGTAAATTTGAGCTTTCCGTCTTTTGTAACTTTTTCAAAAAGTTCGCCCAACCCGTCTTCATAAAGAGTTAATTTCCCGTTTTGAAGCATTTGAACTTTAGTTTCATCTTTATCAACACAAACAACATCATACCCGAACGATGCCAGCCCGACCCCGCTCGGAAGCCCGACATAACCTGTTCCGACAATAGCTATCTTCATACCGATTTGTCCTCTTCTGGTTCAAAATTTTGGCCCAAAATATCACAAACAATTTCATAATCAAAGCCTGCCCTTAAAAGTGTCCCCATATCTTTTTGCCTAAACTCTTTTTGTTCATCAAAACCGGCTCGATAGGGGCCTATTTTTTTCTTTTTAGCAAATTTTAAAGCCATTTCTTTCGGATCATAACTCTGATCTTCGAGCAGTGCTTCAACCTCTTTTTCATCAACCCCCTTGGCTTTGAGCTTTGTCTTAATATATCTTGCAGGCTTTCCGGCATTCAAATAATCTTATTAACATAATTGAGGCTTTGAAATTCTTCCAAAACTTCTTCAATCCATTGATAAGCCTGAGCTTTATCAAAATCTTTATTTTCATAGGCATATTTATCGACTCTCCGCTTTAAAACATCTCTTAAATTCTGCACCGAAGATTCGAACCTCTCTAAATAATAAAGACCGATATTTTTAAGCCGCGCTTTTGTTATTTTTTTCAAAACTTTTTTCTTATTTTGTGGAGCGTCAAAAGTCATCTCTTGAAAAATCTCTTAAATTAAACTAAGTTTCCTTAAAAAGATTATATAAGGATATCTCAAATTGACCAATAATAATTTTGATGCTTGTGCATCTTTTTATCTTGAAAACGGCGCATTCATGGGGCGTTTTGTGCGCTTAAATACTGTTTTACAAACAATTTTGAAAAATCATCAATACCCTCAAAATGTTTCCGGCGCGCTTGCCGAAACGACCGCCTTAGCCGCTCTTTGTGCTTCTATGCTGAAATTTAACGGTCTTTTCACACTCCAAATTCAGGGCAATGGTCCGGTTTCGCTCCTTGTAACCGATGTTACAGCCGAAAACAAAATCAGATCTTGTGCAAAATTTGACGAAGAAAAACTTGAAAAAGCAAAAACCCTGCGCAAGACAGAAGATATTTTTGAACAACTTCCGCATCTTGTCGGCGGCGGTTATATGGCCTTAACGGTTGATGAACAAAACGGTCTCCCGCCCTATCAGGGTGTTGTTGATTTACAGGGAAAAACCTTAAGCGAATTGGCTTTGCGCTATTTCGCGAACTCCGAACAAGTCCCAACCCTCTTAAAACTCTTTGTCAAGCACCCCGAAGGCGAAAGCCAAAGCTTTTTATCTGCCGGAATCATCTTGCAAAAAGTTCCCCTTAAAGGCGGAAAAGAAAACAGCATATCACCCGAAAAAATCGCTCAAACATGGGAAGATGCCGCCGCATTTATTGACAGCCTTAAAGAAGATGAGGTTTTTGACGCAAACCTTTCTTCTCAAGAAATTTTGCACAGGCTTTTCCATCAAAACAACTTACAAATCACAGCTCATAAAAACTTTGAATTCGGCTGCCGTTGTTCTCGTGAAAAATTACAAAAAACGCTTGCGGGATTTTCTCCTTCCGAAATTGAGGAGATGTGCAACGACGAAGGAAATATTGAAGCAACCTGTCATTTTTGCTCTCAAAAATACACATTTAAAAAAACAGAGTTCGTAAATAATCAAAAAAACTTGCAATAACTTCTTTTTTGTTTTACATATAAAAAAGTTGTCTGCAATAAGAGGATATTTTCATGTCTAAATTTTATAAACTCTTAGCTTTTTGTTTGATTTTTTTCATTGGTGCTTGTGCCTCTCAAAAAGAAACGGCAGAACCGCGCCGTTATGCCGAACCGCGTTTTAATCAAGACGCACCCATTTCACTTCTTGTCGGCAAAATAGACACAATTTCCGAGTTTACACCTTCATTTACACGCCCGAACGTCGAACACCTGTTTCCGATTTCTTTGGAACGTGCCGCACGCATTTGGGCGACAGATCGCTTGGAAGCGACCGATTTCAGCACCAACAGAACGGCACAGTTTATCATCAAAGATGCCAGCGTTACCGAGCGTGAAGAAAAAGCCCAAGAGCTTTTCCGCAAAGATATGCTTCGCTATCGCGCAACCTTAAACGTTGTCTTAAAAGTGATTGAAGCCAACGGCTCAACAGCTCAAACCTCTATTGAAGCATGGCGTGAATTAGGCATTCCGGCTGACACAACGATTGATCAAAAAGAAAAATATTGGAATGAAATGGTCCAAAACCTGATGTCTGACTTTAACACAAGAATGTATCAAAATATTGAACAATACTTGAATATGTATGTTAAAGACAGCACATCAATTTTCGAGTATTAGACGCTGTTCGTTTGATTTTATTAAATCTTCAAAATCTTCTAAAAACCAACCGATATCTTCTTCGGCATTTTTGAACATATCTGCTAATCTGCCGCGCAGTGTTAAAAGCATACTGGCCTCACCGATTTTCAAATCGATAAAATAGAGTTTGCCCTCTTTTTCCTCAATCTTAAAAACGACGGAAACTTTTTCAAAATTTTCCATTCTGTATTGTTCCGGCAAATCAATCACACAAGTCGCATCCCAAAAATTTCCTTTTTGTGTTATTGTTGAAATTGAAAACCCGATTCCATCTGTTTCAAAATCAAGCGGATAGGTTTTATAAAGCGACTTTAAATACCTCTTAAACAAAGAAAGATAAGTTTGTTTTTGTGTTTCATCAAATCCGCGCCAATATTGCCCCAAAGAAAAACGTGCCATATATTCGCTGTCAATATGCTCATCAATCATCTCATCAATGCGCGCATATTTTTCAGCCTTATCGGTAAGCCCGAGCGTTTGAATAAACCCCTCACCGGTCTCATTTAAAAATTCTCTTATGCCAACCTCATCAAAAGATAAAGCGACAACCGGAAAGCAACAAATAAAAAGCATAACCCTCAAAAATTTTTTCATTTTCTATTTCAGCTCCTTTTGATGAAAGCTCAAGTTTCTGAGTGTTTTTGTTCTTTTGATTAAAGATGCCGCATCTTCAACACTTAAATTCCTGAAACAATATGATATTCCGTCATATTCGCTCACAAACTGCTGTTCGCAATTGCTATATTCCAACAAATCCCAAACAGATAAAAGATAATATATTTTATCATATTGTTCCAAATTCTGAACAAGACGTTCATCTTTCTTGACCTCATCTTGGAACAGAACAATATATCTTTCGACCGGCGCAAAATAAATATTTTTTTCGGACGCATAAAACATCATCATCAAATGCCCCCAAGTATGATTATAAAGAACCAGTGAATTTTGAGGCATCTCCTCTTTGAGATATGAAGATATTTTTTGATAAGTTTCATCTTGAACCTTCAAATAATTTTCGCTGTAACCCACAACGAAAACCAAAAAGAGCGAACACAAAAACAGCCTGCGATATTTTTTAAAATACAAAACGCTGACCGCAATTGCCACATAAAACACCCCGACGGGAATAGCTAGATAAATAGCTGCCAAGTTTGGTCTCATAAACAGTGAAATCAAAAGCGCAATAATATAAATGCTCCAAAAGACCATCGTCGCACGCTTAACAATTATATGCTCCGGTTTTTCTTTAGAAACATCAAGCAAAAACTCAAACACAAATGCCCAACAAAGCATACCCAAAAGAAGACACAGACGGTAATATATATCTAAAATATATATGTAAGAAAAGAATGCACCGTCAATAGCCGCAAACGCATGCCTTAACTCAGGATACCATGTGTCTTTCATATTTTGATATTGCAGCAAAAACGCATAAAGCCATGGCGCAAATAAAACAGCAACAATTCCTCCGCAAACAAACAAAGGCAGCAAATCTTTGTATCTTTTAAGCCTCAGAAAATCAATAAAAACAATCCCCCAAACAACAGCCGACAAAATGGCGCAATAATAATGGGTATAGAGTGCCAATAAAGAAAAAAGCCCAAAGAAAAACAGATCGCTTTTTTTCGGCTTATAAACTGCAAGCATTCCATAAACAAATTCTCCCGTCATTAAAAAAGCCGCAAGCGGATACATCCGCATATTCATCACCAAATAGAAAGCCGAGGGCAAGACAAACACAAAACAAATAAACAACAGAGCAACTTTCTCATTCAACAACCTTTTAATCGGAAAAACACCAAGCATACTCATCATAAAAAACTCAAAAAGCGTTGCTACCCGAAGCGCAAAAATATTGCGCACATCGCCGCCGAAAAGCTCAATCCAAAATTTTGAATAAAGATAAGAAAACGGAGGATGTCCGTCTTCGATGCTGATTGTTTTAATCATATCCCAAACATTAAAACGACACATCAGCATTGTATACTGTTCATCGTGCGTTGCATTAAATCCGTTCATATAAGGCACATAAAGCAACAACCCCGCAACAATAATGAAAAAACACTTTTGATAAAATGAAAGTGCCATAAAAGGCTTAACAAAAACCTCGTTAATTTCTTCAAAACCGCCTTTAATAAAATTTTTTATATTATCGAACATTTTAACCTCTCATCTGCTTTTTGATTTTAAAACGCATCAATGAAAGTTTTAAAACATTCAAAACAGCCTCTTTAAAAATGCTTCCGCTCATCTTTGAAACACCGAGCACCCGATCACAAAAGACAATAGGGATTTCTTTAATTTTACAGCCCGAAAGAATATGCCGAAACTTCATCTCAATCTGAAAACAATACCCTTTTGACATAATCTCATTTAATCTGATTTTTTCCAAAAACGACTTATGGTAACAGTTAAATCCGCCTGTTAAATCACGCACCTTTGAAAGCAAAACAATCTGGGCATATATATTGCCGCCTTGCGAAATAAAGCGTCGTCCGATTCCCCAATCTTTAACACCGCCGCCCTTAATATAGCGCGAGCCGATAACCAAATCATTTTCTTCCATCGCCTTAAAAATCTCAGGCAAATATTTCGGATCATGCGAAAAATCTGCATCCATACTCAAAAAAACATCATACCCTTTTTCAATTCCCCAAGAAAAACCTTGAACATAAGCCGTTCCAAGCCCTTGCTTTCCTGCACGATGCATCACGAAAAGCCGCCCGCCAAAAACATCGTCTTTAATCAGCTGATCAATGAGCTTTCCTGTTCCGTCCGGCGAATGATCATCAACGATTAAAATGTTTACATCTTCACAAAATGAATATATTTCCTTTAAAAGTTCTTCGATGTTCTTAATTTCATTATATGTCGGAATAACAATAAGCTTTTTCATTTTTTAGTCTCCCATTTTTCTAAAATCCACGATGAAGAATTGGCCTTATAATCTCCCCCGACGCCAAAGGCTAAATCGACACCGTATTTTTCGCACACCGGCCCTTCAGGGATATTATCCTTTCCTCTGTCTCCGCCGTTTGCAAAAACCAAATGCGTATTCGGATATTTTTCGCGGGCAATTCTAATCCCGTCCGACGCAGAGCCGTCTGAATCATCAAATTCCAAAACATCAACAACGCCTTTGATATTTTCCAAAATCACTTTTCGTGTGTTGATGTTATAAAAATTTTTGCCTTTCTTTCGACACAACCAATCATCTGAATTTGCTAAAACAATAACGCCGTCAGAAGCTTTTGCTGATTCCGAAATCATCTGAATATGCCCTTCGTGTATCGGATCAAATCCTCCTGAAACAATGTAATATGTTTTTTGTTTTTTCATATTTATCTCGCATAAACCTTTTTTGAATTCTAATCAAGAAACTCTTTGTGAGCAATAAAAAAAGGCGGACAATTAAACATTTTTTAAAACAAAAAATATATAATCCCCTAGAAATGATTATTGTCGAAACGAAAATGAAAAAACAACAAAATAAAGTCTTTTTTTATTTCTTAAATTTTATTCTCGTGTTTTTTATTTTTACCTTTATAAAAAGCATAAGTTTTATTAAAATTTATTTTCCGAATGTTTCTTTATCCCACATCATTTTCTTCTTAAAATATAACATAAGGGGTGTCGATTCGAATTTTGTAAAAACATATATTGTTTCGTGTGTTTATTGGCCCGTCTTTTTTGCTCTTCTTATAACATTTTTTGTTCCTCTTATTAAAACAATCCGTTCTTTATATATCCGCCTGACGAAGAAAAAATTGTTTAAAAAAACGGTTCGATACATCAATGACAATCATACAATCGCCCTCTTTTTCACTTCTTTGTTTGTCATATACGTTTCTTTTTTATTTGTTCTTTTTACAAACTGGTCGAAAATATTTCCTCCCAAAAGCTCTTTCTACGAGCAATATTATGTTTCTCCGTCAGATCAAACTTTCAAATTTCCCGCACAAAAACAAAATTTAATTATCATTGTTGCGGAATCCCTTGAAAAAACTTTTTCAAACGAACGTTTCTTTGAAACAAATCTGATTGAACCTTTAGATCGAATAAAAAGCAAAGGCATCAGCTTTGAAAACTATACAAACGGCTACACAACCATCGCAACCCAGCCCTTCTTTCTTGCGCTATCGGCCGGTGTTCCGACAACCATCGCTTCAAAAGAAATTATAAACATTTGGGGCAAAAACACCCCTCAGCTCCAAAATGCTTACACTTTGTCCGATATCTTAAGCGACAACGGTTACCACACATTATTTGTCGGCGGTATAGATACCGCATTCGCAGGACAAAAACCTTTCTTACAATCACATGGATTTAACGAAAAATACATAGACGCCTTATTTATCAGAGAATTTTATCCGAATTTTAAAAGAGCCGGCGAATGGGGTTATCAGGATAAAGATGTCTTTGAAATCACAAAGCAGGAATTACCGAAAACAAAACAACCCTTTTTTGCAATTGTTAACACCATTGATACCCATCAATATTACTTTCCGAAAATTGAAGCAGAAAAACATTTCTCAAAACCTGAATACGATTTAATATACAACACCTCTTCTCATATCGCCGATTTCGTAAATTGGTTTGAGAAACAAACATTTTTTGAAAACACAACCATCATCATCATCGGTGATCACTTAAGAGACGGCAATACTCTAGCGATGCCCGACAAACGAACAATTTATAATTTATTTATCAATTCCCTCAAAACACCTGAAACCACAAACCGCACACTGACGCAAATAGATTTATTCCCGACTGTTATGGAATCAATCGGTATCACATGGCAAAATCACAAATTAGGTCTTGGTGTTTCTGTGTTTTCAAACGAACAAACGCTCGAAGAAAAATTCGGAACAACATTTTTAGCAAACGAACTCTCTAAAAGAAACGATTTATATGATGGCTTATGGTAATTTTATGGCTTACAAACCATATCCGGCGCACAAAAATCGGTATACACAAAATCAAAAAATTTTCCCGCCCCTTCTTTAATCTCTTTTGCATTATTAACAATTTGATGAAAAGGCGAACCATAAAGTAAAACCGTCAGCCCCTTTCGGCGCAGCTTTAAAAGGAGCTCTTTATTTGCTAAATAGGTATCTTCACCTAATGTTACCATATTAACCCCCTCCTTAAATATCTGCTTGATATAACTCTCGGCAAAAACAAACGAGCCTTGCTCAACACACAATGCCGGATTCTTTATCCCGTATTTTTTAGCCGCCCTATAATCCTCAAAAGAAAAAACTTCAACAATAATCCTGTTCTGAAAATCAAAAGCCTTCACAATTTTATCAAAATTATTTATTTTATCCGTCACCAAAACAAGATTTTGATGTTCATTCATTATTTTCCTGATAAAATCTTCATCTATCGGCGTATAGCGTCCGTATATTTTTCTTTTCTTAAATTCCGAAAGTGTCGGAACTTGATCTCCAAGCCCGCCATAGCCTGTCTGCTCATTAAATTTTTTCCAATCATGCGCACCGACCAAAAAACCGTCTGACGATTCTTGTAAATCAATTTCTATAAATTTCACACCTTTTGAAATCGACTTTTCAATTGCTTCTTTTGAATTCGAATAAAGCTTTTCATCAATTGCACCGCCGGCATGCGCAATTAAAAAATCTTCCGCCGGAGAATTTTCCGAACAATGATACGCGCTAATCTTAAAAGAAACTCTTTTTTGCGCATATGTTACAAACACACCTGCCGCAAAAACAAGCAAAATTAAAAAAGAAATATGACATGTTTTTTTCATACCTACATCATATTTTTTTTGATTTCTTTTTCAAGCATTAATTACAAAACGACCAAAACTTCTTTCTTAAACGAAACCAAAGTCATTACTGTGATGACCACGGCTTTTTACTTTTTCTCTTAACTTAAAAATTACAAAGCTTTTATATATCCGAAATCTATGACCTCGCCGCATCAAACTTTGACACCGAAAATCTTATTTTGCCCCCAAAATCCGATTAAAAGAAAAAATTTATTGCTTTTTTAACAAAACGGAGCATACTTTATTTTAATATCACAATGGCGTGCAATATGAAGATAGAAAAAAAACACATAACTCGATTTTTAAGAATAAAATTCCGATATATATTATATGCTTTTTTGCTTATCGCTTGCATATTGCTCTCAATAGCAGAAATTTCAAATCAGCTTCAAAAAAACAATGCCGGATCTTTTGATGCCCGAATAGAAGATCAAGCCATAACGCTTCAGTGGAAGATTCCCGCAAAACAAGCCGTTTTATCAATAACAGGCCCATCGATAGAATATGAAGAAACCGTGGAATCAATCGGGCAATACCGTTTTACGAAAGGAAAACATTCGGAGGTATATGCTTTTGAATTGACCTATATTGACCATAAGGGAAAACAAATCAAAAAACAGTTGGAGCGTATTTTTTTAGATTTTAACCAATTGCCGAATTTAACAACCATTGTCATTGAAACGCTGGATCACAAAGATCTTGAATATAAATATATTCACAAACCTCAAATATATATCGGAGAAACAATTACAAAAAACTATAAACGAGCCACTTTTAACAACATTCCGATAAAGATAAGAGTAAGAGGAAACACAAGCACTTTATTACCCAAAAAATCATATAAAATCCACTTCAAAAAAAGAATGGACCTTATGAATTTAGGCGATGAATATGCTGACAGAGATTGGTATTTATTAGCCGGTGGAGATAATTTAAAAACATATTTTGCTCTTCAGGTCGCCGCCGTTTTAAAAATAGGCTGGGAACCGCGTATGCGTTTTGTAAATCTCATATTAAACGGTAATTGGATGGGTGTATATATGTTGTCCGAATCAATAAAAGCGCACCCCAAACGCTGCCGCATCAGCAAAACCGGATACTTAATCGAACATGATCCTTATTTTTGGAGCATGAAGGGACTTTATTTTAAAAGCACTTTGCTGGATAAAAATTTAGGATTCACTTTCAAATATCCGGAAATCACATCTCCATACGATCCTCAATTTTTAGCTGTCAAAGATCAAATAAAATCTTTTGAAAAGCTCCTGAAACAAAATTCTCCGGAAATGTATAATTTTATTGATATTGATACATTCGCTTTATGGGGATTGGCGCACGAAATCATGGGAACTTGGGATTCGGCGGGATCAAACATATATTTTTACAAATACAGCGTAAACAAAAAACACAAATTAAAAATGGGACCGCTGTGGGATTTTGATACTTTATTTCAAATGAAAGACCATGAACACTCAAGAATTTATTCTGAAAAAATGTCATATTTTACGTTTTTGTTGCGAAATCCCATGTTCAGGAATGTATATAAACAAAAATATCTTTCAATTTCAAAATCGCTCGAAGAGAAAATGAGAATAAGATTAGATACCGTACAGAACATTCCGGGCTTAGAAAAAAGTCGTGAGCTTGACTCAAAAATATGGAAAAATAAATATATACCCATTCGTTCTGAAATCGAAAACTTAATGTTGCATTTACATAGAAGGATTATATTTTTAGATGATGAAATCAGCAGATTGTGAACCTGTCTTTTGGCGTGTTGAAAACAAATATCGTCTTTCGAAAGTCGAATTTGAAAAACTTCTGTCCATATTTAAAAATGTCCTGCCTATTGATAGGAATAAAACCTATTGCGTATCAAGTTTATATTTTGATGATGATGAAGACTCCTGCCTTGAAGATACGATTAACGGACAACCCATTCGTGAAAAATTCCGTATTCGTATTTATAACAATTCTTTGGATTCGATAAAACTGGAACACAAAATAAAAAAATATTCATATATTCACAAAGATTCCGCTCCGCTGACGAAACATGAATTAACACAATTAATACAGGGAAAACCCGTCCTATCAGATAATAACCTTGTGTGTTTGATTAATCACTTAATGCTGACAAAAAACTTGAGGCCGAAAATTATCATTACATATGAAAGAACCGCATTTATATATAGCAAAGGAAATGTCCGCATCACCTTTGATGAAAATCTGCAAGTAAGTGATGATTTCTTAAAATTCGGCAATCGTAACATATTATACCGATTACCTCCGGAACCGTTTAGAATTGTTGAGGTAAAATATGATGAGTTTTTACCTGATTTTATTGCAAATTTATTGGAATGTGGTAACATGTGGCAATCAGCCAATTCAAAATACAGAATTTCTAGAGAATTTCATCAATCATTTTTATAAAGGTTAAAAAAATGGAAAAAATAACTGACATAGTTAACAAATATATTGAGCCGACTTTAACGGGAGAAACGTCATTAACCTCTTTGGATATTGTCGCCGTTTTTGTGATAACACTTCTGCTTGGATTATATATTTTTATGATTTATAAACATCATGCAAAATCTGAATTTTACTCTAAGGATTTTAATATTACGCTTCCTGCGCTGACAGTTATAACCGCTTGCATCATGATTGCCATGCAGGCAAATTTATTGGTTTCTTTAGGTATGATCGGTTCACTGTCCATTGTCCGTTTCAGAACTGCTGTTAAAAGCCCGATTGATCTTTTATATCTTTTTTGGGCTATCGCGGTCGGCATTATAAGCGGTGTGGGATTATACAGTTTAGCGGTCTTGTTATGTCTTGCCGTAACGCTGATTTTATATGAACTCGGTTACGCTTATGAAATTAACACATCTTCTTTGCTGTTCATTAACATATCCCGCCAAGAAGACATCAAACAAGTCGAAAAAATTATAAAAAAATCATCTAAGAAAAATGAATTGGCTTCAATGACCGCAAAAGACGGTGAATTCCAATACGTTTATGAATTAACCTCTTCAGATTTTAATGCTTTGGCGAATGAATTAACATCAATAAAAAGTGTTAAATCCGTTAATATTATCTCTCATACCGGAGAAAGAAGAACTCAACGCAAAAAATAGTATTGAATAGAGTAGAAATAAGAAACGGAAAAATTTTAGTTTACAAAATAGTAAATGAATTTTTCCGCTTTTGAAAATTTAGCTTTAGATATCCTGTTTTTTTCTAAAATGCGAAGAGCGTGTGCAGATAATAAGAAACACTTTTTTAAGCGACAGGAGTGTACGTTTTGGTACATGACTTAGCTTAAAGAAGTGTTTCTGTATTTAGCTGCCAGCTATACGCATTTTATTTTTTTAATACGGCAACGCCCGGCAATTCTTTCCCTTCCATCCATTCCAAAAACGCACCGCCGGCGGTTGAAATGTATGTAAAGTCTGCGGCAACTCCCGCGCTCTCTAAAGCTGAAACGGTATCACCGCCACCCGCAACGGTTGTGAGTTTGCCTTGCTTTGTTAAACGTGCAGCCTCTTGCGCAACTTCATTTGTTGCGTTATCAAACGGCTTTAATTCAAACGCACCGAGAGGGCCGTTCCAAACAACGGTTTTGCACGTTGCCATTTTTTCTTTAATCAAAGCAATCGTCTTTTCGCCGACATCAAGCAAAGTGCCGTTTGCCGGAATAGCGTTCAAATCAACCGTTTTATGTTCGGCATTGGCGGCAAATTCTTTTGCCCAAACGAGATCAAGCGGTAAAAGAATCTCACAGCCGGCATTTTTTGCTGTTTGCAAAATTTCTTTTGCCGTCTCAACCATATCAGGCTGCAAAAGTGAGTTTTCTTCGTTAACACCGTCATACCCGAGCGCCTTTAAGAAAGTGTGCGCCATACCGCCGGAAATAACGAGCTTATCAACTTTTTTTACTAAATTGTTTAACAAATCGAGCTTTGTTGAAACTTTAGAACCACCCACAATAGCCATAAGCGGACGTTCAGGATTGTTCAAGCCTTTGGTCAAAGCCTCAACTTCTTCGGCCATTAAAAGCCCCATGGCAGAAGGAAGTTCTTTTGCCGCCGCAACCATAGAAGCGTGTGCGCGGTGTGCGGTCGAAAAAGCGTCCGAAACATAAACATCGGCAACTTTTGTTAATTCTTTGGCCCAAGCCTCGTTGCCCTTCTTTTCTTCATCATAAAAGCGCAGATTTTCAAGAAGCAAAACCTCATCATTTTTCATATTTTGAACAGCTTTCGAAACCGTTTCGCCGATGCAGTCCTCAACAAAAACGACCTTGCTGCCGAGTGCTTTTTGCAAATCAGCCACAATGTGGCTAAGCGAATTTTTCATATCGCCTTTGCCTTCAGGTCTACCGAAGTGCGAAATCACGACAACCTTTGCGCCCTTTTTCATCAAAAGTTTGATTGTCGGCACCGTGCGGTCGATTCGCGCTGTGTTTGTTACCTTAAAATTCTCATCCATCGGCACATTCAAATCGGCTCTGAGCATCACAACTTTACCGTTCAAATCACCTAAATCTTCAATTGTTCTATAAGCCATAATTCTTTGTCCTTCTTTATAAAAAGCCCCCTTGAGCCAAACTCAAGAGGGCGTTTTTTTTATCGTTTTTATTTTTTGTAAGCTTTTGCCATGGCAACGGCTGTGTCAGACATCTTGTTAGAGAAGCCCCACTCGTTGTCATACCAAGAAACAACACGAACAAACTTACCGTCAATCACTTTTGTTTGACCGGCATCAAAAACAGATGTGTGCGGATCTGTTACAAAATCTTGTGAAACGAGCGGTTCGTCGTTGTATTCCAAAATACCTTTTAATTCACCTTCAGAAGCTTTCTTCATCGCAGCATTAATTTCTTCGGCTGTTGTTGCGCGGCTTGCATCAAATGTCAAATCAACCAAAGAAACATCCGGTGTCGGCACGCGAACGGCAGAACCTTCCAATTTACCTGCGAGTTCGGGCAAAACCAAACCGATGGCTTTAGCAGCGCCTGTAGATGTCGGAATCATATTAAGCGCAGCAGCACGACCTCTGTAAGGATCTTTCGGGTGAACAATATCAAGCGTTCTTTGATCGCCGGTATAAGAGTGAATAGTTGTCATATAACCTTTTTCAATACCGCAAACTTCTTGCAAAACTTTGCAAATCGGAGCTAAGCAGTTTGTTGTGCATGAAGCGTTAGAAACAACTCTGTCTTCGGCTGTTAATGTATTTTGATTCACACCATACACAATGGTCTTATCAGCGCCTTTTGCCGGAGCAGAAACCAAAACTTGTTTTGCACCAGCTTCCAAGTGAACAGAAGCTTTTTCTTTGTCAGCAAAAATACCTGTGCATTCCATCACAACATCAATATCCAAATCTTTCCAAGGCAAGTTGTGCGGATCTTTTTCTGCAAACACTTTAATTTTGTGACCATTAACCGTCAATGAATTCTCATCAGCGCTAACTTCACCTTTGAAACGACCATGAACAGAATCATACTTCAAAAGTCTTGCATTATCAACCGGTTTACCCAAATCATTGATAGCAACAAGCTCAATATCTTTTCTGCCGGATTCGACCATAGCGCGGTGTGTCAAACGACCGATACGACCATATCCGTTAATTGCGACGCGAACGACCATATTTAAATTCCTTTTTTTATAAAACGTTACCTCCGAGTTTTTTTCGGAGTCGTGCGGACACCCCCGCACAGGGCATAAAATTTTCTCACGCGCAATATATCATTAAACTTTTATTTTTCAAGCGAAATTTTTTAATGACCACAAATTTCTAATATTTAAAAAATATAAAAAACTCAGAGGGTGTGAGCTTTTAATCTTAAATTGTGGAGAGTGTGCGTAAATAAATACTCTCCTTTCGACGCAGTGTAGATAGAGCCACATAAGGAAGGGCGTTTAGTTACCGGCTATACATAATTAAAGAAGAGCCGTCTGACCGTTTAACAATAAATTCAACATTCATATCGAACCGCTTCGTCAAGGTGGGCACCATATAATCAGACCACGATCTGAACAGAGACGGTTCCCTAAAATCATATAATGTTGGCTCGGATAGACTATGCGGTTAATCGCGTCAGACAGCTCCGTCTCTATGATTTTATATTACCACTTTTCGATATCTGTTGCAAGCAAATTTATTTGAGTTGTTAACTCTTTTATTGCCCCTGAAAGAGCATCATCAACGGCGATAACATCTATGCTCGGATTCGTCTCTTTTTCGACAGGCACTTCAACAATTTTTTCAACTTCGACAATCTTTTCGACCGGAACTTCTACCGTTTTCTCAACGATTTTCTCCACTGGTACTTCAACAATTTTTTCAACTTCGACAATCTTTTCGACCGGAATCTCTACCGTTTTCTCAACAATTTTCTCAACCGGGACTTCAACAATTTTTTCAACTTCGACAATTTTCTCTACCGGAACCTCTACCGTTTTCTCAACGATTTTCTCCACCGTTTCTACGCGCACTTCCGGCACACTCACCCCTTTTTGAGCATCTTGCATCTCATCTGCAACCAAAAGCCCGATCATCGCCAATAGCTGATTCTCGTTAATTTGCGCACCGTTTTGAGTAAGGAGCTTTGCTTTCTCATCTAAAATTCTTGAAAGCTCGATAATATGCGCTTCCTCACCATCTCCGCAAGCAATGCCGTATTCTCGCCCGTTAATTTGAATTGTTACCTGAGCCATTTTCTCTGATTACCTCATCAATATTTTCAACGCTGTCGCTGATTTTCTGAGCGGCCATACTCAATGCTTTACGCAAGGCCTCGATTTGTTGCGTTTTTTCTGCCATATTATTTTTATAAGTTTCTTTTTTCTGAGCAAATGCAGCCTTTTTCTCATCAACAATTTGCGACAAAGTACCCACACTTTCCTTTAAGCGATTAATCGCCTGCTCTGTCCGCTCTAATTTTTGCGTTTCCATAAAATTATCTTTCTTTTTCAAAAAAAATGAATTAGTATTCATCATAACATTTTTTTACAAATTGACAAGAAGCAATAAAACATTATGCAAAAGATTATCTTAAAAATATCTCATGAAGATTTGAGCTTAATAGACGATCAAAAACTTGAATGTTTCATCTTAGATGAAAACCTTTCGTCTCATTTCAAAAACGAATTTACTTTGAAAGCTAAAGCAAAAAACAAACTTGTTTTGGGTTTATCCTTAAGTGATGTTCTGGCATATAACCTTGACGGCATTGTTTTAGACCTTTCAAAATCAAAAAATATCAAAACGGATTTCAAAACGCAAACGAAAGATTTGAAAAATAAATTTACCGGTATCATCTGCCGAAACCGCCGCCACGAAGCAATGATTGCTTCCGAATGTGAGCCTGATTTCATCATTTTCAAAGCATGGCAAGACGGATCAGATAAAATAAAAGAGCTCACTTCTTGGTATAACGAAATGTTCTTAATCCAATCTGCGCTCTACCCTCAAGAAAACATTGATTATCAATCATTTCAAACGGATTTTGTCATTTTAGAAAGTTTAAAACCTTAAATTTAAAAAATCCGCTTTAAATCAAAGCGGACAGGAAGTAGAAAAACTATAAGCAAGAATAGTTGCGGCTTATTGGCGCGAACGTTTATTTGGCCGCCTTCCGGTCCTTTAGACTTTCAGGCGTATGCTTCAGGCATACCAATACTTACTTATTTCACGGTTTTTCTCATTCCCGAGACATCCGTCAGATATCTATGCCATAAATTAGCAAAAGCTAATATAAAAAGCAATAAAAAAAACTCTTGCAAAATAAAAAAATGCCGTGTATATGTTTGCTCACAAACAATCACTTTTTAAAATTGTAAATAGGAGAATTTAATATGAAACAACTTGCAGGCTCTATCCGTATCGGCTGGGTTATTGAATACAAGGGAAAACCGTGGACAATCACCAAAGCACAACACATCAAACCGGGCAAAGGCGGCGCTTTCATGCAGGTCGAAATGAAATCTGTTGAAGAAGGCACCAAAACAAACGAACGTTTCCGCACGGAAGACACCATCGAAAAAATGATGGTTGAAGACAAAGACTGCCAATTTTTATTTGAAGACGGCAACGGTTTAACATTTATGGAAAATGAAACATTTGAACAATTTAATATGCCCTCAGATATTTTAGGCGATTCTCGTCCGTTCTTAACAGACGGCATGATTGTTCGCATTTCTCACATCAACGGTCGCCCGATTTCTGTTGAATTACCGCTTCAAGTTACCTGCACGGTTGTTGAAACAGAACCTGTCATCAAAGGTCAAACGGCAGCTTCTTCTTACAAACCTGCAATTTTAGATAACGGTGTGCGTATTATGGTTCCGCCGTTTATCGGTGTCGGTGAAAAAATCGTTGTCGGCACAACTGAAGTCAACTATGTTGAAAGAGCAAAATAATGCCATATATCTCGCCCTTACTCACAAGCATTGTTGATGCCACAAAAAAATCATCATCATCGCTTGATCGTGACTTTGCCGAGTTGGAACAACTTCAAAACTCCATCAAAAGCATCAAAACTTTTGTAATGAATTCATACACCCGTTTAGAACAAAACTTAAAGGTCGAGCTTTCAAAAATCAGACCGGATGTCCCTGTTTTTACCCCCTCCGATAAGATTGTCGGCAAGTCCTATTTTGCAATTTCGCCGATTGAAGGGCTGATTAACTTTGCACACGGAAATCCTGATTTTGCCGTCAGTGTTGCCTTAATTGAAAATGAAGAAATCATTTGCGGTGTGATTTATAATCCGGCGCGTGATGAAACATTTTTTGCTCAAAAAGGCAAAGGTGCGTTCAAAGAAGGTTACCGAAACCATGAGAGATTGCGCGTTTCTTCTTTAAAAGAAATCGAGTCGGCGCTTGTTTCTTCAACTTCGTCTTTCAAAAACAAGTCGTCAGACATCAGCGATCTTCATTCTAAAATCTTAAAAAAGACCGGAAATTTGCGCATCAGCGGTTCAATAGCGCTTGATTTAGCTTATCTTGCAGGCGGAAAGTTTGATGCTTCAATCAGCCTTTCAAATCACCTCTGCTCGATTTATGCGGGCATCTTGATGATTACTGAAGCCGGCGGTTCGATTCGCTCCGTAAATCAAAAAGACATTCGCGTTGAAGATATGTCTGAAGTCCGCAAAACCGGTGATTTAATTGCCACAAACTTTAACTTGAATCAAAAGATTTTTGAAATTTTTAAATAATTCTTAAAAAAAGACTTGAAAATCCAAATTGATTAGGTTATAAGAGCATAAATTTTTATAAAAAGAAGAGTTTTTTATTGGAGAAATATAATGAAAAAAGGCATTCATCCTGATTACCACGAAATCACATACGTGATGACAGATGGCACAGAGTGCAAAGTCCGCACCACGTGGGGAAAGAAAGGTGATAAAATGAATTTGGAAATTGATCCGAAGTCTCATCCTGCATGGACAGGTATCCACCGCATGGTTGACTCCGGTGGTCAAGTTTCAAAATTCAACAGCAAATTTGGTGCTTTCGGTATCAAAAAAGCATAAAATATATTTTAATTTGTTTTCCAAAATCGTCGATTCGTTCGGCGATTTTTTTTATTTACTTGCCATTATTTGAAAAATTGCATATAATAAAGATATAAGGAGCAAAATTATGTTGTTTTTTTCAAAAATATTCAGCTTCATTCAAAATGCCGTCAAACAGGTGAGTAAAACGGCATCTCAGGCGCGTCTTGATTCGGTTGCCTCGGCCACAATGGGCGGTTTAGCGTTTGCCGTTTCAAACGAGCATTGGGACGAACTTGGCAAATCCATTACTCAGAGCATGGGAAGATAATGGAAAACGAGCGTTCTTTTAAAAAACTTCAATCTGATTTTTTCTTTGACAAGCAAGGCGTCATCGTCAAAATCCAGCTTGAAGCGGATTATGTTTTTCGCGGTGCCTTATTTTATGACGGGCGCAATCAAGCCATTTTAGGCCGCAACAACAAAGATTTTTACCTTTTAAAATCAATTGCTCCGATAATCCGCCAAAAAATTAAAAATGCTAAAACCGTTACCATTATGGAATGCACCGCCGATAAAGTCAATCAAGCCTATGATGTTGAAGTCGTCATGGTTGATGAAATCCCCGGCGAAGACACTTATCAAGAAGACTATCAAAAATATTTTGCAAAATTAGAAGAAATGTATGGCAAAGAGCGCATTCAAACTTTCAAACAAAAAGCCCTCGCCGCTTGGCATAAATTTATTTCTTAAAGAACAGCTCATATATCCCCCAAAAAGCTCGGAGAACATGTCAGATAAGCTCAAAATAAAGGCGCCTGTATTAGTTAGCCGCATACAAACAAAAAAACAAGGTGTCTGTATTAGTTAGCCGCATACAAACAAAAAACGCGGAGAATGACTAAATAATAAGACACCTGACAAAATGCGAAGGGAGTGTACATGAACGTACATGACCGAGCATGAGGAAAGGTGTCTGTATTAGTTAGCCATTATACGCATTTTTTTATGTTACTTCGGTGATGGCGCGCAAGTTCCCGTCTCTATTTATTTGCACCACACGCAACTTGTGGCGCATTTCTTCAATTGTTTTCTCACGATCAATAGCAGGATAGGTATGAAGAATACGGTCCGTAAAGGCTTGATAGGCTGCCTCTGAACTTTCCGCGTGAATGGTTGCTAAACAGTTGTCGTGACCTGAGCCCATCAGCTCCCAAAGCGCACCTGCATTTGACGTTGAAATTTCACCGCCGATAATCGCATCAGGCGTAAAACGAACCACAAGGTCAATAATTTTTGCATAATCCATTTGGTTAGTTTGTTCCGTACGAGATAAAACCAGATGCACGCGGTTCGGGTGCGGAACCATCAATTCGCGCGTATCTTCGATGGTAATAATGCGTTTGTGAATGTCCAAAATCTTCAAAAGATTGTTCAAAAACGTTGTTTTACCTGTTGCCGTCGCACCGCTGACCAAAATATGATCACCTCGCTTAATGGATAACAACAAACGTTCATACGGATCTTCCGGATCCTTAATATCTTTTAAGGGATTGATTTTATGAAGTGCCTGACCTTGCGTCAAACCATAATCTGCCAAACCGAAAGCCACATCTTCGCTGTGAACACGAATTGTCAGAGCCACACCGCCGGTTAAATCATTTTCATCATACATCACATTTTTACCTGAAACCGCCGAAAAACGGTGTCCGCCCGGAATATCCGTAAACACAAGCGGCGAACCCGCAACCGGATCAAAAGGCAATTCATATGTATTGGCAACAATATAAAGCAAGTCCGTCAAATATTCTTTAGAGAGTTTTTCATCTTCATACATCACCCACGGATACGCACGTTTTCCGCGCAATCTCAGCCAAACCTGACCGGCGCGATTGATAGCCACTTCTTCGATATTTTCTTGATTATACCAATAAGAAAGCGGGCGTAAAACAGATTCCAAAACCGTAAAAGAGCTCATACTTTTTCCTTTCTAAAAGAGCGCTCCGGACGAACTGTCCGATGACGAATTTGAACTTGAAGGCACAGTTGCATTTGTTGAGGGCGGCGGCGGTGTTACCCCCGGTGCAACAGCTCTTCTTCTCTTCGGCTCATAAGCTCCGTCATCAATCAAAGGCGCACTTGTCGGCTGAATAGAACCATCATTTCCGCTATAAACCACCCTTGAAGAAGAACCTCCGGTTGCTGCCGAGCTGCTCTCCGTTCCTCCTTCATGCAAACTTCCAATCGGACGACCATCATCAATCAAAGATTCAGGCTTGCCGAGAGAACTTATTTTTTCTTCCATTTCTTTCTCTCTTTCTGCCGTTCTGAGCCACAAATCAACTTTCGGATAAATAATCAAACGCGTTCCTGCCGGCACATAAGTCACTGCCGCAATATTCATCTTATCATTCATAATATCTCTGAAAATCTCATCCATATTATCCAAGAAATGCTGACGTGCATCTTCAGCCGCCTGCGACCTTGAATCCTGTGTTGAAGCTCCGTCTGATGATGTTGTTGTCTGCCCTCTTGCCATCACATAAGCCAAAGCATCGCTCATCAAAGAGGTTGCCATCGGAAGCGTATATTTCTTCAACAGCTGCTGATCCAAATATCCGAGTGCACCGCCTCTGCCTTGTGCATCGCCTGTCTGAGCCTGTGAAAACTCAAACGCCGACCCGTCAGGTCTGATAAGCCTCGTCCATGTGATATCCATACGCACCGCACTTCCGGTTGATCCGCCGGTTGATCCGCCCGAAGATTGTCCCATCACACGGCTTCCTGCCGGAATCACAATATTTCTGCCGTCTTCCGCATAAACATTTCTCTCCACGATTGCCGTAATCGGCACAGAACCTGCAAGTCCGCTGTCCATAATTGTTCTGGCCAAAACCGCCGGAATCGGCTTGTCTGCCAAAATCATCTCGCTCATATCCACGCGCCAAGATGAGATCGTAAAGTTCGCATTATCCCAGTTTGACTGCCAACCGGTGATCGATGAAGGATTAACATTTGAAGTTAATTTACCGACTTTAATTTCGCTTTGTCTGACAGCCTGGGCTTCTGCAAGCATTCTCGCTCTGACAGGATCATATCTTTCATTCGGTCCGAAACCGCCGCCCGGTCCCAAGTCTGAAGGAACATCAGATGTTCCGTAAGCATCTTTAGGCAAAAAGATTGTCGAAGGCATTTGCGCCTGAGCCGGCTCAGGCTTGCTTGAAGAAACATCTTCTTCCGGTTTCTCATCAACTGTTCCGATTAAATTATTATCCTTATCAAAAGCCAATCCGTCTTGAGCCCGTCCGACAACATCACCGCTATCCGAAACAATCTCACCTGTTTCGAGCACTTGTCCTAAATATTTTCCATCAGGCGAAAAGACAACCCCGATAACTTTTTGACGATAAGAAGGCATATCATCTTCGGTTTCTTTTTCGTCTTCATCATATTCCGGCTCATCAATTACTCCGACCTTAAAAGGACTCTCTTGTTCTGTCTGCGGCACAGAAAGTCCCGCTCCTGACTTATATTGAGCGGCATAATATTGCAAAGGTCTTGCAACAGCAAGCAATTTGCCTGTTTGGTCTCTCACATCACCATTGCCGGAAACGTCAGCAATTTCCTCACCGTTTGAATCATAAACCTTGCCTGAGAGTTTAAGCTCACCGATAACTTCGTTTTTCTTATCTCTGATGAAATAATCACGATTTCCGCGCCCGATCAGAACACCTTCTTTTGAAACCAAGAAACCTCTGTCAGCTTTTCCGAGATTAACACCTCCAAAACTCATCACCGAGCCGTTTTTCATCAAATAACCCATCACATGCCCGTTTTCATCATACACATATAAATCATAAAGGGCATATCCGACAGCCTTATTTTTAGAAACGACTAATCCATCATAAGTTACATTCCCGAAAACTCTGTTTTGGTCGTCCAAAACTTTACCGTCCGGCGCAACATATCCCACAAAATTGTTGTTCCTGTCAAAAGCCACCTTATATTTGAAAACCAGACCGAACTTGCGGTTATTTTCATTAACGACTGTTCCGTTAGGCCTTGCAAAACCGGCAACATCTCCGTCATTATTGATAAATTCATTTTGAACATTGACGCGTCCGACAAACGCACTTTCAAAGCTCATAACAAAACCATCATTAACTTTGGAACCCTTGAAAACAACACCGTCTTCATACATTCTGCCGTCCCAGCTTAAACATCCCACAACCTGTCTTTGGTCATCAATGACTTTACCTGTTGCATTTGAAAAGCCGAGCAATTTTCCTTCAAAATCATAAACAGGTGCAGTTTGAGCCATATATCCCAAATATTGACCAACTTCCGAAACAACCTGTCCGTTGATTAAAACCTTACCTAAAACATTGTCTCTTCCTGATCTTGCGTCGCCTTTAACGCCCACAACACCCAAACTTTCACAGTTTGAATTAACAATCGCCTTAAACGGCAAATTAGAACCCAAATAAATACCTTTTTTATTTAACACGATATTTTTGCCGCTCATCTTGCCGACTTCTTTACCGGCGCTTAAAACATCGCCTCTGATATCCGTATAACCGATTAATTCGCCGCGAACGTTAGATGCAACGCCATAATTTTCACCGGCATCACCCACAACCGGCATCATCATATTTTCATCTTTAGCCGACACCAGCTCATATTCAGGCAAAACGCGCGCCAAAACCTTATTTTGCACATCATATACTTCATTCGTATCTGAAACCAATGCCTTATCCGAACCTCCATACATAAGCGCATATGAAGGATTGATTTGACGAGCTTTAACTTTATTTTGCGCATCAGCGATAAAGCCTGCACTCTTAATTCTTAAAGTCTCTCCGTCAGGCGCTTTAACCTTTCCGTTCACATCAAGATAGCCGAATAATGAGCCTTCCTCTGTATAAGCAGGCGAAAAGCCTGCTGTTTCACCGACAACCACTCCGTCTGCCGAAAAAACATATCCGAGCGGCGAAACCACATATTTTTGAGCCCCTAACACAAACTCACTGCCAACGCCTGTCAAGCCTATAACATTTTGATTTAAATCTAAAATCAAGGCAGGTTCCATAACAGAGCCCAACATAAATCCGGCATTATCAAAAGCAAGACCGCCCTTCATAAATCCAAGTGTCGAACCCTCAAAAGAAACAACCTGTCCGTTCGGCATTGCTTCAGCCTTAACTCTGCCTAAATAATCAAATATAGGTCCTTTCTCGGCAATTTGACCGATAACCTCGCCTGATTTATTTTTCACCGTCCGACGCGGTCCCACAAAACCGACAACCTCGCCTTTGTTTTTCAAAATTTGTCCGTTCGGCGCCAAATAACCTAAATATCTGCCTTCCGTTGAAACCGCAACCGCATTAAGCTCAACCTTAAAACCGACAACTTCGCCTTTTAAGTTAACGATTTTTCCGTCAGCTCTCTGCTTTCCGACCGATTTCCCGTTTAAGACAACATCTCCGTCATAACTGACAAGCCCGAAATACGCTCCGCTGTTATCAAAGGCATAAGCTGTTTTCACTGTCCGTCCGATAATATTTGCCGATCCGTCATAAACATAACCGTTTGCATGAACGCGACCGATCATCGCTCCGTCAAAATCCGTTACCTGACCACCCGGCGCCACGCTTCCGATAAAAGCTCCCTCAAGAGAAACAACCATTTTTGAAGAAATCAGCTTTCCTTCCAAAACATAACCGCTGTCTGCCTGACGATAAGCATAACCCGAAGGCGAAACAAAACCGATATTCTGCCCCTCAAAATTAATATACGAACCGTTTCCGGCGAGCCTTCCTATGGCCTGCCCCGCATCGTTATAAACAATACCCGAAGACAAAACGCTGCCGACAACTTCATAAAAATCATCA
>CAJOLB010000020.1 GCA_905235385.1 uncultured Alphaproteobacteria bacterium | reverse complement strand
TATATGAACCGAAAAATAAAACTGAAGGGAAAATGGCGGCTATTGCCGTTTCAGGACCGTTTGGGGCAGTTAAAGAACAGGCTTCGGGGCAATATGCACAAGAGCTTGCCAAACGCGGTTTTGTTGCGCTCGCCTTTGATCCGTCATTTACGGGTGAATCGGGCGGCAATGTTCGCAACGTGGCATCGCCCGATATCAACACGGATGATTTTTCGGCTGCTGTTGATTATTTGACAACTTTGCCCGAAGTTGATGCCGAAAAAATCGGTATTTTAGGTATTTGCGGTTTTGGCGGGTTCGGACTGAACGCTGCGGCGCAAGATACGCGAATCAAGGCAACGGTTGCTTCAACGATGTATGATATAACACGCGTTTCCGCCAAAGGATATAACGACTCAATGAATGAGGAGGATTTATATCAATTGCGTGAAAGTTTGAATGCTCAACGCACAAAAGATTATCAAAACGGCACATTTGAAGGGGCTCCGGGATTGCCTGAAAAATTAACCGGAGAGGAACCGCAGTTTGTGAAAGACTATTTTGACTACTATAAAACACCGCGCGGTTTTCACGAACGTTCGATCAATTCAAACGGACATTGGAACACAACATCTTTGTTGTCGCTTATTACACAGCCGATTTTGGCTTATGCAGACACCATCAAAAATGCGGTTTTGATTGTTCACGGAGAAAATGCACACAGCCGTTATTTCGGCGAAGATGCGTTCAAAAAACTCAAAGGTGATAATAAGGAGCTTTTGATTGTTGAGGGCGCAAATCATGTGGATTTGTATGACAATATGCAAAAAATTCCATTTGATAAAATTGAAAGTTTTTATAAGACTTATTTGAAATAGGTTCATGAAGCTGTTAGAAATCCGTCAGGCGAGGCTTGGCGGATTTTTTTGACAAAAAAAATATTGATTCTTTTTTAAGTTTATGATAAGATTTTGAATATAGAATTAGGCTGAATTTTATGAAAGACTCGTTTATGGATAAGGAAGAACTGAAACAAGAAGCAAAAGAAAAAATCGTTCGCATTCAATCTGATGTGAAAGCGAGGCTCGATTCTATTGATTGGAAAGAAAAAAGACGTCGTACTAAAAGCTTTTTTCAAAAAGCGGGCAAAGCACTTCGCAAACAATTTTTGAAACTGCCTAAAAAGGTTCGCAGAGATATTATTGTGGCTGTTGTTCTTGCCGGTTCGGTCGGAACCGTTAAGGTCGGACTGGACGTTAAAAAGGTTGTGGACGACTATAAGCAAAAAAAGGAACAACAACGTCAACAGAAGCTTCTTGAAGATAAATTAGAACAAAAATATCAAATTACCGATAAAGAGAGTTTTCAAAAGCTTTATGAAGATGCTTTGCCGTTGATTCAAGTGTCGATGTTTCCGACGGAATGTTTGATTTTGGATCCGTATTCGGATAATGGTAAAAAAATCAGCAACACAATCGGGCTTGGCAGTTATTGGTATCCTGAAAACGGAAATCCGAAAAGTTCTGAATGGATTTTAGCAAAAAAACATTTTGAAAAACATGGTGCGCATCGTATTCCCGCTGAAACAGCGCTTGAATTAGCAGACGGATGGTATCGGCATCGTGAAACCGGGCGTGTTTTTAAGAAAATGTGCGAATGGCTTGAAGGTGCTGAGCTTTCTGTTCATGAATTTGCGGCGATTGCAACGGTGATGTATAACAACGAAAAAAGCGGTGAGAAGTTATGCAAATTTGTTAAATACAATTATAAGGATCCGATGGCATGTGCGCAAAAAATTATATCTTTTACGGCAGGGGCAGAATTTGGTGGAATACCTAAAAGGCATTTGCATGAGGCGTATTTATATTTAAATTATGACAATTATGCTCAAAAAATGTATGACTTTTTTGTGAAGACAGGAGTTAATTCAGAAGGAAATTTTTATGCCCAAACTTCTGTTACGCAGCTTTCAAAAGCAGATGTCGCTTTGGGGCAGGAGGCCGTTAAATCAGGCAATATGGAAAAAATTATTGCAGAGCAAAATAAAATTACAGGCTATATTTGCAAGGGCGGACAAACGGTACGTGAAATTATTCAGGAAAATGTTTTGGATAAAAGTTATTCAGAACCGTTAATGAGTTTTTATTTTCAGGCTAAAAAAGATGTTTCGTTACAAGATATTGCAGATGTTAAAGATGCCGTTTGGGCGAAACAAGTTTATAAAGATGCAATAGCAACGTATGATAAGGCACTTAATTTGGAGCTAAAAAATCAGAAAGGAAAATCACAAAAGGAGTTTCAAAAGGCGCTTGAAGGATTTCAGAAAATTATTGACGGGGGACATGACGGGCCGGATTTGCATAACGATATGGCAATTACATATTATCATTTAGGTGAATATGAAAAGTGTATAGAAGAAAGTGGTAAAGTTTTACAGATGGGAGATAAAAATTGTTATCCTGCAGCGAATTTCAATGCGGCGATTGCATATGAGAAAATGGGTAATCTTGACGGAGCTATCAGAAATTATGAGGCATACGGAAAAAACGGCGGTGATTCAACAAAATTTGTGAAGAAAATTGACAACCTTCGGTTGCTTAAAAGTCAGGCTAATTCTTTGAGCTCAAGAGAATAGGCAAGGAGGGCGTTTTGAACAAAGAAGAATTTAAAAGAGCTTTAGAGAAAAACAACGAAATTCACAGACGACGTGCAAATGCGCTTGTTCAACAAACTTCTTTTAAAGAAAAACGTTCGATTGTTCGGGATTTTTTTAAGAAAGCAGATAAAAAAGAATATCATCGTTATCGCTCTTGGCCGAAAGCTTTAAGGAAAGCCGCCCTTTATGGGATTTTGGTTTTCGGAATATATAAAGGATTAGAGGTGGCTCCGGAAAAAGTTCAGAATTATCAAAGAATTAAAGCATTAAAAGCCAACAACAATCTCAAAAATAATCAGGTTACAAATGTTGAAACAGATGGCAACAATATTCAAGAACAAGTGGAGAAAAAATATTTAATTTCCAATCGAAAAACTTTTGATGAGCTTTATGAAGCCGCATTGCCTTTAATTCAGATTTCTTTATTTTCAGTTGAATGTTGCGCTATTGATCCTTATTCGGATCGTGATAATGCATCGTTAAATACAGCGGGCATCGGTTTGTTTTATTATCCTTCAAGCGGTAAAGCCGAAGATACAAAGTGGATTAAAACTTCGGAATATATTCAAAAGCATGGCGCCTTTAAGGAAAGTGTTCAATCTTCATTTGAAAAGGTTGATGGCTGGTATACACATTTAGATAACGGCGCGGTTAAAGATGATATGTATAGCCGATTGAAAGGTTCGGAGCTGAATATTCATGAATTTGCCGCCATTGCTTCGGTTCGTTTCGGAGGAAAAAAGAACGGACGGGATTTGTGTGATTTTGTGCGCAGACATTATAAAGATCCGGATGCTTGTGCAAAAAAAATTATTTCGTATCCTGTTCCTTCGGAGTTTCCCGGGTTAGATAAAAGACACCTTCATGAGGCCTATCTTTATTTGAATTCGGGTGGGGGTTATGTCGATCAAATGTATCGTTTCGGAACGAAACTTGTTACATTATCTCGCGGAGGGCAGGCCTATTCGGCTGCCGTGATGCAAATGACCAGTTCTGATGTGCAAGAAGGTAAAACGGCGTTGATATCTGCTAACTCGCAAAGGATTCTTAAGGCACAGGATCAGGCATTAATGCATATGTGCCGAGGAAATACTACAATTGCAGATGTGGTGAGTAAAGAAATTTCCGATAAAAAATATCGAGATAATATTTTAAAATATTATTTTAATACTAAAGAAGATATTGATTTGGAAGAGGCAATACAAATTGCACAGAACATTGAGTCAGCTCAGACAAATGAGGTGACAGCAAAGAAGACATCAAAACGTTTTGGGTCTAAAGCGACAATTGCGATGATAGGGACTTATCGAAGCGGCGGTCGATAATTTAAAAAAAAGTGCTTGACAAGCGTTGATTAAGAGCGTATATAAAGCTCACTTTTCTTATCGCGGGATAGAGCAGCTCGGTAGCTCGTCAGGCTCATAACCTGAAGGTCGTTGGTTCAAATCCTTCTCCCGCAACCAATAAAAAATGCACCTTTTATAGGTGCTTTTTTTATTGGGTATAGAAAAAGATTATTTGAACAAACGAAGAAGTTAGTTCAGTGCAAGCGAAAGTGAGACTTTAAGTATCACGCTCAGCCGTCAGGCTGATGAGCGCCGCCTAGCGAGCATTGCTGAAGCAATGTCGAGCTACAATCCTTCTCCCGCAACCAATAAAATCAAGGCTTTCAGAAAAATTCCGGAAGCCTTATTTTTTACTGTTTTTTAGTCGGGGTAATACCGGAGCAATATTAAGTAATATGCATTTTTTGTTTTTCTTCTTGCTTTTCATAAGATTTTTAGCTACGATTTTTTTTGTGTTAATAATTTAGACTTGTCTTTATTGTTAGTACTGAGTGCCTGTTTGGGTGCAAGAGAGCTGTCGTAAGCTCATATCTAATTCGGTGTCAGGATATAACATCGTCATATTGTTAGCTGTTCGTAGCGGCTTACAATAAATATATCCCCGATTCATAGCAATATGGTCGGGGAACTCTTAGCGGATGTCCGAGAACCATATTGCAAAAACATGTTTCTAAAGGTTAAGAGAATCATTGAAATAGATATAATTTACGAACTCTCCGACCACCTGTAATAGGGGGCAATTTTTTCTAACGGAGAATTTTATGAAAAAAACTTTACTTTTAATCGGTGTTGCAGCTTGTTTGTTTTCAGCTCGGGCCAATGCTTTTGATTTTCAACAGTATGTGTCAGTCAAAGGCTTATATAACAATATGAGCAATGATGATAAATATTATTCTGTTGATGTCCATGATGATGGAAGACCGACAGAAATAAATTCAGGAAAATTTGATTTTGATGATGATGCTTGGGGTATAGGTTTAGCTTACGGTATAAAGAAAGGGGCTTTGCGAGGAGAAGTCGAACTTAATTTACATCAAGATGCCAAAGGGTATTATCCGGGACCGGATAGAGACAAAATTAAACTCAAAAATAATTCCTTAATGTTTAATGCATATTATGATATTGATACGGGAACAAAATTTACTCCTTATGTCGGTGCAGGTATCGGGGCTGTCAGATTAAAAACAGTTTCTAAAGTGATGTATCATCATACGAATACAGTCATTTCATACGGTAAGTCAAAGACTAATTTTGCTTGGCAAATAGGTGCAGGTGTGTCTTATGCCGCGACAAATAATATAGCCGTTGATTTGGGATATCGTTATATTGATAATGGCGGATATACTTTCAGTAACAGATATGATCCCAGAGAGGGAGATACTTCCAAAGAAAAACTGGAGACGACATCTCATGAATTTTATTTAGGTGTCAGATATGCTTTTTAAGGCTGACAAATAAAAGGAATTCTTTTTTTAACCAATAAAAAAGCACCTTTTGCAGGTGCTTTTTTTGTTGAACGTTATTTGAAATTGGAAGGCTGTTGAACATAAACCGCCGTTCGGCAGAGATATGTAGTTGCCTTCTTCTCGGCGGCTTTGACCGCGGAATTGAGTTTTTTTGCCAATTGGTTTTCCCATTTTCCGTTGGAAAAACGGTTGATTTGGCGGACTTGGATGAATCCCTTTTTCTGACCGTTTTCGTTTTGGGTGAAGGTTTTGAGGATTTTGTAAACCTCGTGTTCGAACACTTCATCCTCCTGCCTGGTTTTAATGATGTAAAAACCGGAACGGAGGGGAATGAGCGCATGTTCGCCGTTGCTGATAGGACCGGGCGGATTGATGTATGCGGCGCAGGGGCGTTTTCCGTCATCTTGAGCAACAATTGTTGCGCAACCGGATGAGGCCATGCTGCCGCCTTTTTCCCAGAGAGCAACCAGTCCGCGTTTGGTTAAGTAAGCGGGCATTAAGGTAGGCGTTGATGTCTTTTCCATAAGGCAAATGTTTTTATGATTGATAATTTAAGGAAATACAAAATATATTTAAAATAAGGAGTTTGGAAATTTTGTATTCCAAAAAAAAATATTTGTCAATATTTTTTTAATTAAATAAAATCAATGACAACACTACTAAAAACAAAACGCATGAACTTAAAACAAGATATCTTTTACTCAATCTTTTTGTCCTTAATAAAAAAAACTGATGGCTATGGCAAAGATAAGAACAGCTAAGATAAGCCAATATTTCCAATTCATATTCTTTTCCTTTCGAGTTTAAAATAAGCATCTTTTTTTTGAATTAAAGGTGTATAACTTTCTTGCTGCGTTGACATAAAAACGGTGATTCCTATACTGAAATTTCTTTATTTGATTATTCTGAAGTTTAATTTTTTTTAATATTATTGCGTATGGGAAAATGCTATGTTGATCGTTATTTCAGGATAACGGAAAGTGTGAGCCAGAAAAAGGCTCTTGTGACTGAAGTTCCCGGCTGGATTGAACTGACGTTTATTGATCCGATTGTGAATTATCGGGAAATGTCGGAGGCGTGGAAATTTATGTTTGACTGGGGGAAGCGGACGTATCCCAGATATAGTTTTCGCTTTCCTTGTTTAACAACTTGCCTGTTGGCAAATGAAGGTGAAAGAGAACCGATCTTCTTTTCTTGCTTTACCAGCACCATGGATGTAAGCAAAGGTGCTTATTACGGAATTGATATTAAGGGTAAGTCGTGTGCGGCTCCCCTTATTGCCGAGAATGTGTATGCGTCTTTTTTGATGCATCCTGGGGAATTCTATTTTTTGAATCCGGGCGTCGATTTGAAAAAATATCAGACGCAGTGGTATTTGTAGCATTTTAAGACCGCCTTTTATCGGGCGGTTTTTTTTGCCTTGCGGAAGAGAAAAGCGTTTCCTATATATTTAAATATGGAAGGAAATATATAACATGAATATGGAAAAGTTAACAGAAAGAGTACAGGGATTTATTCAAAGTGCGCAAGGCTTTGCATCAAGAAATTCCAATCAATTTTTGGCGCCGGAGCATTTGTTGAAGGTTATGCTCGATGATAAAGAAGGATTGGCTTCTTGTCTTATTGCCTCGTCGGGCGCAAATGTTGATGATGTGCGTTATGCGGTTTCTCAAGATGTTGAAAAACTGCCGAAAGTTGAGGGTGATTCGGTTCAGGTTTCGGCTTCGCAAAATTTTATTAAGGCTTTGGATTTGGCAGAAGCAGCGGCAACAAAAGCAGGTGATTCTTTTGTTACGGTCGAAAGAGTTTTACAAGCCGTTTTGAGTTTGAAGTCTTACGGGGTTAATTTGCAGAGCTTAAATCAAGCCATTAATGAAATGAGACAAGGCAGAACAGCTCAATCAAGAACAGCAGAAGATACGCTTGATGCTTTAAAGAAGTTTGCAACAGATTATACGGAGCGGGCAAGAGAAGGAAAGCTTGATCCGGTGATCGGGCGCGATGAGGAAATCAGGCACACCATTCAGGTTTTGTCGCGCCGCACAAAAAACAATCCGGTTTTAATCGGGGAGCCGGGTGTCGGTAAAACAGCTATTGTTGAAGGATTGGCGCTTCGGATCGTGAACGGCGATGTGCCCGAAAGTTTGCAACATAAGCGCTTGATGGCACTTGATATGGGCGCTTTAATCGCGGGGGCAAAGTATCGCGGAGAATTTGAAGAGCGTTTGAAAGCCGTTTTGGAAGAAGTGCGTGCGGCAAACGGGCAGATTATATTGTTTATTGACGAGATGCACACGGTGGTCGGCGCCGGTGCAAGCGAAGGTTCAATGGATGCTTCAAACCTCTTAAAACCGGCTTTGGCACGCGGGGAACTGCACTGTATCGGTGCCACAACCTTAAAAGAATATCAAAAATATATTGAAAAAGATGCGGCTTTTGCCAGACGTTTTCAACCGGTTTATATCGGTGAGCCGAGTGTGGAAGATACAATTTCCATTCTGCGCGGATTAAAAGAAAAATATGAGCTTCATCACGGGGTTAGAATTTCAGATGCGGCGCTTGTGTCTGCCGCCGTGCTTTCAAACAGGTATATTTCAGACAGATTTTTGCCGGATAAGGCAATTGATTTGGTGGATGAGGCGGCAAGCCGTCTTAAAATGGCAATAGACTCAAAGCCGGAAGCATTGGACGAACTTGACAGGCATTTATTGCAACTTAAAATTGAGCGTGAGGCTTTGAAAAAAGAAACGGACCAAGCCTCAAAAGAAAGATTGGCAAAAATAGAGGTCGAAATTGCGCTTAAAGAAGAAAAGTCTGCAGAAGAAAATGCAAAGTGGAACGCCCATAAAAACAGCGTTAAAGAAACCGGTAAATTAAGGGAAGCGTTGGATTTGGCACGTATTGAAGCTGAAAAAGCTTTAAGAGAGGGGCAATATGAAAAAGCAGGTGAGTTGCAATATAAAGAAATTCCGCAACTCGAAAAACGTTTGAATGAAATCAATGAACAAAAAAATCAGGAAACAAATTTTGAAACCGTTCAGCCGGATACCGTTGCAGAGGTTGTTTCAAAATGGACGGGCATTGTCCTTGATAAATTGATGTCCGGAGAAAAAGAAAAATTGATTAAGATGGAAACGGAGCTTGCCAAACGTGTTGTCGGGCAAAATGCGGCAATCGTTTCCGTTTCAAACGCCGTTCGTCGTTCGCGTTCAGGTCTGAGCGATCCGAACAAACCGATTGGATCATTTATGTTTTTAGGACCGACCGGCGTTGGCAAAACAGAGCTCGCAAAGGCTTTGGCAGAATTTTTGTTTGATGAAGAATCGGCAATTTTGCGCATTGATATGTCGGAATATATGGAAAAGCATGCCGTTGCGCGTTTAATCGGCGCACCTCCGGGATATGTGGGTTATGATGAAGGCGGCGTTTTAACCGAAGCCGTGCGCAGACGTCCTTATCAGGTTATTTTGTTTGATGAAGTTGAAAAAGCGCACCCTGATGTTTTTAACGTTTTGTTGCAGGTTTTAGATGACGGACGTTTGACAGACGGGCAAGGGCGCACGGTTGATTTTAAAAACACGTTTTTGATTTTGACTTCTAATTTAGGAACGGGGGAAGATATCAAAGATGTTCGTGAAATGTTAAAATCTTTTTTCAGACCGGAATTTATCAATAGGCTCGATGAAGTGATTGTTTTTCAACCGCTTGGTGAAAAAGAGATTAAGGATATTGTGAAAATTCAGCTTGCACGTTTGCAAAAAAGGCTTGACGAAAAGCATATTGTTTTAGATGTTGATGACGAGGCGCAAACGCTGTTGGCACATGAGGGATATGATCCGGATTTCGGTGCACGTCCGCTCAAACGTTTGATTGAACAGGAAATCGAAAACCCGATGGCAATGATGCTTTTGGAAGGCAAAATTAAAGACAATTCAACTGTTAAGATTTTTGCGCAAGACGGAAAAATAAAATTTTCGGCTTGAAGGCTGCCGAGAGAATAATTTTATGTTCTTCACGTTTAAAAACAAAATGACACCGCAAGGGTGTCTTTTGTTTTTAATGGCGGAGAGATAGGGATTCGTCTTGATAAAAGTTTTCAAACTTTTATCTTCGGTCACTTGTTTTGTAATTTTTGTTGCGGTCGCTTTTCTCTCCCTTTCAAAAAAACAAAACATCGCCACTTGCGGTAAAAAATACCATTAGGGGTATTTTTTATCCTCGTGCCCTCGGTACCAAGGTACCTAGGCTTCAAATCCTCTTTCCACGTTTAAAAACAAAATGACACCGCAAGGGTGTCTTTTGTTTTTAATGGCGGAGAGATAGGGATTCGAACCCTAGGTACCCGAAAGGGGCACAATTGATTTCGAGTCAACCGCATTCGACCACTCTGCCATCTCTCCAATGTGTTTCTTTCTTAAAATAAAAAAATCATTTATGCAAGAGTTTATTTTTAATTTAAGCGCATTATTTCTTCATCTGCTTTTTGAATATATGTTTCGATTTCAAGCGTTTTGTCGTTTTGATGAATGAGATCATACACCTCAAATGCGTAGCTGTAGTGGTTAATCGATTTTTCTAAAAGGGATTTGCTGGAATTGTTTTTGCCTAAGTAATAATAAATGTTGGCAATTTGTATTTCAATGTTTGCCCATTGCTGAGGATGGGTTTGCTTTTGAAAAATGTGCTGTTCGTTTTGGAATTTCTGAATGGCCAGATTTGCAATTTCAACGCTGTTTGAATGAGAACTTAAAATTGAAAGATCTGATGCTAAAAGATGTTGTATCTTTGCCCAAAGATCAGGAAAAACGCTCGGGGTGAAAATCTTTTCAGCTTCTCTTAAATAAAAAACCGTGTCTCGAAGCGTTTGGTTGTCGGCGGAAAGCTGAAAGAACTTAAAGTATAAATCAGATAAACTTAAGCATAAACGGCCGTAGTCGTATGGAAATATGTAGCGGCTGAAATGTTTCAACGCTTTTTTATAGCTTTCAATGGCACGCTGTATTAACTGATACGAATCGGCTTTTTTTCCGGTTAAGGCACATTGGTATGCTTCGCCAAGCGTTGTGAGCAGAAAACCTTCACACAGAGAATCGTATGTCGAATTGAGATTTTTGTAAGCAAAAGTTATGAGATTGAGAATGAGCTTAAAATCTTGTTTTTCAAAGTGAGATGCTTTTGTTGAGATGTAGTTTAAGGCCAAAAGATTGAGCATTTCCGAAATGAATTTTTTATCAATGCCTTCAGGAATTTTGTTTTTGCTCAGGATTTTGACAATTTGTTCAAGAGGAGCATGATATCTTTCGTCTTTTTCAAGATTTAGGGCAATAAGGGTTGCGGCAATCAAATTTATTATTTGAGACGGGATTTCGGGTTGTGTGAAATAGGCGGTCGGTAAATAGAGTCCTTGAAGCAACGAAAAAAACGGCGGGGTGCTTGTCTGATACATCTTTTCGGTTTGGAAATTAAGCCGGATATTATTCTTTTCCTGATAAAGATAAATCAAAACATCCGCTTGATATTGTTTGAGCGTTTTGGTGCCGCTGTCCCAAAAATCAAAAAAGTTTTGATTGTTGAGATTTAAGAAATCTTCAAAAATTTGTTCGTCTTGTGTTGAGACTAAAAATAACGGAATTTTTTTGAGCGCATTTGAAATGATTTCTTTAACAGGCAACGTTAAGGCTAAATCAGAACCGACAATAACCACCTTGAGAGGTGAAAGAGAAGGCGGTGTGTCTTGCAAAGACGTCGGGGTTTGATGTTTTTTAAAAGGCCAAAACATTTTTTAATCCTTTTTGATGTTTTTCTTGATGGTTTTAAGATCTTGTTTTATGTTTTGGTATATTTCCTGACCAGCTTGTTTGAGAGACGGAGTTTCTATCTCGGTTAAGTATAATTTTGAAATGAGCCATAGATTTAAGACAATGGCAATGATTGGTAAGGTAAATGCATTTACGGAATGGAGCTGAAAAGCGGATAAGATAATGTTTAAAACACCAAGCTTAAATACCAAACTTTGTAATATCGGGAGGTCAAAACCTCTTTTGTAGCCGTGAATGTAGGCGGTGTTGAGATATAAATCGTTTTCTTTTTTACGCAAAATGTATGTGATAAAGAGAGCACAAAAAAGTTCGCTTAAGGGGTAAAAGGTTAAGATCATAACCGACGGGGCGGAAAACTCGCCAATGGAATGTGCAAATAAGGCACATAAAAAGAGAGTTGTAATCGAAACAGATTGAGCGTTTAATTGTATGTTTTTTTCAAATTTGTTTGATTGATAAACAGCGGCCCATGTGCCTAAATAAAAGGCAGCGCACAAAGCATAAAGAATGGGCAGACCTCCAAGAAGCGAAAGAACGGTAATTCCTAAAAGAAAGGAGCAAATAAAGAGGCTGAATATGGAAGGAAGCCCAATTAAAAGTTTTGAGGAGAGACTAATGCACGTGATAAAAAATGCGACACAAAGAACTTGAAGGGGAATAGGTAATATGTTGTTTAAGGGAGAATATTGAAAATTTATGGTTGAAGCGCAGGCAAGAGCTCCAAGAAAGATGAGCGCAGAGGTGTATATCGGCTGTTTTTCTCTGAAAAGATATAAAAGACAGAAATAAAGCACCGACGGCAGAAAAGCTGTCGTGATAAGCTGTGTCGCGCCAAGAGGGGAGAGAGAATCGCCAAAATCAGGGGCTACTAAAAAGTAAATCAAAAAAGTGCCGGTTAACATTAGGGCAAAAATATATATAAACGGGTCATGTTTTAGAGTGTAAACAGGGTCTGTTGCGTTCCAAAGGCTGAAATGTTTTGCGCCGAATGTCGTTAGCATATATGTCAGCAAAAACAGTATTATACAATATGTGAGCGGCCAGAGCATGAATGTTTCTCCATTAATTTTTGCGCGTCAGGCAAGCGGCAAAAAACGAATCCATGCCGCCCTCGTTTTTATTATGATACGGCAAAGTTCTTAAAACTTGATTATCAATAATGTTTTTATCTAAAGTTTTGCCGTTGTAATTTTTTAATGATTTAAGCGACAAGGGGGTTAATTTAAAGTTTTGATGAGTGTTTAAAAATTCGGCGATTTGTTTTTCTCCTTCGATTTTTGAGATGGAGCATGTGCAATAAAGAAGTTGACCGTTCGGAGCTAAATGACGAGACGATTTTTCTAAAAGCGTTTTTTGAATTTGTGTTTGTTTGTTGACATCATCTAATGTTTTGAAATGAAGAACTTCGGGATGCTTGCGAAATGTTCCCGTTGCCGAGCATGGTGCGTCAAGCAAAATGAAGTCAAACAATTCTGATGAGGTGTCAAGATATTCTTCGGCGTCAATGCACAGAGTTGTGAGATTTTTTCCGAGCTTTAAGCGGGTTATGTTTTCGCTGAGTGTTTTTAAGCGGTCGGCGCTGATGTCGAGCGCTGTGACAAGCGCTCCTTTTGAAAGAAGTTGAGCTGTTTTTCCGCCGGGGGCAGCGCAGACGTCTAAAACTTTTTTGCCGTTAAGGTCTTCAAAAAAGGAGACCGGCAAAGATGATGCTAAATCTTGCACCCACCATGCGCCTTCGTTATAGCCATCGATTAGTGTGAGGCTTGAGTTCATGGAACTTAGGCGAATCGATCCGTTTTCAAATAAGATACCGTCTAATTTTTGAGCCCATAAATCAGGATTTTCTTTGAGAGATATGTCAATTGAGGGTTCGATTAAAAGCATTTGTTGCATCAAAGAAATTTCAGATTTTGTGTAATCTTGTTTTAAGATTTCAAAGAAATTTTTTGGGAAAAGCGCAGCGCCTTTCATATCATCTTTATGTAAAGCGATTTTATGCAAAACGGCATTGACCATTGAAGATGAAAATTTTCCGACAAGCCTTTTTGAGATTTCAACATATTCGTTGAGGGCGGCATAATCAGGGGTATCCATATATAAAATTTCGGTTGAGCCGGCAAGAAGAACGTATTTTAAGATTTTATTTTTGTTCGGAATCTTTTTGGTCAGCATCGAAGAAAGGAGTTTATCAACAGCGGTTTTACGTCGGAGCGCGGTTAAAATCAGTTTGTTTGCAAAGGCTGTGTCTTGAACCTTAAACTCAGATTTTAAGGTGTTGAAAAAAACGTTTTCTTCTAAGATCTTTTCAAGAGTTTTAATACATTGCATACGAAGCGACATTTTGATTTTTCCTTTCTTCCATGATAAAGAAAAATTAAATGTTTTATCAGTTTTTTGCAAGTCAAAAGTGTAAAAAAAATAGGTTGGTTTTTTTTACGGTTTAAAAATTTGAAGATCCCTTGACGATTGCTGACGCAATCGAGGGATGACGAAAATGAGGAGGGATGACATCTCTTTTACAAAGATTTTATGGCGACAGATACTGCACTAATAATCAAAAATGTCTTGCCGATATAACTGTTTCTGATATTTCGGGCGTGTGTGATGTTTGCGAAGAAGGAAAATTATGCCGCGTGTTTGTAAGATTTAAATAAAAATTGCTGTAGAAATAACAGATTAATCCTTGAGTTTTGTTTGCTTTTGCTTTATTTTTGAAAAAAGTAAAATAAAATAAGAATTTTAAGGAAAATAAAAAATGACCGGTAATGCACGTTATAACGGCAAAGAAACTTTTGAGGAATGGCAAAAAAGTTGGGCTTTGGAAGACAGATATAATTTCAAGGCTATTGAAAAAAAATGGCAGAAAATTTGGGAAGACGAAAAAATCTACCATGTTGAGATTGACGATAAAAAAGAAAAATTTTATGCCTTGGTGGAATTTCCGTATCCGTCAGGACAGGGACTTCATGTCGGACATCCGCGTTCTTATACCGCTTTAGATGTTATTTCGCGCAAAAAGAGAATGCAGGGCTATAACGTTTTATATCCGATGGGCTTTGATGCCTTCGGGTTGCCGGCAGAAAACTATGCAATTAAGACAGGTATTCATCCGGCGATTTCGACGGCTGAAAATATTAAAAACTTTACGCGTCAATTGAAATCACTCGGCTTTTCGTTTGATTGGGACAGATGTATTGATACCTCAAGTCCCGAATATTATAAATGGACGCAATGGATGTTTTTACAGCTTTATAAACACGGGCTTGCTTATAAAGACAAAATCGCTATTAACTGGTGTCCGAGCTGTAAGGTCGGTTTGGCAAATGAAGAGGTTGTGAACGGACATTGTGAGCGTTGCGGTGCGGAAGTTGTTCATAAAAACAAAGAACAATGGATGATTGCCATCACAAAATATGCCGATCGATTGATTGATGATTTGGAAGAGCTTGATTTTATTGATCGTGTTAAAACGCAACAAATTAACTGGATCGGAAGATCAGATGGCGCTGAACTCGATTTTGAGTTCGGAGATGATAAACTGACTGTTTTCACAACGCGTCCGGATACGGCTTTCGGTGTGACTTATATGGTTTTGGCGCCTGAGCATCAATTTGTTCAAAAGTATATGAGCCGCTTTGAAAATCAAGCGGAGATAAAAGCCTATGTTGAAGAAACTTCCAAAAAATCTGATTTGGAACGCACGGCAAATGATGAGAAAACAGGCGTTGAGCTGAAAGGCATTAAGGCTAAGAATCCTTATACCGGCGAGATGATACCGGTGTTTATTTCAGATTATGTTTTAACGGGTTACGGCACGGGTGCGATTATGGCAGTTCCGGCGCATGATTCAAGGGACTATGCTTTTGCGAAATTATTTAATTTGCCGATGATTCAGGTTTTAGAAGGCGGTGATATTTCAAAGGAAGCATTTGAAGATGATGGTTTGCATATCAATTCGGGCTTTTTAAACGGTTTGAACAAAGATGAGGGTATGAAAAAAGCTATTGAATACGCTGTTCAAAACGGTTTTGGCAGAGCAAAAGTCAATTATAAATTAAGAGATTGGGTATTTTCTCGTCAGCGTTATTGGGGCGAGCCTATTCCGATGGTTTATTGCGAACATTGCGGATGGCAGCCTATTGATGAAAAAGATTTGCCTTTAACGCTTCCGAATGTTCAAGACTTTTTGCCCAATGATGAGGGCGAATCGCCGCTTTCAAAGGCAACGGATTGGGTTAATACAACTTGTCCGAAATGCGGCGGAAAAGCGCGCAGAGAAACTGATGTGATGCCGAACTGGGCAGGCTCTTCTTGGTATTTCTTGCGCTATACGGATCCGAAAAATGACAAAGAATTTGCCTCAAAAGAAGCTCTTAAATATTGGATGAACGTTGATTGGTATAACGGGGGTATGGAGCACACGACGCTTCACTTGCTTTATTCGCGTTTTTGGCACAAGTTTTTATATGATTGCGGTTATGTGCCGACCAAAGAACCATATAACAAGCGCACATCACACGGTATGATTTTGGCTTCAAACGGTGAAAAGATGAGCAAATCGCGCGGCAATGTGGTCAATCCTGATGAGATTGTGGAGAATTACGGTGCAGATACATTCCGCCTTTATGAGATGTTTATCGGACCTTTTGATCAGGCGGCGCAATGGTCTGAAGAAAGTTTGATGGGTGTGTATCGCTTTGTTTCAAAAGTTTATGCTTTGTTTAAGAAAGTTTATCGCAATGAAGATGTTTCAATGAGTGCGGCAGATTTGAGGGCAATGCATAAGTGTATTTTAGATGTGACAGAGCGCGTGGATCAGATGAAATTCAATACGGCGGTTTCATCGCTGATGACTTATGTCAATCATTTGTCTTCGATGGAAAAAATTCCGGTGCAAATGTATGAAACACTCTTAAAACTTTTGAGTCCGTTTACACCGCATTTGAGTGAAGAAATGTGGGCGCGTTTGGGCTATAGCGACAGCGTTGTTTTGGCAAGCTGGCCGATCGGCGATAAAAAGCTGGCACAAGATGATGTGGTTACAATTGCCGTTCAAATTAACGGGAAGATGCGCGGAACCATCGAAATAGAAAAGGACAGTGATGACGAGGATGTTAAAAAGGCGGCTCTCGCGCTTGAAAATGTTGCGCGTCAGACAGCAGAATCGGGCATCAAGAAAATCATTGTCGTTAAAAATAGGATTGTGAACATTGTGGCGTAAATTTAATATATTAGCTCTTGTTTTGGCTCTCGGTGCGTGCGGCTTTGAGCCTTTGTATGTTGAGCGTCATTCTGATGAAAAGTGGTATTATAAAGGTGAGTTTGACAGCTCGATTACTGATGAAATATCGCAAATTAAGGTTGAGCTTGCCGATGATCGTATAGGTCAGCTTGTCAGAAATGAACTTCTTGACAGTTTTACGCCTAAAGGAGTTCCTGAAAAGCCTAAATATCGCTTGGAAATTGTGCATATTAATAAGCTCGAAACAAAACAGGCTATGCGCGGAGATATTACGGCAACACGTGAGCGCGTTGAATATAAACTTCAATATAAACTTTTTGATGCCCAAACCGGAGAACAACTTGTTTCAGGTGATACGTTGGCGTTGTTGGGGTATGATATTATGTCGAATCCGTATTCAACGACTTTTTCTCAGAAAAAAATCGAAAAAGATGCGGCTCAGATTATGGCAAATGATATATCGCTTCGAATCGGCGCGTATTTCCATTCTGTTTTAACAAAACGCGGGAATCCGAATGAACTTTAAACAGGCAGATGTTGACAGGTTTTTAAAAACTCCCGATAAAAATGTTCGGTGTGTTTTGTTGTTCGGAACAAACGAAGGTATGATTGCCGAACTTTCACAAAAGTTTATGAAAACTGTTTCAGACGATTTGACAGACGCATTTTTGGTCAGCGTTTTGCAAATGGAAGCGGTTGAAAAAGATGAGGGCGTTCTTTATGGCGAATATAATGCAACCTCTATGATGGGCGGGCGTCGCGTTGTTTTAATCAAAGATGTTAATAACAATTTAACAAAAATTTTGAAAGATTTAATGCAAAGAAGCACGTCAGACACAATGCTTGTGATGACCTCATCTTCAATTAACACAAAATCATCTCTTGTTTCTTATTTGAAAAATGAGGATTTTGCGATTGTGTTCGGTTGTTATGATGACAGAGAAGAAAATATCAGCTCATATGTGCGAGACTTTTTTGTTCAAAACAAAATCACAATTGCAAGCGATGCGTTGCAACTTTTGTGTCGCAGGCTGTCAGCTGACAGAAAGGCAAGTGTTAACGAGCTTGAAAAACTTGTGTGTTATATCGGTTCAAGAAAAAATATTGTTTTGGAAGATGTGCAAAAAGCCGTGAGCGATACCTCAGGCAGTTCAATCGAGGATTTGAATTATTTTACGGCATCGGGACAAACAGAACGTGCGATTAATGCTTATCAATTTTTGTTAAACGAAGGCGAAGAGCCGGTGCAACTGTTGCGCAATTTGAGTTATCATTTTTATAAGCTGTTGGAATGTGTGGCCAATATGGAAAACGGAAGCAGTGCGGATTCTGTTGTTTCGGGGCTTAGACCGCCTTTAATGTTTTATCGAAAAGCAGATTTTACCATGCAACTTAAAATTTGGAAACGTAAAGCGCTTTTAGATGTTCTTTCTTTATTATATAAAGCAGAACGCGATTGCAAAACGACAGGGTATCCTGCCGAGGAAATCGGAAGTTGGACGGTTATGCAGGTATCCGGTGCTGCCCGCAAGTTAAAGCTCGTATAACAGGTTATCTAGAGCTATTTTCTGCGGTCTCGCAAAATTCACGTACGTCTTTGTACGCTAAAATTTTGCTCGCCTTGCAAATAACTCTATCTAACCTGTTCTCCGAGCTTTTTGAAAAAAAACGTGTATAATGGTTAACTAATACAGACACCTTTCCTCATGCTTGGTCATGTACGTTCATATACACTCCCTTCGCATTTTGTCAGGTGTCTTATTATTTAGCTCATTCTCTGCGTTTTTTTGGTATTTTGTAAGTCAAAAGTGTAAAGAAAAAAGGAACCTATTTTTTTTACGATTCCTTATAAAAAATCATACATCAATTTTATTGAAAAGTCAAGGAAAATCGAAATGCCCGA
>CAJOLB010000019.1 GCA_905235385.1 uncultured Alphaproteobacteria bacterium | reverse complement strand
GGATTGTCGGCGTGCATATAACCGAGCATCACATTCGGCCCTTTGACGACAAGCTCTTTGCCGTTTTCAATGCCTTCAACATCATCTAAACGCATTTCAAGACCGGGGACCAATTTGCCCAATGTGCCGTATTTGTTAAACAAAAGGTTGTTGATTGTTAAAAGCGGCGAACATTCGGTGGTGCCATAGCCTTCCAACAACATCACACCCAATCTTTCAGCCATTAAGTTGCGCGTTTCTTCTTTCACACCTTCGGCGCCGGCAATACAGAGCCTGATTTTTCTAAAATCATAAGGGTGCGAAAGGCGCGCATAAACCTTATAAAATGTGTCGGTTGCAATCATCATTGTGGCTTTGAGTTCATACAAAAGCTCGGTGATGGTGCGGTATTGCAAAGGTGAGGGGAACAAAAAGACTTTTGCTCCTGTCAAAAGCGGAAACAATGTGCCGATGGTGAGGCCGAAGCTATGGAACATCGGCAGGCAATTAAAGAGCAAATCTTGCATATTAAGTTGTGCCACGCAGCTTGTTTGCACAACGTTTGAAAAAATGTTGGCGTGTGAAAGCACAACGGCTTTCGGTGAACCTTCCGAGCCTGACGTAAAGAGGATAACAGCAGGATCCGAAGCGTTTTGCTTAAAAGGCACTTGTTTTGTTTTATATAAAAACCACGCCCTGATTTTATCCCATATGTTGACGGTTTTTGCCATATCTTCCAAATAGTGAATTGTTATGCCGTTTTCTTCAAGTTTTTGTATGGTTTCTTCAAGTTTTGCTTTTGTAACGAAAGCGCGCGATGTGATAATGTTTTGAACAAGAGCCGTTCGGCACATGGAAGAAACAAGGCTTGCCCCCAATGAAAAGTTCAGCATAACGGGAACGCGGTTATATCCCGACAATCCGAAAAACGAAATCACGTTTTCAACCGAGTTCGGAAGCATTAAACCGACATTTTCGGCATCTTTTGTTTTTAAGGTAAATTTTTTGCCTAAAATATGGCTTTTGATGATGATATCCATATAGGTTTGCGGTTCGCGCTTTATATCATCAAGAATAAAACGTCTTTCAAACGGCCCCGTTTTACCGTAAATTTTTGAAATGCGCACAAGCTTTTTAAACAAAGCAACATTATCTTTAAAACGTGTTTCAAAACGCAGGCGGTTTAAAATCATATACGGCTGATCACGCAAATAATCACGGTTTTTCTTTAAGGCTTCATTGACAACAACATATTCGGGTTTGTGTATGCGCACCCTGATTTTTGGCATCGGACGATGAGGAACGGCACCTATCGTGTCAGAAAACGGGCTGAACTCCGCCCCGCTGATCCAAATCGGGACAAACGGCGCGTTTGTTCTATCCAAAATAATCATCGGGGCTTCATAAATTTTCATCATATCGCCGTTATCGGTCATCATTCCTTCAGGGAACATCACAATCGAGCGGTTGTGGTTAACGACCTGAATGACCTTTTTGATATTTGCAGGATCCATATAGTTAAATTCGGTTTTCGGCGCATGACCTAAAAAGAACTTAATCCATTTGTTTCGATAAAGCTTCGGATGAAGCAGGAAAAACGGATTGTTCGGCAAGTATGCAAATAAAATAATCGGGTCAAGCCATGAGACATGGTTTGAAATATAAATCGCCTTTTTCGGCAGTTGTTCGGGCGGAACGTCAAACGCAACACGAACCTTTAATAAATGTAAAGCCAAACGTAGTAAAAAACGAATAAAATCTTGCATACCAAATTCTCCTGCATATTTTATAAAAAAAATGATTTCAAATAGCAACCGCTTTTTTGTTTTTTTTTAATAACGCTTTATGTCGCATTGTTTCAAAAAAAAACAGGCTAAAAAAAATGCTTGCATTGTGAAAATTTTCATGTATATTGCGACTCGTCCTTGCCGAAAGAATGGTTCTTTCGGCTATACATTAACCAGAACGGGAAACCGTTCATTTGTTGAGAATCCATAAGGAGATTTATATATGGCTAACTATGAAAGCGTGCTTATCGCACGTCAAGACTTAGGCGCCTCACAAGTTAATGATTTGGTCTCTAATTTGAGCGATGTCATTAAAAACCAAGGCGGTGAAGTCGTTAAAGTCGATAACTGGGGCCTCAAAAACCTTGCTTATCGCATTAAAAAGAACCGTAAAGGTTACTATGTTTTGTTAAATATTGTTGCACCTTCTCAAGCAATTTTTGAATATGAACGTTTGGTACGTCTTAACGAAGATGTTATTCGTTATATGACCGTCAAAGTTGATGAATTTAACAGCGAATTGTCTACAGATGAAGATATCGCCGCTGTTGAAGCTGCTGAAGGTTTAGGAGAATAATCATGGCAAAACAATCATTTTTTAAAAGAAAATCTTGTCCGTTCTCCGGCGAAAATGCTTTGAGAATCGATTATAAGGATGTTAAACTTTTGTCTCGTTTCATTTCTGAAAAAGGCAAAATCATTCCTTCACGTATTACATCTGTTTCGGCTAAAAAGCAAAGAGAACTCGCTCGTGCAATCAAACGTGCGCGTTATATCGGCTTGTTGCCTTATGTGGCAAACTAAGGGGAGGGTAGAAATATGGAAGTTATTCTTCTCGAACACGTCGAAAAATTAGGTAAAATGGGTGATAAAGTAACTGTTAAAAACGGTTATGCCCGTAACTACCTTTTGCCGCAAAACAAAGCTTTGCGCGCAACAGAAGCTAATGTTGCTTATTTTGAAAAGCAAAAAGCTGAGTTGGAAGCTCATAATAAGGCTTTGCTTGAGGCTGCAACAGCTAAGGCTGAATCTTTGAAAGGCTTTAAAGCCGTTCTTATTCGTCAAGCTGCTGAAACAGGTCAACTTTATGGCTCGGTTACGATTCGCGATATCGCATCTGCTATTAAAGAAGCAGGTTTCGATATTGAGCGTCGTCTTGTTTATCTTGAAAAGCCGATTAAAGATTTAGGTGTTTACAAAGTTCAATTGAACTTGCACCCTGAAGTTACGCAAACCATTTTAATCAATGTTGCGCGTACATCAGATGAAGCGGCTAAGCAGGAGAAGGCTTACAGCGCCGAATAGTCAAAAGTTTGTATAATTGACAACTAACACCCCCTCTTTTTCCTCGTGTAGCTATTTGTACACGTCGTCAAAAGAGGGGGTATTATTTGCCTAATTCTCCAAACTTTTGTGAAAAAATTCGTATAGCTAGTAGCTACTTGAAAGCTTGAATACTTATGTACTATTTGTGTACACCGCGTATTCAAGCTTTCTTCGTATCTACACGCTCTCCGAGTTTTTGTATTTTGAGTATATCTACACTAAAATTTTCAGCTTTCTTTTTTTGCTTCTATTCGTCTCGTTATCCAAACTTTTTACGCTATGTCTTCAAGTTTTTAAGAATTTTATATAACGGACGACTAATTGCAAAGATGCGAAAAGCTGAAAATTCATGTAGCTCTATCTACACTAAAATTTTCAGCTTTCTTTTTTTGCTTTAAATAAAACCCCGCGTGAATACGGCGGGGTTTTTGTTTTTAGTGTCTGTTTACCACGGATCTTTATATCTTAAATGCGGGTCGTTCAAGCGCTCGATGTAATTCGAGTTGTTGCCCGGAGTGTTGCCGTTATAGGTGCGGGCACCATCTTTTTGGTAAACGGGTCTGAAGTTTTTCATTTGATCATATTGATCAACATACTTCGGATTGTTACCCGAATTGAAGATGTTTGTTCTGTCAAAGTAGCAGTAAACCGTTGCGTAAGCTTCCATTGAGCGGGCGCGGACAGGGAAGACGTTCCAGTAAACAGTGCTGTTTGAAACAGATGAATCATCTGATGTTATGCCGGTTAAAGAACTAATCACAGATCCATATAAGCTTTGAGGATAAACAAAGCCCATCACTGCAGCCCAACCGAGGAAGTTTGCGCCGCATCCTTCACCTGTCGGGTTACCGCTGCAAATACCGTTTGAACCATAAGCGACAACCTTGCTCTTAAGCCATGTGCTTTGTTGGAAGTAAAGCGGTTTCGGAGAATATGAGTTGCCATATTTGTCTTTAATGCTTGATTCGTTACCTAAACCAAGGTAGTAAATGTAGTTCACGGTCGGGTTGCCGATTGCATCATAGCTGACGATTTGGTGCGGAGATTGCATCGTTGCGCCGGTTACTTCGCCGTTTGTCGGCAAGGTGTTTGTGTTCACATCACCAAGCTCATTGGCTTTTGCTTCTTCTTTCACATAGTAACGTCCGTCTTTGAAAACCATATCACCCGTTTGTGCCATTTGGAAGCTCGCCGGTGTGATGGTAATCACGCGGGCGTGTCCCGGAGGACATTGAGGCGCAGGGATCATGCCCATATACGGAGAAGCCCAGTCATTGATGCTGTTTGCGGGAGATTCTTCAGAGGCTTTTATTCTGCCCTCTGATTGTCTGACAGTTAAGTTGTTAAAGTCGATGCCGTCTTTGAAGGTGTTGTTGACGATGTAAATACCTTTATTGATGAAGTCCGGCAAAATATCGCTCAAACGTGCACCGCCACGCGTGGTCAATTTGATGTCATGCATAACAGAGGTGTATGCCGGATTGACCATATATGTGTCAGGGCGGTCGTGTGAGTCATAACTACCGCTGTCATAATCGCCGGCATAAACCGGAACAATTCGGTTTTCGTCGGCATCTAAGTTGTTGGCAACAAGGCGAGAGACTTCAATATAGCCGAGACCTTCATCTGCGCGGTGAGTGGAGTTATTTACAGGTGCAGAGCCTTCAATCTCGATTGCACCGCGGCGGATATAAACGCTCGAATTGCTGACCACGTCACCATATCCATCTTTTTTTTCTAAGTCGGTTGAAGAATCAACTTCTAAAATGCTGAGAGCTTCGCCGGAGTTAGATGTTGACCACGGCTGAGACCAGATGCGGAATTTGTCGGGATCAAGTTCTGCCGTAGCGGTTCCGTCAAGGACTGCGCCGTTTTGCCCCGAAACAACATTCAAGAGTTTTTGAGAAGATGCATCATCAGGATTGTTTGCCGTTCCTCCCGGAGAGGTCTTTTTAACCATAAATTGGTCGGCATCGGCAATTACGTGAGAACGTGTGCGTGTCCCACTGTTTGTTTCACCGGGTTTGACAGCAAAGGCTGTGTTGTCAATGCCAATATCCGTACCGCCAATTGTTGTATTTGTTGCATGGATGTTAACTTGGTTTCCGGTTTCATTATCAGGTGTGTTGATTGATTCAATAGCGCCTCTTTGAATAATGACATTTCCGTCAAGATTTCGTGTGTAAATACGGGCTGAATCAGGGGCATAAAGAGCTGTTTCGGAATTAGTGATGACAAGGCCGCCTTGGGTTGTGATGCCTTCGCCCTCATCACGGGTCGGACCGTAAAGCGCAGATTTGTCTTCATCAACAAGCATACGTTGTGTTTGGTCGCCTTCGAGCTCTGTGATTTCGACACCTTCGCCGGTTGCGTGGAGCCAACGTCTCTTGGAGCCATCTTCTTCTTCGAAATTTATACCACCGGCATGGAGGTTAAGTGCATCAAAGTTTTCCGTGTCAATCTCGCCGGCTTCTAAAACGTTGCTGACATAGGTGTTGCCCTGAACGTTTAAGTCAAAATTGAGATCTTGTCTGTTCGGTTGTTTTTCCGGTTCGTCGGAGTTATAGATTTTTGTGTCGCCTGCAATATTGACGGTGGTCGTATTGATGTTTGTGTTAGAGCCATCTTCATTATTGGTAACTTCGATTTTATCGCCTAATATGTTGAGATGACTTTCATCAGAATCGATAATCGAACCATCAGGACCGACATTAAATTTACTGCCTTCGGTGGTGGCTAAATTGGTGTTGCCTTCAGTGGTGAATGTGTGGTCGCCGGCAACGGTTGTGTCGGTGTTAAACGTTGCCTGATTACCCTCATCATTGGCGCTGATGTCAAAATCAGGGTTTCCGTCACCGTCTAAATCAACACCGAATTGATTGTTTGAGGCGGTAACAATATCGGCAAAGTTTAATTCAGGGTTGCCTTCATTGGTTGTAACGCTGAAATCACCGTTTAAGGCGTTTAAGCTGCCTTCAATGAAAGCAGAGCCGTCATGAATACCATCATTAGCTCGGACAAGCAAGGCAGCATTGATTTCATCTTGTGTTCCGTCATTATCGGTGTTGCCGATAATCATTTTGTTGACGCCTAAGATGTTGCTTAAAGGTTGGGCTTCGTTACCTAATCCGGGGTCAACCAAACCGCCCATATAAAGGTCTGTTGCCATCATATTGCGCCACTCTTCGCCTTCGGCCGGTGTGCGCTGCAAATATTTCGGGTTGTCTAATCCTGCACGGCTTGCGGCATTAATCGAATCGGTTGACGCTGCAGCAATAGAGGCATGAGGAGCGTCACCATCTGTTAAAGCATTCGTTTCGTCTTTACTTAAGCCCCAAATACCGTTTACACCTTTTGTTTCACCGCCTTGGGCAATGTAACCGCCGTTTGCACCAACCATGGCGGCGATTCTTGAGGCACGAAGGTCGTTGATATCACCTTTTTTAGGTAAAAAGACAAAGGATGTTAAAGTGTCCGTTTCGCCCTGACGCTTAATAGAGATAATCGGAGAGCCGAAGTTTCTAATCGAATCAAAGCTATAACCATAAGGGAGATATTCGCTGATTGTGTCTTCAGTGATAATTGTGGATGCGTCAGGCTCTTGCAGCTTATCTTTCAAAAGCTCTTGGTAGTTTGCATTTGTGTAGCTGTCAACGGCTTTAATTAATGTTCGAACATGTGTTGCCGTGTTGATGTCTTGGAGTTCAGCCGTGCGTTCGGCAGATTTTTTATAAAGAGTCGGGGTAACAAGCGAAATAAGCGTTAGCATGGCGAGCGCTTCAATCATCATGCTACCGGCTTGGTTCACTTTTCTTAAAATATTGCGTTTTGTCATTTCTTTACTCCTCTCTATTTTGGACTTTATTGATGGCAATAAAGCACAGGTTTTCTTTACATACTTCTTGATAATCGGTGTCATTTTTGACAACCGTATAAACAGGTTGATATTTTAACACGCGTTTGCCTAAGTTCATATCAACAGCTAAACCGGCACCGCCGCTGACAACAGGATGGTCAATATTTTCAACGGTTGTGACATAACCGATGGATTGACCGTAGCCTTCAGCATTTGAAAGAGCCGTCATCATATCCGAAATCGGTTTTCCATTTTGCCCCATCCAACGGGTCGGGATTTTTTGCCACGAAACAATATAAACAAAACTTGTGCCATCAGCACAGCAAAATTGGTTGCCGGTTTCTTGTTCGCAGGTTTGGGCATAGTCTTGGTCGATTTCATACGATGCTGCTTTAAAGCAAAAAACTTTGGAATAAATGTTCGGCGTTGGTTCAAAACCGACAGGCATATAGTCTTCAACATCTTCAGCATTGAGTTGAATGCCGCCGTTAGTACCATATGTTCCAGAATACAGCGCGCCATTTTTGTAGGCAAAACCTGAGGTGTAAACAACCGTTGATTCTGCACTATCTTTGGGTAATTTCAATGAATGAACGTAGGCTTTGAAGGCATTGTGTTGAATTCTGAATTTTGTGATGATGGCGGACGCTCTTGTTTCCATATAAGCACGATCAGCATCCGGACGAACCGAGAGGTTGAACGAAATCAAAGCGACCATAAATGTTGCAATCACAATCCATAAATACATTTTTTTATTCCAAAATAAGTCCTTCTATAAGCATTAGAATAGCACAAATTATTGAGAAATTCCAGTTTTTCTTTATCAAAAAACGAAAACTTCACATTTTTGTAACATTATCCCAAAACTTATAAAAAAACGTTAAAAAAACACCTGCTTTTTATGAAAAAAAACAGGTATTTTTTATTATTTCAATTTTTTTGTTTAATTAAGCTAGAATCCTTCGGTATCTAAGCGTTTTCTGAGTTGCTTGCGAGCGCGGCGGATAGCTTCAGCCTTACGGCGAGCTTTCTTCTCAGCGTTCTTTTCGTGGCAACGGCGCAATTTCATCTCGCGGAAAATGCCTTCACGTTGCATTTTCTTTTTCAAAATTTTGAGTGACTGAGCGACATCATTGCCGATAACAGTAACTTGAACCACTTAATTCACCTCTTTTCTGATAAAAAATGTTAAAATTTATGCGTTCTTAGCATAGAGTTTTTTCTTCGTCAAGAACTTTTTTAAAGATCTTTAAGCAATAATGTTCGGGGTAATACCCGCTTCAACCGACTTTATCTTTTTGGAAAGCCCTGTTTTTAAGGCGTTAAGTTTCTGAGCCTGATAAAAGTCAATCGTTCGATTCTTTTTAACGAGCGTTTTGATGTCTGAACGCACACGACGCTCCTCAAGCTTTAACTCACAAAGTTGAAGCTGAAGTTTTTTATACGTTTCGTTTTGCATTTATGCTTTTCGTCCTATTGAAAAAAAGTTTCGCACAAATGTATTTTTTTATGGAAATACATTTTAAAAATCTGTATGTAGTATACATTAAAATGAAAAAAGAATCAAGAACTTTAAATTAAAAAACGGAGATTATTTTATGAGTGATATTAAAAAAATCGGTATTTTAACAAGCGGCGGTGACTGTTCGGGATTAAATGTTGCCATATCCGGTGTTGTTAAGGCGGCAACGCTCAAAGGCTGGACGATTTATGGTATTCATAACGGAACAGAGGGTTTAACCGAACGTCCGCTTTCTTATGAGGTTTTGACGCTTCAAAATTTTTCAGATACACCATGGTCGAAAACAGCCGGTTCTTATTTAGGATCACTTAATAAAGGTATTAAAGCCGATCAGATGGATGCGGTTGCTGAGCGCTTCGGCGAGGGGGTTCGTGAACTCGGGCTTGACGCGGTTATCGTTTTGGGCGGTGATGGCAGCATGAATGTTTTGAAGCATTATTGCACAAAAGCAGGTATTAAGATGATCGGACTTCCTAAAACAATCGACAATGATACGCCGTTGACAGATTTTTCAATCGGCTTTCAGACGGCTTGTCAGGTTTGTATGGAAGCTGTTGACAATATTGATACAACCGCGCGTTCACACCATCGTGCCATGATTATTGAGATGATGGGAAGAGATGCCGGACATTTGGCTCTGCAATCAGCTATTGCAGGTTATGCAGATGTTTGTTTAATCCCTGAAATTCCTTATACTTTAGACGGTATTATCAATAAACTTGAAGCTGTTAAAGCAACAGGGCGTACACATGCCATTATTGTTGTTTCGGAAGGTATTAAGACCGAAACGGGCGAAGTTTTGTCCGCCGCTAAAAATTTGGTCGGCGAAAAAGTTCACGGCGGTATCGGTGATTATTTAGCCAATCTTTTGAATGAAAAATATAATGGTTTTCAAATTCGTTGCACACGTTTGGGACATACTCAACGTTCCGGTCATCCGGTTTTCGGCGACCGTATTATGGCTTCTGTTTTTGCTGCCAAAGCTGTTGAACTTTTGGCCCAAGGCAAAACGAATGTGATGGTCGGATTAAGCAAAGGTGAGGTAACTTCTTATCCTTTGGAAGATGTTGTTGCCGCCGGCACAAAGTCTGTCGATTTGAACAGTTCGTATATTAAGGCGGCTAAGTTGCTTGGCATGTACATCGGCGAGATTTAAAAGCTCGTATAATGGGTTACTAACAGGGGCTTTTTCTTCTCGTGTAGCTATTTGTACACGTCGGCGAAAAAGCCCCTATTATTAACGCCATTCTCCGAGCTTACTGTGAGAATTTATTTTAACTCCATCTGAACTATTATCCGAACTTTTATGACTTTAACTTATTCTTAAGCGTTTTTATTTTTTTTGCCAATTTTATCTATATAAATAAAGCTCGTTGCCGTGTTTTTCGAGCCATTTTTTGCCGGCGTAAGCATTCGGATTAAGCTCATCTACCGTGCGCCAAAAGGCTTGCGAATGGTCGGGGTGGGCAAGGTGGGCAACTTCGTGCGCCATTAAATAATCAATCGTTGCTTTCGGGGCGAGAGCGATACGCCAGTTATAATTGATGTGGTTTAAGGTGGAGCAGCTTCCCCAACGGGATTTCGTATCCTTAATTGTTACGCCCTGCAACTTTTTGTTGATTTTATCCGCAAGACTCTTTGTAAGGTTGTAAAATTCTTTTTTTGCCTCTCTTTTGATGTAATCTTTTATGCGGCGATGCAAAAACTCTTTTTCGCCGCCGACATAAAGCGTATTGTCAATCAGTTTCGGTGCGCCGAAATCCGAATCGTAACAAATTTTGACAAGATTTCCAAACAAACTGATTTCTTCGCCGTCTTCAAAGTCTTTCATTTTTGGCAGTTCGGCAAGTTTTTGTTCAATCCAATCCAAGTGTTCATTTATAAATTCAAACGCTTTTTTCTTGCCATACCACTTCGGCAGAGAAAGAACAACAAGCCGCTTTTTGTGGTCTATGCGCAGGCTTAAACGCTTCAACTTATAAGAAGTGTTGACTTTAAGAGGAAAATCAAATGCGTTTTCCAAATCAAAGGTCTTGCCAGTCAACAATGTAATCTTCATAGTCTTCAACCTCTGATTCATTTATAAGCGGACGATTTTTCAAAGATACGCCGGCTTCAAAAACAGAATTTGCTTTGCCCGTTTTTAACGGGTGCCATGAAGGCAAATCATAACCGTTGTCTAAAAGCCAATATGCACAGGTTCTCGGTAACCATCTCGGTTTTTCGCGGATTGCTTTTAAGTCAATATCGCGGCAGTCTTTAACGACATCGAATCGGTGTTCGTATATGCGGCACAGGCAATTTTTCGGGTTTAAGAAACGGCAATGAGCGTTGGTAAAATAAATTTTTCCTTTACATTCAAGTTTGTTTAAACAGCATTTTCCGCAACCGTCGCATAAAAGCTCCCATTCGGTTTTGTTCATTTCTTCAAGCTTTTTCTTTTTCCAAAACTCAGGTTCCACATCTTGATTTTTAAATCTGGATTGCGGCGTGGTCGCTTTTTTTAATTGGATATTGTCTTTTTGCACTTTAGCCTCCGATTTGCTCGGGCAAGGCTTCCTCACTTGCTAAATTTCCGAACTGGGCGTATTGTCCGTTCCAAAAGAGCTTAACCATTCCGGTCGGACCGTGACGCTGTTTTCCGATGATGACTTCGGCTAAATTTTGTGTTTCGCGGTCGCGCTTTTTCCAGTCTTCAATGCGTTGGGTAAAGTGTTCAGGTGTTTCATTTTGTTTTTGTTTCGGCTCTTCATTGTGAATGTAGTAATTTTCTCTGAAAACAAACATCACCACATCGGCGTCTTGCTCAATAGAGCCGGATTCACGCAGGTCAGACATTAACGGGCGTTTGTCATCGCGGCTCTCAACACCGCGGTTTAATTGAGACAGCGCAATGACGGGAACATTGAGTTCTTTGGCTAAAATTTTAAGCCCGCGCGAGATTTCGGATAGTTCTTGCACACGGTTGGCTTCGCCCCGTTTTGATGAGCCCGTGATGAGTTGAATATAGTCTATGACAATAAGCCCTAAGCCTTTGGTGCGTTTTAGGCGGCGTGCACGTGTGCGAATTGCAGCTATCGTTAAACCGGGGGTGTCATCAATATAGAGAGGAATGTTTTCGAGTTCACGGACAGCCGCGGCAATACGTGTAAATTCAGCATTGTTAATTTCACCGGTGCGCATATTTTGCCCCGGTGTTTGCGTAACCGTTGATAAAATACGCGAAGCCAGCTCATCAGAGCTCATTTCAAGCGAGAAAAAAGCAACGCCTTTTTCTTTTTTATCTATATTTTTTTCTCTGCTCATGAAATCAGCCACATTATAGGCAATATTTGTGGCAAGAGCTGTCTTTCCCATAGCCGGACGGCCGGCGATAATAATTAAATTGGATTTTGTTAAGCCGCCCAAGCGTTTATCTAGACGCTCTAAGCCTGTCGGAAGTCCCGAAAGTTTATCTTCGCGCTGATAAGCCTGTTCAATATAACCCAATGTTGAGCCTAAAGCTTGCGAAAAATCAATGAAATCACCTTGAGTGTTCCCTTGATCGGCAAGAGAAAATAAATGTTGCTCAGCTTGCTCAATTTGATCGGTTGCTTCTAAATCAGCAGATTCAGTCATGGCAGAGTTAACAATTTGATAGCCGGTGTCAATCAGTTCTCGACGCAAATATTTGTCGTAAATGAATCGACCGTAATATTCAACATTTGTCATCGGAGAGGCACTGTCGGCCAATTTTATAAGGTAATTCATACCTCCGACGTCATTTAATATTCCTTGTTGTTCAAAATAGTTTTTTAAAGTGATGACATCAGCCGAACGTTCATGGTTGATGATGTTTGACATTATCTCAAAAATTTTAGCATGGACGGGATCGGAAAAATGCTTCGGAAGTAAAAATTCGGATACCTTTTCAAGCGCTTTGTTGTTGGCAAGAATCGCACCGATTAAAGCCTGTTCCGCTTCAATGTTTTTGGGTAGTTTTTCAAAATCAGGTTTTTCCATTTTTTTATACGTCCGAGAAAAAATTTTTAATGTTCTATTTGTGCAACAATTTTTTTCAAAACGTATCAAAAAAATAAAATGCTTGTGAATTGTGGGGATAAGATTTTTTTAACGTCCGCGATAAACTTGAATTTGCGCTACTTTTGTTGATTTGGAGCTGTTGGGGTGAGTTTCTGAAGAACTTCTTCCGCGCCCCGTTTTTTGAGCAATTAATTTAGCCATTGTTCGCTCAATTTTTTCTTGTTCTTCTGTTGTGCGAATGCCGTCTTCATCCGCTTCTTTAACAGCTTCATATAAGGTTTTAATCTGCTTTGTCGCTTGGTGAACATTTTTTGAATCTGTAATAATTTGCAAAAATTGTTCACTTTGAAGAGGCTCGGTTTGATAAGCTACATCAAAATCCACATTTATCAAATCCCTGATATCGCCTAATGCCGTATTTTTAAACATTTTATCCGTGCGTTTGTGATATTCATTGAGCGTTGCTTGATTATCAACAAGCGCACCTGCTTGTCTATCTGAAATAATAATATTGGGTCCATATTTGTCGTTTAATGCCTGCCGAGCGTAATCCGTTCCTTCTTGATTGTTTCGATTAAGCCAGCCTTCGAAAACCATTTTACCGACTTGCTTCCTTAAATTTTTATCTTTTAGATGGTTTTCTGTATATTGTTGAATGTCTTTCCAGTTGGAACAATGAGCAAGTTGTTTAAAAAGGTTCGGATTATGTGTTTTTTCATATTCGTCTAAAACTTGTGAGGCCTGAGTTATTGTTGCATTTATTTCTGTACACATATTCAGTTTTTGCATATATGTATCAGAAATGTTGGCCGTTTTGAATAAGCCTGTTTTATGATCGTTAATATGGGTTTGTTCATGGCCTAAAACCGAAGTGAGAAATATGTTTTCATCTACACCAATTTCTGCTGCTGTATCAGAAACTTTTTTAGGGTCATAGGAAATGCTGTTTCCACTTGCTTGGCCTATAGTAGATCCTTGTAGGGTCGTTTCTGTAATTTCAGTTGGTGTAGTGTATAGACGTCTAAGTTCTGTATTTTCTTCTCTTTCCAATCTTTTGGCATCAAGTTGCTCTTTTGAAATAGTCACTCTATCTTTGGGGTTTTCCTTTGATATAATGGCAAGATATCCGTTATCATATTTTAAATCTATTTTAGATAGATCAAATATTTCCTGGGCGGTCAGCAACATGTGTACTTGCCGTTCTGTTTCTTCTTTTTTATCTTTCCAATTGAGTGACATTTTATCCCCCTTTTTAAATTTTATACCATATTTTGCGCCATTTGTCAATATTTCTGCGTAAGAGCTGATTTATAAAGATTATTTTAATAAATTGCGGTTAAGATGAAAATAAAATTAAACAGAGGAAACGGACATGAAATATATGAAAATATCATGCTTAGCCGCTGTGCTTAGTGCATTAACGGCTTGTGTTTATACCAGCACAACAACGGAAACAACAAAGGCGCAAGATGCCGAGGCCGCAACGCAGGTTCAGATGATTGAGCCGTATCAGCATGACGTGATTGCGCTTGAAAACCTTTATACAAGGGTGATCGCCTATTGCTATAATTCTTATGAATATACGGCGGAAGAGTGTGCGGACTTTTTGGAAAAAGATGGTTTTGTAAGGGTTTCAGAATTGCCAAGAATCACCGCAGAACACGATTTTCTAACAACAGGGACTTATCCGACAAGACGTTGGCGTAACGACGATTTTGTGCCGAGGTGGTAGTTCTATATGCAGGCAAAGATAAACACAATTGCATTTAGCGGAATGGATGTCTTGAATGTTGATTTGCAACTTCAAATGGTTGCAGGTATTCCGGCTTTTACGATTGTGGGGTTGCCTGATAAAACGGTTGCGGAAAGTAAAGAACGCGTGAGAGCGGCATTCGAGGCGCTTGGGATTTCTTTTCCGGCGAAAAGAATCACGGTAAATCTTGCACCTGCCGATTTGTTAAAAGAAGGTTCGCATTTCGATTTGGCAATCGCCTGCGCTATTTTAACGGCAATGCAGATTTTGCCTCAGGAAGAATTGTCTTCTTATATTGTTTTGGGTGAACTCGGTCTTGACGGCAGTTTGATGCCGGTTAACGGTGTTTTGCCGGTTGCAATACATGCCTTAAGAGAAAACAAAGGTCTTGTATGTCCGCAAGCACAAGGCAGCGAGGCCGTTTGGGGCGGATTGAAAAATATTGTTGCGGCACCGACGCTTCTTTCACTGATCAATCATTTTAAGGGGATACAGGCTTTGCCGTTTCCTCAAAAAAAACAACAAAAGCTCATCAAGAACAAACTCGATTTGTCGGATATAAAGGGGCAGGAAAGTGCAAAACGTGCGCTTGAGATTGCTGCCGCCGGTGCGCATAATATGTTGATGATGGGACCTCCGGGATCGGGAAAATCAATGCTCGCTTCAAGGTTGACTTCAATTTTGCCGCCTTTAACGCCCGAAGAAGCCTTAGAAACATGTATTATTCATTCTGTCGCCGGAGAGCTTAAAAACGGCGAGCTTAATTTTAACAGACCGTTTCGTGATCCGCACCATAGTGCTTCTACGCCTGCTTTGGTCGGTGGCGGAAAGCGGGCAAAACCCGGGGAGATTTCGCTTGCGCACAACGGTGTTTTGTTTTTAGACGAATTGCCTGAGTTTAATCGAGCCACATTGGAAGCTTTGAGGCAACCGCTTGAAAATGGGAAAATTACTGTTTCAAGAGCGGAATATCATCATACTTATCCGGCGCGTTTTCAATTTATTGCGGCAATGAATCCTTGCAAATGCGGCTATTTGGGACAGAAAGGACAAGAATGCCCCAAAGCCCCTAAATGCGGGGCGGAATATCAGGCTAAAATTTCGGGACCGCTTTTAGATAGAATAGATATTCATATTTATGTTCCGCCCGTGACGCCTTGGGATATATTTGAAAAAGAAAAAGGCGAAACATCAGAGATGGTTTTGGCTCGCGTTGAAAAAGCAAGAGCTATACAAAAAAGTCGTTTTGAAAAGTTCGGAAGATTTGATCTTTCGACGAACTCGCAGCTTTCGGGCGATCTGCTCGAAGATGCTGTCGATTTGGAGGCTGACGCACGCCAGCTCCTTATCAATTTTGCCGATAAAATAAAATTGTCGGCACGCGGTTATCATCGCACTTTACGGTTAGCAAGAACGATTGCGGACTTGCAAAATGAAAAAAAGGTGCTTAAAATGCACATAGCAGAAGCATTGAATTATAGACAGACAGTGCTGAGCAAAGAACAATAGGAGAAACTTTAATGAAAAATTTTAAGCCGTCTAAATTTTTACTTGTTTCCTTAAGCGTTGCCTTGATATCATGGGCCTTTGCTGTCGGAAATGCAGACGCGACGTCATCAACACGATACAACAGAAGTGTTCGTGAAATGATGGCAAGACGTCATCAAGCAAGCTCAAAACTCTCGTGGTTTGGCTCTCAAAATAAAACTCAGCAGAGACCTGCACTTATACGTTCGGCGAATCGAACAACGGCTCCTGCCGCTGTGAGAACGGCACGTTCATCTTCGCAGACAAATTATGCTGAAGTTGCATCAACTTCTTCTAATTTGGCCGCGTGGTTTTCGCCGTCAGATAAAGATGGCAGTTTGTTTCCGGGCGGACCTTGCAAAAACTGTCACAGCAGCGGTCCTTTGATTGATACGGGTCCGTGTGAAAATTGTCATAACAGCGGTCCTCTGATTGATACCGGGCCGTGTGATAGATGTTATGATAGCGGTCCTTTGATTGATACGGGTCCGTGCGAGAGATGTTATGACAATGGTCCGCTTGTTGATACGGGACCGTGTGAAAAATGCGAAGAACCTGCACCGGTTGCTTGTCCTTGTGAACAACCTCAATATGCCGTTTCTTATAACGATTATGTTGTTCAAGCAATGGCAAGAGATTGTTGCGCAATGGCACCGCTTTATTTGGAACATGTCGATTTTAATTTGTTAAATGATGGTGCTTCAATCAAAAATAAAATGGGTAATTATCGTTTCCGCATTTTTGGTTGCAGACGCTTTGACAAAGAAGCTGTTTTGAACCACGGCCGTGTTATGGAAAAGAATATGCGTTTTTCCGAAATTTTCGAACAAGTGACAGGTGATTGCTATAATATTGTTAAAATGCCTGATGACTTGTGTTTGGAAAAAACACCGTCTCCGTTACCCGAATATATATTGACGGCAGAAATCACAAACTTCTTTATGAATGTTTGTGACGGGTATGATTGGGATGATGTTCAAAAAACAGATAAACGCACAGGCTCTTCTGAAATAACGGTTAAATGGAAACTCTCAAATCTTTCCAAAACGACGGTTGTATGGGAAGGCGAGACAACGGGTTATGCCGAGTTGAATATGGGCGAAGAACAAGGTGAAATTGCACTCGTTGAAGCTGCTTTTGCAGATGCTGTCAGCAACTTGCAAACAGCTCGCGGGTTTGAAGATCAGCTTATGGTTCGTTTAAGCCCTGAAGAATTAACGGCAGAACGCAATGCTTTGATTGATGAAGAAAGAGCTTTGGATCCGGTAAAATGTCATTATGCAGAACCTCTTTATCAGGCAAAACAATGCGAATTGACACGTCCGGAAGCAAATATCAGAGAGTGTCCGGCTGTTGTTCAAAGAATTGAAGTTCCTGCGCCTTGTGAAGAACCCGAACCTTGTCCGGTTGTTGAAGAGGCTTCGGGCATAACTGATGATTTTAACGTCTTTAACAACTGCATTGATGAAAACGGCGGTGTTATTTCGGGCGGTGATTGTCAGGTTGTTGACGATACGTGGGTTGACACGGACGTTAAAGCATTTGATCGTTTGTGTATCACAACTCGTGCGCCTTATGATGTATTAAGCCCCGAAAACCTTTATAAGGTTCGTGCTTCGGTTGTTGAAATTTCAAACGTTAAAGGCAAAAAAGGTGCCGGTTTGATTGTTTCAGAAAACTTTATTTTAACTTCAGCCGATTTGGTTGATGCTGAGAATAATGTTTATAAAATCAGAACGATTAACGGCAAAGAACTTGAAGGCCGAGTTGTCAGAGTTAATCCGAGCAAAAATACGGCTTTGGTGATGCTCTCTGCACCGACGGAATATACGCCTTTGGCTCTTAAACTTGAGTTGCCGAAAGTCGGCGAAACCGGGTTTATGACTCTCGGAATGCTTGATGTCGAGGAATTTGACAACGGATCTGAAAATTATATTGATAACAGCGGTAAGATTTTGGGCTATCGTTATAGCGACAGCAAAGGATCTGAGGTTATTGTTGATACCAATATTCAAGATTTGGTTATCGGCAGTGTTTTGATTGATGAGCACGGTTCTGTCAACGGTGTGGCTCATGTCGGTCAAAAGACAGATGCCGGAAAAGATTTGTTCCTGCCGACAGAAACAGCTTTGAGAAGCTTGGGGTTAGAGATTTGCGATTGTGCATGGGAAGCTCCGAGCCCGTTCCAACAGACAGTTTATAAGCCTGTAACGGAACTTATTCAGGTTGTTCAGAAAGCACCTGAAGAAATGAAGGTTCAAGACAGGAAATAGACTGCTAAGTTTAGAAAAGTCGGTGCTTTTTAGTACCGACTTTTTTGTTTTAATGCCTTACAGACTACCCCCATTTTAATGGGGGTTGAATGATTCCGACGACGATGTTATAGTAGGGTATGGAATGCGTACAAGGTCAACATAGCGTATACAGACTGAGCTACCATGTAGTATGGGTTTGTAAATATCGTCGTCGGGTCCTAAAGCCTGGCGTCGTTAACTATATCAAAAAATTGTTACCTAAGCTACTACGAAGTATCCCAGGATGTGAGATAGAGCAGATTGGCTTTGATCAAGACCACGTTCATTTTGTGATGACGATACCACCAAGATATGCGGTAGCCGATGTAATAGCAAGATTGAAAAGCCAATCTGCATCGCAAATCAGAGCCAAGTTTACTTGGCTCAGCAGAGTATATTTTAAGGAAAATGTATTCTGGTCGCGAGGATACTTCGTAAGTAGCGTCGGTTTAGACGAAGAAAAAATTAAACACTATGTGGAGTTTCAAGGACGACAGGATTTAGGTCAGCTCCGACTGGAGCTGTAGTGAAAAGGCTCTCTTTTGAGAGCCTTTTCTATAGAACCCCCAGTTTACTGGGGGATATCTATTT
>CAJOLB010000018.1 GCA_905235385.1 uncultured Alphaproteobacteria bacterium | reverse complement strand
AATTCTACCTTAAAATGTTCCCCACGCTGGGTGAAAATCTTTTCTGCTTCGGCCCGTGGGACAACTGACCGTGTAATTTTTAGGTCTTGTGCAACGATTTCGGCCATTTTGGCTTCAATTTTCGGCAGATCTTCTTCCTTTAGAATAATGCCGAAAAAATCATAATAAAATCCATTTTCAATGGCCGGTCCTATCGTGGCTTTGGCATGGGGGTACAGGGCCTCCACGGCTTGCGCCAAAATATGCGCCGTCGTATGCCGCAGCACTTCCAAACTTTCGGGGTTTTTGGTTGTTAAGATGGAAAGTGTCGCATCTGTTGTAATGGGGGTTGTTAAATCTGTTAATGTGTTATTGACCATTGCCACCACTGCGGCTTTAGCAAGATTAGGACTAATTTTTTCGGCCACTGCCAAGGCATTGACCCCTTCTTCACAGGCCATTTTTGACCCATCTGGCAACATAATGTTTATCATCTTTTTTCCTTTCCACTGTTTCTATCAGGATTGTTCCCGATGCATCAAAATAAGAAAAACTAATTTCATTACTAACAACGTAATTCAATAACTTTTTCTATATTTTGGTTCATCTTCATTTCCTTTAACATAAATTAAATTCAGGCAACCCCTGCCCGAAAGCGTTGATAGTATAGTCCTTTTTCCTTTAAAAGTAAAGGGGAATAACGGGTGAAATTTTCCCCCTCTTTATCCTTTGGTGAAAAACGCGTAGCAGAATGAGGGAGCAATTAGGACTTCCTGATACAGGAACTAAAATCAAGACAATCGTTATGAACTTTTGCTCTTTCAAAAACGCATCATAAAAGCCTCTCATCCTCTTTCATAATTTGTTATACTCACTATCCGCAACTCGTTCCAGCCATTCCGTTTTTCCTTCTTCTGATGGCACTTCCACGGCGATATGCGTGAACCAACTATCTTTGGCGGCCCCATGCCAATGTTTTGTTCCGGCGGGGATATTGACCACATCTCCCGCTTTTAATTCACGCGGTTCTTCGCCCCAAGCCTGATACCAACCACGGCCTTGAGTAACCAGTAAAATCTGTCCGCCGCCGTGGTGAATATGCCAGTTATTGCGGCACTTCGGCTCAAATGTCACATTAAACATCGGTACTCCGTTTTCAGTGGTAATTTTTTGTAAATAACTCTTTCCGCTAAAATATTGTCCGTAAGGATTTTCTTCACCAAATCCGAACACAACATTCTTGGCTTTGGCGTGACCGGAAATATTCAAAATCTCTGCCACCTGTTCATTGGTCAAACCATTATGTTTGCCGATATTGATATGAGCATTGAGCTGGCTTTCTACCCCGTCACGCACGGCAAGCATGGCAATCGTTGCAATTTCACGGGTTTCCCAATCCACATTATCACGAGCAAAAATATCACCAAACAAATGAGCTTTTAGATATTCATCAATTGCCGGAGCAAATTCAAAAAGTGCACCTTTTACTTCTGCTCCTACCAATTTGGTTTGATTCTCTGTACCAACCTTTAAAGCGTTAGCTTGTAAGGCAGGCATTGTATCCTGAGCACTTTCAGGGGCTAATTGCATCAAAGTACCGAGGGCATTCAAACTTCTCGGAAATCCGCAATAAGCATACACTTGTACGAGAATTTCTTTGAGTTCATTAACATTTACGCCTTTATCCAAACTGGTCTTAATCGCTGATTTTAGTCCTTCTTGGTTGCCAAGTGCCGCATAGGCCGATACCTCTGCAATAGATTGCTGTTTTTCATTCAAAGCATTTGCCATGGCATTTTCTCCTATAAAAAGTGTTGTTGATAGTAAAAGTGCTACGAAAAGTTTTTTCATATCATTTTCCCATGGTATTCCGCATATATTGCAAATCACCATACCAATATGAAGCGGTTGTGCCACCATCTATTAAAAAGTCGCTGCCGGTAATAAATCCTGCTTTGTCACTCATCAAATAGGCGGCCAAATCACCGACTTCATCTGGTGTACCGGCACGATGCGATGGGCATAAATCCAACATTTTTTTATAGTTTGCACCACGTGGGCCGTTTAATTCATCATTGGCCAATGGTGTAATAATAATCCCTGGTGAAATAGAGTTAATGCGTGCATTCTTCTTTCCCCATTTGACAGACTCAGAGGCCACACGCAATACATTACAGCGCTTGGAATATTGATAGGCTTCCAAAGTATTGGAAATATTTTTCAGCATATCAAGCTTTAACAATTCCTCTGTCGGTGTTAAGGCCAATAATTCGTTTTCTTCCTGACTTAAAGCACCTAATCTGTGTCCGGATTGTGAAGAAATCATAATCGCACTGCCGCCTTCGGATATTACTTTACCAAATTCTTCCATCAATACAGCCGTTCCATATAAGTCCACTTTCAGCACCATTTCAATCGGGGCTTGACTCGGTGATACACCGGCGGCATTAATTACATTGGTAATTTTTCCGAACTGTAATGCGTGTTCAATCAATTTCAATATGGATTCACGAGAAGATAAATCTGCTTGCACGGCACTTGTTTCAAAACCGGCATTGTTCAAATCTTTGGCGATTTGTTCTGCATGTTCTAAATTGATATCAGCAACTACTAAATGTTTACCGTAGCTCACACGTCTTGCTATTGCCACGCCGATTAAACCGGCACCCATTAAAACAACTACATCCTTCATTTTTTTATTCTCCTTTCTTAAAACCAATTTTTTTAAGCCAGTTTGCGACGCTTTCTCTGGCTTTTTCTTGTTCATTTTGTGCCACATGGCCATAAATAGCCAATCCGTCTGACATGGTTGCATTTGTCGCATTTTTTAATTGCTCTTCACGCCATGTTAAGGGATAAAATGTTTTCATAAAGATTCCTTTCCTATTATCAATGCAATTTTACAGTATAATACTACATAATGCAACAGGAAAACTTTGATATTCAAAAGTATTTTATCTTGGCGCCCCGACTGGACTTGAACAGGGTATGAGTGCTTGATTTATTCGGAGGAGGTGTACGAAAGTTCGATAAGTTACGGAAATTTGCGATTTTTGAAGGATAAAAAATCGAACTTGCCGAATGTCTTGCGAAATATGAAAAAAGCCATCCCGAAAGGAATGGCTTTTAATCTTGGTGGGTGTGGCTGGACTCGAACCAGCGACCTCTACGATGTGAACGTAGCGCTCTAACCACCTGAGCTACACACCCGAAAACAGAAGTTCCAATAGCACACTCTTTTTTAAATATCAAGAAATTTTTTATAGCAAACAACAACCTGTTTAATCTCAAAATATATTATTTTTAATAACTTAAGATTTGACAAGTAGAAAATTAATCATTTATAATAAGAAAAAAGATTTAGAAAAGGAAAACTCATGAAAAAATTTTTAATTATGTTGAGCTTAATACTTTCCGCCTCATTACCTGCAAAAGCAGAAACAATTTCAACCGACAATTCCGATTTTGTCTTAATCGATTCTGTTATTGACGATGCTGCGTTTGATATCCGTTATTATTCAAAGAATAACTTTACCGGCAACAAAATTAACGGTTATCACGCACCTCACGCTTATTTAACAAAAGAAGCACTCTCGGCTCTTTCAAAAGCCGCCGAAGATTTGCGAACTCAAGGCTATCGCCTGCTGATTTGGGATTCGTATCGCCCGCAAAAAGCCGTCGATAATTTCGTAAGATGGATTAATGATCCGAACGACAATGGCGACAAATCTTTTTATCCCGAGCTTAAAAAATCAGACTTGCTTGATGGCAATTATGTGGCTGCAAAATCAGGACACACCAGAGGCAGCACCGTTGATTTGACCATCATCAAAAAAGACGGCAGTTTTGTTGATATGGGCGGCACATTTGACCTGTTTTCGGAGATTTCACACCCTGATTATGAAAATATAACCGATGAGCAAAAGCATAATCGCCAAATTTTGCACGACGCAATGGTCAATGCCGGCTTTAAAGGCATCGATTCCGAATGGTGGCACTTCACACTTGAAAACGAGCCTTATCCCGACACATATTTTGATTTTGATGTCCGCTAATCAGATTTCATAAATTTCAGCGCACGCCGACATAAGCCTCAAGTAACAAGCCGAATTCGTTTTATCTTTTTTGTTCGCGTTTGAGTTTCGGTTTTAAATAACCAAAGCCGAAGACCATCATAGACGCTTGTGCCAAAATACCGACAATCAGACTGATGATATTGACCTCAGCTGACACCAAATTGTTGCTGATGAAATAATAGGCGGTATAAATGCCGACCGGAATATTTAAGAACACGCTTGCAACCAAACCGGGGTTATATTTATCTTTGAAAATAACAGCCATACCGACGTGTGACAAAGCGTTGAGGGCAGAAAAATATGCCGTCCACAAGCCCCAACCAAGACCGAAGAAATGCGCCAAAACGGCTGATGCCGGCATTGCAATATAAATCAGCGGAATGTTAATCCAAAACGAGCAAACCTTTGTTAACGGATAATCGCCACGTTTTGAACCCATCGCACGCTGATTGAAATAATCCAAAAAGCCGCTCGGAAAAATATATTCTTCAAATTCATGCACCCAATAAATGATGGTCTGAATCCATATCAAATAAAGCGCATAATTGACGTCTTTGACATACAAAAACACCAAAATAAAACTGTAAAAAGCCAAAAACGGCGTTGCTTTCATCCAGTTATCATAAAGCCATTTCATCATTTGTTTTCTCCTTTTAACCATTGTTCAGAAATTTTATAAATTTTTGCAATATCCTCAGGTCTGTCTGTGCCGAGCATATCAGGGTTGACTTCCCCGCCCGCTTTGATTCGGGTATAAGCAAGCCAACGATAAGACGGTCTTAAACCCTCTAAATCTTGCGAATTGATATGTAAATCATTTCCGGCGATAACCGGTTCTAAAGTATCTTTTTCAAAAACCGACGTCATATCCGCAATTTTCCATACGCCGTCGCGTTTTTCCAAACGGTAAATCAAGCGCATATATGATGTCCAAATTGCCTCAATGCCGTTGACTTTAATCCAATGTTTGCCGGTTGTCGGCAATTCCGCATAAGCCCTGTTGCCGTTTTGGTGAATAATCGGTGCGCTGCTGCGGTTTAAGATGACCTCATCTGCGCTTGCCTCGGCGCGTTTGCTTTGCGCATTACCGGCTTTTAAATAATCCGCCGCCGAGCCGGACGTCCAACTTGTCGTAACGGTTGCGTCAGGCCAATAGCAATCCGAAAGTTCTTCACTTAAATGGCGGACACGCGCTTGACGCTCCCACAAAACCAAGTTCGAAAGCACATCATAATCGCTTTTGATATGGCTTTGGCGATAAGCTAAAAACAGTGCGCTTACCGCACAAATAAAAGCCAATGAAACAACTATTCTCATTTTTTTACTCCTTACAATCCGCAATATTTGGCACTCATATCCCAAAGTTCTTTGGCGTTTTCTTCATTATACGATAATTCCGAAGTAAAGCACGGGCGGGTACTGCGGTCATAAAAATGCTTAGAAGAAAAGATGATGTCATCATTATAAACCAATTCTGCCAAAGCCGAAGATGAATTTTCTAAATCACCGTAACGCTCCGGCACCTGTTTTCGGATAAACTCATAAAATTCTTCATTTGTGCCTTTCACCAAATGTGTTTTCATCAAGCCTGGATTAAAAGCATTTGCCGTAACTGTGCTCTTTTGCTCTTTTAATCTGCGCGCCAATTCATAGATGAAATAAATGTTGCAAAGTTTGGAATAAGAATAGCGCAACGGATTGACCGCCATTTGATCATCAGGGTGTGCGATGGCTTCCGTGCCGAGCCATTCAAACGTTTCGCCCTCTTTTAACATCGGGCTGTGCATATCGCTTGCCGTTGCTAAAATTTTACCGTTCGGCGACATCAAAGGCAGAAGCAAATTGGTCAGCAAAAAATGCCCTAAATGGTTGGTTGCAAACAAAATGTCAAACCCATCTTCCGAAAGCTCTTTTTTATCGCGTCCGAATCCGCTGATGCCGGCATTGCACAAAAGCGCATAAATCGGAGTATTAAACCTTGTTTTATATTCTTCAACAAACGCACGCACGGACCTTAAAGACGAAGTGTCAATCGTTGCCATATCTATATTTTGATTGCCTGTTTCATTGATGAGCTCAGATTTTACATCTTCCCCCTTATCAGAATTTCGGCAAGGCAAAACAAGATGAAAATCTTTTGAATGTTTGGCAATTTTTTTAGCCGTTTGAAACCCGAGCCCTGAAGTTGCGCCTGTTATAATTACTGTTTTTAACATCTTTTATTCTCCTTTAGTAAAATAATCGCTTTTCACCCAAATCACCGGTCTGACGCCGATAATATTGTCATCAACATAGTGTGTTCTTGCACCTAAATTTCCCCACGAAGCCAAATGCTCCGGCACATTTGCAGATGGTCCGGGGGAGCGTAGCCACCATGCGCTGTCACCATCGGGATTCAAATAACATCCCTGCTTAATAGCATATTCCGTAGGTTTTGTCTTGCGTTCTGCATCTGTCGGCATATAATGAATAATCTCTTGATAACTTAATAATGTTACCGGATCAATTGTTGCTTTTCCGGCAGGTGTTTCATAACGTGGATTTTGCGGTTGAGTAACATTAAACAAGGCAATGTTTTCTTGTTCATCAGTTGAAAATGCCATATTATAAAATTCATTATTCAGCCATTGCCTTAAGTCACTTTCCGCCCAAGTAATACCTTCTTTACCTTTATTTACCCAACCTTGAGAAGCAATAATTTGCTTAGTCATCAAAAGTGTATATCCGTTTTGTTCGTCTAAAACAATCCATTCAATCGGTTGCAAATTGTCAGCCTTGGCACTTTGATAAAAATGTCCGAAAAAAACTGTCTTTCGCTCAATATCAGATATATCATTTGAAGTTGGAATTTTGCCGTTATTATCAGCAATTGGTATATCTTCCGAAATATTGATGGTCATGATCGTTTTGTTTTCTGCCGCATTTACAACACAAATCGGTAAAATGGTTGAAAAAAATAAAGTTATAAGCGTTTTCTTCATAAGGATATTCCTTGCAAAAACTAATTTTTAATAATCATATCCTCCAATGATTAATATTTAATCAACATCTTAACATCTCAAAGGGTAAAATTGTAAAATGCGAACATTTAAAAATTAAGATATTAATTTTAAGGTAAAAATCGGAAAAACCCATAAAATAAGGCATCTAGCGGGTATAAATTACGTCAAACAAGCACCCGAGAATTTAAAACAAAAAACCTCTTCTTTGCGAAGAGGCTTTTTTATGGTGGAGGATAGGACCCACTCGGATTTGGAACTTCGGAAAAGCCCGGAAATACTGGGTTATATACTAGATACAAGCTCAGACTGGTCTGAGCTTTTTATCCATTTTTAAATCCTCTACCAATTGAGGTACGAACACCTTCAATTGTATATAAAAAAAGGTCTCAAAGCACTTTTTAAAAATGGTCTGGTCGCCGGTTCGCTGAAAGTAAATATATTTTTACATTTTTATGTAAATCGATATTGACATTTTTATTTTTTTATGTTATATTTTAGATAAGCAAAAAAAGGAGTTTTATCATGTTTAATACTATAAAAGCGCTAAGAGAGGCCAATAAATATAGCCAAGAAGAGTTGGCAAAAGAATTAGGCATAACTCGTCAGACTTTGATAAAATACGAAAATGGTGAACAACCAACACTGGACAATGTAAAAAAAATAGCTAATTTCTTCGAAGTCAGCTACGATTGCATTATTGATAATACAGAACCTGTTAAGCACTCCTATAATATTATCCCTGATAAAAAAAGGCTGGATATTCAATCTGATATTCGTATTGATATTCCTCAAAACAATATCGAGAAATTTAAGCAAGTATTGTTGTATATCTTAAAAAAAGTTGGCGGTAAACCAAATGTAGGACAAACTGTTCTCTACAAACTGCTTTATTTTATCGATTTTGACTATTATGAACTGCATGAAGAGCAGTTAATGGGATTGAAATATATCAAAAATACTTTTGGACCGACGCCGATTGATTTCAAAAAGCTCATTACAGACATGGAAAAGGCTGGAGAATTGACAGAGGCTAAAACAAAATTCTTTACACGAGATATGACAAAGTATCTTCCGGTGAAAGAACCAGATATGAGTTTATTATCGGCCCAAGAACTTAATCACATAGATAAAGAACTTGAAAAATATTCAGATAAAACAGCTAAAGAATTATCCGATCTTTCTCATAAAGATGTTCCTTGGATAGGAACAAAAGATAAAGAAATCATCCCATATGAGGCTGTTTTCTATCGGAACGAAGAAACATCAGTCAGAGGATATAATGATTAAATATAAAACAATCCCTGAATTTGATAAAGATTTTAAGGCACTATCAAAGCGCTTTAAAACTTTGCCGGATGATTTTGAAACCTTAAAAAGATTTATACTAGAAACTCATTATGAGCAGGACATTCCAACAACAGCATTTCTTCCTATAGAGGGGTGTTGTGCACAAGAATATACTTCTAATAAAATCAAAAAATTTGCTTGTAAATCTCTAAAAGGAAAAGGTTCTGCTTCAGGACTTAGAGTTATTTTCGTTTGGGATAAAGAAAGCAGAGCTGTCACTTTTATAGAAATTTATTTCAAAGCAGATCAAGAAAATGAAAATAAGAAAAGATTAAAAGAGTTTCTAACAAACCACTACAAAACAGGCGATTAATTTATTTGTAAAGCATCATAAATTATGAAATGTTATTCATGTAATGCGGAATTAAATAACGAAAATTCATCCGATGAACATATTATTCCCAATGCCTTAGGTGGCAAATGGACAGAGAAAATCTTATGTAAAAAGTGTAACAATATCCTTGGGTCTAAGTATGATTCTGTTCTGGCAAAACAACTAGAATGGTTTTCTTGTAAAGTAAATCACAGTAGGAGTTACGGAGCGGTTCAATCTGTAAAAGTTAAAATTGATGGAATGGATGTATGGGCTACACCCGGAGGGAACTATGAGGGAATAAAATGCAAGAAAATCTATGATAACAATTATCAAATTCAAAGCATCGGTAAAAATTCAATTAAGCAAACTCGTAAAAAACTTGAGGAAATTATGCTAAGAGCTGCAAAGAAATATAACTGGGACGATGCCAAGCTCAAGGAGAAATTGGATAACGGATATGCCAATATAGAAAAAAATATGAAACAACAAAACAATCCGATAGTATATTTTTCATCGCAATTTGGAGGTAAGGAAGCTTTATTGAGTATAATAAAAATTGCTGTAAATTTTACCATTGCTAAAGGTGTACCCGTAAAATATCTAGAACAATCCATTAAAACTATAAAAGAAAAGCAGAATGATTATACCTCCTTTTCTAACTTATTTTATCCCAGTGATATTTTTCCCAAAGGAAGTATTTACCATACACTAATCCTAGTGGGAGATTCTGAAACTGGTAATTTATATTGTTTAATATCTCTTTATGGAGTGTTTAATGCTTTTGTTTTACTGACAAAAAACTATTCCGGAAAAAACATTTTATATACATATTGTTATGATATCTGGAATGAAAAGGAGTTTGCTTATACACCCCAACGTGTATTGAATTTACAAGAAGTAAATTGTGCATTATCTACAAATGAAGATGATTGGAAACAGAATATGCAAAAAATGAAGGAAGCATACGAGGAGTTTTTAAGATTTTTTGTATTAGAACCAGATTTTCAGGATAAATTTACAAAACTGCTATTTGATTCAATAGATCAAATTTCTGTTTTTTTCCCTTTTATTGCAAAGGATGTCTTTTTAAATCATTTACAAAATAAGCTTATTCAGGGTAAACATTCAATTCTAAAAAATAAAATTCTTAAAGACAAAAATATAGCAACCATAATCCAAGACATGAATGTAGATATACTCTACAATTATTATATGGATAGAAAAAGTATATTTGAAACCTTAAGCTTATTAAGTCAAATCTCAATCGATAAAATATCGATAGGCAAAAAAGATGATTTAAAAAATATTGATTGTCTTGTAGAATGCCTATCTGAATACACAGAACGTTTATACAAAGATTCTCCTCTTTATATCAAAATGAAAAACTTTATTTCTGATAAAGATACACTTATTCCTCTTTTAAATGCTTCAATTATACCTATTTTGAACAAATACACTTCTCTATTATAAATACAATTTTTTAGTGAAAATACTTTTTAAAAATGGTCTGGTCGCCGGTTCGCTGAAAATGGTTATTTTTCTATTTTGAATAGAAAAATATAAAAAATTTATCTTTAAGGTTGTTGCTAACCCTTTGAAATATCTGGTTTATTTTATGGTTTTGGAGACTTCGGAGGATAGGACCCACTCGGATTTTAAATTTTAAGAAGGCCCGGAAATACGGGAACCCCTGATAGATACAAGCTCAGACCAGTCTGGCCGGTATCTTTTTAAAGATATGAAAAATTACTTACTTCTTGACTTTTTGTAAAAGATAATATATTATCCATAAATGGATAAAATAAGCATTAAAGGATAATATAATGTCTTTATCATTAAAAACACCGAAAGAAGTTTCGCTTGAAATAGCCTCCCGCCTTAAAGAGAGGCGATTAGCGCAAAATCTGACCCAAGCTGGACTTGCTTTGCGTGCCGGCATGAGCACTCCGTCACTCAAACGATTTGAAAAAACGGGAGAAATCTCGTTTGTGTCTTTGTTAAATATCGCACTGGTTTTAGATTGTTTAGATGAATGTGACCGCTTGTTTGAAAACAATAATAAACCGGTATCCCTATTTACCGATGAGGTTAAACCCAAGAAAAGAGGATCAATCAAATGAAACTGAATGTTTTTTACAATGCCTACGGGAAACGGTTGTTTATGGGAATTCTCGCCGAAGAAAATCGTCGTATCTTTTTTCAGTATACGCCTGAATTTATTGCCGAAGGAATAGATGTTTCTCCTTTCAAATTGCCGCTAAAAAACGAGGTATTTGAAGGTGATTACGCACTTTTCGACGGTTTGTTCGGACTTTTTAATGATAGTTTGCCGGATGGCTGGGGATGCTTATTGCTTGATAGAAAATTACATCAAAAAGGCCTGTCTTATGATACAATTAAACCGCTTGATAGACTTTCGCTCATTGGTGCAAATCCTTTCGGTGCCTTGGAATATGAGCCTGCCGAAAGTAAAGATTTTGAAGATTTCACAGTTCAATTAGATTCTCTGGCTGATGATGCCGATATCATCTTAGAGGGACATACAGGTCAAATGTTGGACGACTTGTTAAAATTAAACGGTTCCTCCGGTGGTGCTCGTCCAAAAATAACAGCCCTTGTTTCCGATAATAAAAACAAAATTATACATGGCGGTAATGAAGTTCCAACCGGTTTTTCTCATTGGCTTATTAAATTTTCCAACAGAAAAGACCGTAAAGATATCGGTTTGCATGAATATGTTTATTCGCTGATTGCTAAAAATGCCGGAATTGTAATGCCTGAAACATACCTTTTTCCTTCAAAGACCAGTTACGGACATTTCGGGGTTAAACGTTTTGACCGTATCGGCAACCAAAAAATACATATTCACTCGGCCTGTGGTTTGCTCAATGCAGATTTCAGAATAGCCAGCCTTGACTATGCAAGCTTATTAAAACTCACCAAACTTTTAACCAAAAACAACCAAGATGTTGAACAAATGGTTCGTTTGATGATATTCAACGTCAAAGCCGGCAACAAAGATGATCACAGCAAAAACTTCAGTTTTATGCTTGATGAAAACAAAAACTGGAAACTGGCACCGGCTTATGACTTAACGAAATCAGCCGGTATTAACGGTGAACAAACCGCCATGGTCAACAAAAAAGGCATTGATATTACTGATGATGATTTAATCATTGAAGCACAAAGGATAGGAATTTCTGCAACCAAAACAAAAGAAATGATTGAACAAATAACATCTGCTCTGGCTGATTATGAAAAGCTGGTAAAAGAACATAAGTGATAGTTTCAACTGCCCAAGGAATATCTTCCGTTAAATTTTGATAATTTGAAAATTTATGGTGTCGAATTCGGCACCTTTTTTGTTGTCCAAACGATTTCATTAAAATTTTTTTATTTGCTGGGGGCACATTTTCCAACTTTTTGACTCTTTACCTTTTGTAGCAACAAAGCAAAAGAAGTTAAGCGGTGGAATAAAAAAGAATCATTAAAAATCAATAACTTATAAAAAAGTTGAAAAATTTTGGGAAATTTTTCCGTTTTCCGGGAATTTACCACATGTAAAAAGAAAAAATTTTTTGAGGGGATTTTCCGACTTCCGGGAATTTACCACATGTGAAAGGAGAATGAAAAAATGAAAATTTTTGAGACCGTTTTTCGACTTTTAGCATTTTTACCACATGTGGCGACCAAACAAAAGGAGATAGTGATGAGCAAAAATAAAAAAAGAATCACTCAAAATCAACGACTTATAAAAAAGTTTGTTTTTTGGGGGGATTTTTTATCCCTGTCCGGGGTTTTTACCTCATGTGAAAGGAAAATAAAAAATAAAAATTTTTGAGACCGTTTTCCAACTTCCGGGGGATTTACCTTATGAGGCTACCAAACAAAAGGAGATAGTGATGAGCAAAAATAAAAAAAGAATCATTCAGAATCAATTACTTATAAAAAAGTTGAAAATTTTGGGGCACATTTTCCGTTTTCCGGGAATTTACCACATGTAAAAAGAAAAAATTTTTCAGGAGGATTTTCCGACTTCCGGGAATTTACCCTATGGAAGGAGAAAAAATGAAAAAAATGAAAATTTTTGAGACCGTTTTCCGATTTCTGGGAATTTACCCACTGAAAGGGAACAAAATGAAAAAATTTAATTTTTTTTGGGAGGATTTTTCAACTTCCGGGGGTTTTACCTCATGTGAAAGGAAAATAAAAAATGAAAATTTTTGAGACCGTTTTCCAACTTCCGGGGTTTTTACCTTATGAAAGGAGAACAGAATGAACGAATTGATTGAACTTTTAAAACCTGTCGTCGAACAGATCATGTTTGAAGAGGAAGTGCAAGAAATATGCACTAAGGCTCAGATTTCATTGGATAAAAGTAAAAAACAGAGCATTCATTGTGTCAAAAAGAAAGGAGTCACTCATGACCAGAACAGTGGACTTAGACATCGCACTTGAGGATATTCCGGATATGCCGTTCCATGACATGTATTCTTTATATGTCACCTTGTTCAATCGACCGAACAAGTGCACTCGCAAAGAGTTCTATATCTGGCAAATCACAAACCGCCTGCAAGAATTGCGCTTTGGCGGGTTAGATAGAGAAACGCGGCAACTTTTGGAAAACATGGATGAAGATTACACCCCAAAACCGGAGTGCAGTGTTCCCGTCGGCGTTGAGCTGATTAAAAAATACAAAGGAGAAACCTATAAAGTCAAGGTTTTGAAAAACGGTTATGAGTGGGACAACGAAGTCTTTAAGTCATTGTCTGCCATCGCGTTCAAGATAACCGGCCGCAAAATATCCGGCCAAGAATTTTTCGGAGTGCATAATGGAAACGATTAAGAAAGTCAGATGCGCCATATATACCCGTAAATCCACCGATGAAGGGTTGGAAAAAGAGTTCAATACGCTGGAAGCCCAACGTGAAGCCGGTGAGAATTTTGTAATGAGCCAAAAAGCGCAAGGCTGGGAAATTCTTCCCGATCATTATGATGACGGCGGGTATTCCGGCGGCAATATGAACCGCCCGGCGCTGGAAAGATTATTTGCCGATATTGAGGCCGACAAGGTTGATATGATAGTCGTTTATAAAATCGACCGTTTGACCCGTAGCCTGATGGACTTTTCAAAGATGATCGAAATATTTGATGCTCATAATTGCTCATTTGTATCGGTTACGCAAAACTTCAATACGGCCGACAGTATGGGACGGTTAATGCTGAATGTGCTTTTATCTTTTGCTCAGTTTGAACGGGAAATCAGCGGAGAGCGTATTCGTGATAAGGTTGCCGCCTCCCGTAAAAAAGGCATGTGGACTGGCGGTGTCGTACCGTTCGGTTATATCCCGATCAATAAGAAGTTGGTCGTCAAAAAGCGTGAGGCTGAAATCGTTCGTTTTATGTTTGACGGCTATGTAAAATACAAATCCATTACCGGCATTTGCAAACTGATTAAGGATAAATTCGGTGAAGAATACCGCCGGGAGATGGTGAAAAGAATTTTACGCAACCAGATTTATATCGGCAAAATCAAGCATAAAGATGTGTTTTATGACGGTCAACACGAAGCGCTAGTCTCACAAGAGATTTTTGATGAGGTCGCAAAAATTCGTGCATCAAAAGACCTGACCAAGCGCACCTGTTTATATAAGAAAAATGAAGTCGGTATATTGCGCGGTATTCTCTATTGCGGTTGTTGTCATACCAAGATGACGCCGACAGCCACCAACGGACATAAACTGCGCCGGTATTACTACACCTCAACCAAAGCAAAATATTACGGCTATCACACCTGTCAAAACGGATCGGTGGCAGTGGCTGTTTTAGATGAAGCCGTTTTACAAATTATTACACCGATGCTCAGAGATACCGCTTTATTAAACGGCTTGGTCAAGGAAATTGCACCGGATCGGATTAAAGAGATTTTCAAAATCATGCAAAAGCCGGAACTTCTCTTAAAACGGATGTCAGAGCTTGATAAATCTCTTTTGGTCAGAAAACTTATTGAGCGCATTATCGTGCAATATGACACGTTGGAAATAAAGTGGACAGAGTTGGCGCTTGATATGTTACCGGTAAAATACCAAAAAAAGACCACCGATGGTGTGATGACCATCGCCACCCCGCTCTCTCGAACCAAAGATTTGTTGCAAGTCAGCATTCCGGAAATTGTGGAGCCGGTACCGACCATTAACAAAGAACTGGTGCGAGCGCTGGCCAAAGCATTCCGCTATCAAAAGATTTTAACGACTACAAAAATCTCGCTGGCCGAACTTGCAGCAAGAGAAGAAACGGATGCCGGTTTTATGGGGCGGATTTTGCGCCTGACCTGTTTGGCTCCGGATATTATCAAATCCGTCTTAGCCGGCACACAACCTGCTGACTTTATTTTACAACCCTTAGTGCGCAACGAAATCCCGCCGATTTGGGCAGAACAGCGCAAGTTATACGGTTTCCCGGAAATTTAGGAGGTTTTCATGAAAAAAGTGATACACCCGATATCTCTCTCTTTCTCGTTTCAGGACACAATTCCGTCCGGTAACGGATACATTATGTTGGACCGCGAGTTTGTTAATTGGCCTCTTTTTTATGATGATGCGGCTTGGAAGCTGTTTACATATCTCTTAATGCGGGCAAACTATACTTTGCGCCCCTGGGGAACACATCAGGTTAAAAAAGGTGAGCTTGTTACCAGTTATCAGCATTTGGCAGATGCTTTGAATAAATCTCGAGATGAAATCAAGCGCCTCTTAAAGAAGCTGAAAGATATCCATGAAGTGGAGACTGTTCGTATCGGTAACGCCCTACTTATAAAGTTGCCCAATTACTTGAAATATATGAGTTTGCCGGATAAGAAAAAAGGAAAGTCCGCCCGACCTCAGCCCTCAGAAAATCCCGAACAAATCCCAGATGAGTCCACGAATAAAGAAAGTAAAGAAGGGAATAATTTTATAAGGAAAGAAAATTTATACCAGCCTCAAGTTTTTTCAAATAACTCAAACGGCGGTTTGCGTTCGATAGGCAGTATATTTGCTCAGCAAATGAAGCATGCGCTTCCCTACCATTTTAATGAATTTCCGCCGGATGAGAATGAAGTGAGACGGTATGTGGCAGAAAAAGATATGGACATAGATTTAGACCGCTTCTTTGACCATTATTACCGTACCGGCTGGTGTGATAAAAAAGGCCGGCGATTAGATGGTTGGCATTTTGCCTTAAGCCGACTTGCCAATCATGGAGAGTGGTTATAAATATATTTTACTTTCATTTTTTGAAAAACAATGCTATAAACGGACCACAAACAGAAAGGATCAAAAATGACATTTGAAGAATTAAGTACAGCGCGTTATACGCAAAGAAGTTATGACAATAAACCGGTTGAAGATGAAAAAATCCAAAAAATCTTGCAGGCCGGACGGGTGGCCCCTACTGCTAAGAATAATCAACCGCAAAAGGTTTATGTTGTTCAATCTCCGGCGGCGATGGATAAGTTACGCAAGTTAACCCCTTGCCATTACAATGCCCCGCTTGCCATGATTATTTGCTACGATAAAAATCAAGAATGGCATAATCCGGCTGATAACACCATCACTTCAGGCGTTGAAGATGCCAGTATTGTTGCAACGCACATGATGTTGCAGGCCGCAGACTTGGGTGTTCATTCCACTTGGGTCAATATGTTTGTGCCAAATGAAACACGCAAGGCCTTTAACTTGCCGGAAAACGAAGTGCCTGTTTTACTCATGATGTTCGGTTATCCGACAGCATCTTCGGCCCCGGCACCGATGCACACAAACAAGAAACCATTGTCAGATACGGTTAAATTCTTTTAATTTATCCTATCTTAATAAATGTGGGGAATAATCATGAAAAATGAAAATAGTATCGAACGAAATAAACAAGCGATGTATCGCTTTGAAACAATGATAAACACAGCAGATGATGCGTTGGCCGAAGAGTTAGTCGCACCTGATGCCCCATTTTATACGCCGGCAAGTCCTGAGCCCCTATATGGTGGCAAAGGATATTTATCTGTTGTTCACTGGATGAGAAAATCTTTTTCCGATGTCCAATGGAAATTGGAAGAAATGGTGGCTGACGAACAAAAGGTTGCTGTCCGTTGGACTTTAACGGCAACCCATGACGGAGAGTTTATGGGACTTGCGCCAACAGGAAAGAAAATCAAAACAACTGTTATGAATTTTTACTATTTTAATAAAGAGGGTAAAATCACCAATGATATTGCTGCAGATGGGATGATTGGTATTTTAAGGCCCTTGGGCTTAAGTATAATTTAAATCTACCCCGGAAAGAGCCATGGGTCCTTCCTGGCGAATTTTCATATGCGGGGCCGCAAGCCGCGCCATTTTTTTAGTAAAACACAAAAATTTTGGGTGGTCAGTGGTCACTTAAAAATATAATAAAATCAATAACTTATACTGATTTTGAAAAATTTTGGGTGGTCACTTTGTAATTTTGGGTGGTCACTTGGCTGGTCACCCACCGGTACGGGTCCTTCCTGGCGAATTTTCATATGCGGGGTCGCAAGCCGCAGTGTTTTTTTAGCAAAACAGAAAAAATCCGGCTGGTCACTGGTCACCTAAAAATATAGCAATATCAGATATTTACAGAATTTTCAAAAATCGGGGGCTGGTCACTTTTGAAATCGGGCTGGTCACCTACTGATTTTAAGTAAGAAAATGAACTTAATCATTACACGAAATAATTTAGGGGCCGATAATCAGCCCCCTTTTTCGTTGGATGGTAATTTAGGCGTTGGCTTTGAGGTAGTAAGTCCGGATGTCAGCTTTCTTTTCGGAGGCGATGGTTCCACCGGCCTTTTTAGCATAGGCTGACATCGCACCACGTATGGAGTTTTCTTTCCATCCAAGGGCCTCGGCCATCTCTTTTAAGGTTGCACCTTCCGGACGGCTTAGCATCACAGCCATAAAGGCTGTTTTATCGCGGTGGTCTAATGCTACCGGTTCTACTTTGATTTCTACTTTAGCTTTGGAGGTCGATTTTTTTGTTGTGGCCTTAGCTCTTGGGCTTTTCTTTTGTGTTGTCATTGTAACGTCCTTTCTATCTGGTTAACACAACACAATGAATGCTTGGAAATAAAATTATATCCAGTAAATAATGCAATAAAAGTGCAGAAATATGCAAAAAATTCCACAAAATACCGAATGAAAATGTCACAAATGCCCGAATGAAGGGATTGTTTTTTCCTTTTTATTCCCTTTTGTTCCTTTTAAGGGAAATTTTTCTTGCATTATATTTTGGTGTTTATTAGAATAACAGCATTCTTTTGATATGATGGAGAAAAATTATGACGAGTGATATTCTAACCGTTGAAGAAGTGGCTGAATACCTGAAGCTTGCTAAGAAAACTGTCTATAAACTGGCGGCAGAGAAAAAGATACCTGCGTTTCGTGTAGGAAAATTCTGGCGTTTCAAAAAAGCAGAAATTGAAGAATGGATTAAGAATAAATAATGCAAAAATATGTAACCATCAAAAGAGACTAAGACTAAAGGATTATATTATGTTTGAACAGAGTTTTAAGAATATTGATAACGAATTACACAAAGATGCCGGTTGCTCAACCGAGATGGATTATATTGAGCAGACTTCGTGGCTGTTGTTCTTGAAATATCTGGAAGATTTGGAAAACAATCGGGCGATGGAAGCCGAACTCAACGGTAAAAAATATACCCCGATTATTGACGAGAATTATACTTGGAGCAGTTGGGCATATCCTAAAACTCCCGATGGCAAGCTTGATTATCACAAAGCTGTGACTGGGGATGACTTAGTAAATTTCGTCAGGGATAAGTTGTGGCCTTATTTGGCGCATTTTAAGGAATTAGCGGAGGCCGCCGACACTTTGGAATATAAAATCGGGGTTATTTTCAGCGAATTAAGAAACAAAATCAATGACGGCTATATTCTGCGCACTGTCATCAATATTATGCAGGAAATGCGCTTTCAAACCTCGGAAGAAAAGCACGAGCTTTCCGAACTTTACGAAGGTAAAATTCAAAATATGGGCAACAGCGGGCGCAACGGCGGTGAATATTATACCCCAAGGCCACTCATCAGAGCCATTATCAATGTTGTTCAACCCAAACTGGGCGATAAAATTTATGACGGCGCTTGCGGTTCTGCCGGATTCTTGGTTGAGGCGTTTAATTATCTTAAGGAAAGCAAGCAATTAACCGTTGATGAGATGGAAATTTTGCAAAAGAAAACGCTCTACGGTAAAGAATTTAAGCCGTTGCCGTATATCATTGCCATTATGAATATGATTTTGCATGGGGTTGAAGCGCCGAATATTATCCGCAAAGATACGCTTTCGGAAAACATTATGGCGGTACAAACCAAAGATCAGTTTAATGTTATTCTGGCCAATCCGCCGTTTGGTGCCGCTACCAGCAAATCGGACATTCAAAACTTTCCGATTAAAACCAGTGAGACGGCTTATATGTTTATTCAGCATTTTATTAAATACCTCAAAGCCGGAGGTAATGCCGGTGTTGTTATTAAAAATACCTTTTTAAGTAATGGTGATGCAACGGAAGTCAGAAGAGAGCTATTAGAAAGCTGTAATTTATATGCGGTATTGGATTTGCCAGCAAAGGTATTTTCCGCCGGAGTTAAAACGGTGGTGCTGTTTTTCAAAAAAGGCGAACCGACCAAGAAAATTTGGTATTATCAACTAAACCTTGACCGGAACTTAGGTAAGACCAACCCATTAAACGAAAATGACTTGGCTGACTTTTTAGAGTGCTTTAAAGAGCAAAAAGAAACCGAAAACTCTTGGTTTGTTGACCTAAAAGATGTTAATCCGGACACATTAGATTTATCGGTTAAAAACCCGAATAAAAGTGATGAAGTTGTTTATCGTGAACCGGCAGAGATTATTGCGGAAATAGAAAAGCTTGATGCTGAAAGTGCCGAAATTCTCGCTAAAATTAAGGAGCTGATGTAATGGTATATATCGAAAAATTATTGATGAATATCGGAGAACAACCAAATTTCAACTGGAATAATTTTTGGATAACTGTTTTTGGTGCATTCTTTGGTGCCTTATCGGCATATTTATTAAATGGACATCTTGAAAAACAAAAACACAAACAACGTTCACTAGAGAAAACGGATGAATTGTTAAACTATTTAAATATGCTGTATGATGATATGGCAGATTTATATAACAGAATTCAAAAAACAATTACAAACAAAGAACCAATAGTTTTTATTGCACCTTGCTTTGATATATCTCAGGTGAAAGATTATGTGTTTTTGTCATATTATAATTCATATTTTATCAGCATATTGGATGCTATAATATCTTCATTTCAAAATATACAAAAACTTATAAAAACACATAATGATATAGTAGCACAGCCTGAAAAGATATTAAATCAAATACCACAAATTGATGATGCATATTTTACGAATTTAAAACAAGGATATCTAAAAAGCATACAAAACTTACTGATTTTAATAGTATTGTTTGAAAAACATTTAGTAGATTATAGGACAAAGAGATTGTATTCTTGTTATTTAAAAAATGATATTGAGAAAATTGAAGAACATCATGAATTGAAAAAAATATACCCCAAGTATAAAAAGGATGATTTGTATCAAAGATGGAACGAAGCACTCAATAGTCAGCCTTGTATAACTCCTAATTTTTTTATATTTTTAATAAATTTAAAAACTTTTTAGTTTTATGTGGATTGTATTTTAAACCTCCTTCAAAACGTATAGATATTGAAAAAAAATCAGGAGATTCTAATGATAAGTAATACTCTTGAAAAATGGGAAGAAAAAACGTTAGGCGAGATTTTAGATAAAGGATCATCCAATTTATCTGCAAACAAACTGAATGATTGTGTAGGTATATATCCTGTATATGGAGCAGGCGGTCTTATTGCAAAAGTGAATTTTTACCAACAAGACAAAGAGTATTTGGCAATAATAAAGGATGGAGCTGGCGTTGGAAGGGTATATCATTATCAACCGAAAACCTCTGTTTTAGGAACCTTACAATATTTATATCCCAAACCAAATACAAACATTAGATTTGCATATTATTATTTGCAATCAATAGATTTTGCTAAATATTATCAAGGTGCTGCAATACCTCATATCTATTATAAAGATTATAAAAGCGAAAAACTTGTGTTACCACCATTACCGGAGCAAGAGCGGATTGTGGCGAAGTTGGATGAAGCTTTTGAGGCGATAGACAAGGTAAAAGTCAACGCCGAACAAAACCTCACCAACGCCAAAGAGCTGTTTGAGAGTGCCTTGAATAAAGCTTTCAAAAAAACTGATAATATTGAACAATTAAAACTTGATGATATTGCAGAAATTACATCTTCAAAAAGGATATATAAAAATGAATATTCTCCTTTTGGAATTCCTTTTTATAGGACAAAAGAGATAAAAGAATTAGCTCACAATCTTCCCATATCCTTGGAACTATACATTTCTACAGATAAATATTTGGAAATAAAAAATAAGTTTGGAATTCCTTTACAAAATGATTTGTTAATATCTGCCGTTGGTACGATAGGAGAAATTTATATTGTACAGGCAAATGATAAATTTTATTTCAAAGATGGTAATATTATATGGTTCAGAAAGTATAAAAAAGAAATTAATGCAGAATATTTAAAGTATTGTCTAACGGCGTTTGTAAAAGAAATACAAAATATGACACAAGGAGCCGCTTACAATGCTTTAACAATAGAAAAACTAAAAGAATACAAAATAAATGTTGTTAATATAAAAGAACAAAATGTGATTGTAAAAAAAATAAAAAACATACGTAATAATATTGACAAACTTGAAGCAATATACACGCAAAAAATTAAAGAATGTGATGAATTAAAACAATCTATATTGCAAAAAGCATTTAGAGGAGAACTATGATGGTTTCAGAGGCAGATACCAGAGAAGAACTGA
>CAJOLB010000017.1 GCA_905235385.1 uncultured Alphaproteobacteria bacterium | reverse complement strand
CTTCGCACGATTTTGGGCGACCATGTGGCGCAAAAAGGCTCTTTGGTGGCGCCTGACAGAATGCGTTTTGATATTTCACATCCCAAGCAGATAACATCAGAAGAAATCCGCAAGGTTGAAGATATGGTCAACGCTTCCATCAGAGAAAACTATCATGTGAACACGGTGTTGATGAACAAAGACGAAGCCATGCAATCAGGCGCGATGGCGCTCTTTGGCGAAAAATACGGTGAGGAAGTCCGTGTGGTCAAAATGGAAAAAGGCGGTCTCGTTTACAGCGAAGAACTTTGCGGCGGAACGCATGTTTGCGACACGGGCGATATCGGCTATTTTCACATTTTATCCGAATCTGCAGTTGCGGCAGGTGTGCGCCGTTTGGAATGTTTAACGGGGGCTGCGGCCGAAAAGTTTGAACACGACTTGGAAGACAAATTGCACAGCATTTGTCTGAGCCTTAAAACCAATGTGAATGATTTGGAACAACGCATTTCAAATCTTTTGATTGAACAGAAAAAATTAGAGCAAAACATTATAGACTTGAAAAAAGAAATGTTAAGCGGGGGCAGCTCGAAAAACGATGCGGAAACCATCAACGGCATTAAATTTGTCGGCAAAGTGATTAAAGGCGTTCACCCAAAAGAGCTGAAAGCCTTTGTTGATGAGATTAACCAAAGCATTCAGTCCGGCATTGTCGTTTTGGCGTCCGATAAAGATAACAAAGCCTCAATTGTGGTCGGTGTAACGAAAGACTTAACCGATAAATATTCAGCGGTTGATTTGGTGAAATCGGCGGCGGCTGTTGTCGGCGGTTCGGGCGGCGGTGGCAGACCGGATATGGCGCAGGCCGGCGGAACTGACGTTTCAAAACTTGAAGCCGCTATCAATAAAATTAAAGAAGCGATTTAATCTATGACGTTATTTCAGATTTTTATCGGTTTTTTGCTGTTGCTCTCTTGGGCGGGACGTCCGATTCTGTATCGTCCTGCAGCAAAATATTTTCCGCCTTCCATGTCACCGGCTTTTACTGCTACGTGGCTTTTGGTGGTGCTTTGTTTAACCTTTCCGCTTTTAGGACATTTACTTTATGATGACTTAAAGCAGATTTTATTTTCACCTTTTATTTTAATTTCCGTTTATAAAGGGGCAACGCTTTTTTATATGATTGCCCTTCAGCAAGTTGTTAACAAAGAAAGCACTTCGTCTTCGGTTTTTTTGAGCTTTATTGCCTTAGCTTTAGGTGTGCTTGCCAATAATATCTTTTTCGGCGAAGGCTTAGGATATATCAAGGTTTTGTGTATTGTGAGTTTTGGGATTTTGGGTGCTGTCTTTCTAATCAAAGGCGATGCCAAAAGACTTTCAAAAAAAGCGCTCATTGCTTTTTTTGTGGTAACGCTGATTATGGCGTCATACACCGTTTCTGACCATTTAGCCATTCCTCAAATCGGGTGGTATGCGCACCTTTTAATTTCATCGGTTGTGATGTTTATAACAAGTTTTATGCACGGCGTCTCAAAGCAGGATTTCAAAAATATGTTTTTAAATAAAAGCATTGCTCTTGCCGGTGTGTTTTATGCCGTATCCGAATTTTTGGTGATATATGCTTCAATCAACATTTTACCGGTTTCAATCGTGGCTGTCTTTTTGAGGCTTTCTGTGCCGGTCGTGATGATTTATTCAGCCATACGCTATCACGAACAAAGTTTGAAAAATCAACTTATTTTCGGTGTTTGCGCCATTTTACTTGCCTTGCCGATTATTTTAGTCAAATGATAAAATAATTTGACAAAATTGAGAATATCTGTTAGAATAAACAATATATGCTCTTGAGGAGAAAATCTATGGCAAGAACAATCATTTTAGATTTTGATGGGACCTTTTATCAAACGCCTTGTCCTGATATCCCAAAGCTCGAAGATGCAATAGACTTGTCGCAGCTGTTGCTTTTGAAAGATAAATTGAAAGAAGCGCCGAACAAAGCAGAGGTGCTGTCAATGTTAGATGAAAAATTTGCAAAGCTTGATAAAAGCAAGATTGGTGCGAATCTTTATAACCAAAACGCAGGAGATCCGGGGCATAAGTCTCAGACTTTGGCAGATAAGATTATTCGTGATGGCACAACTTTTTCAGAACTTTTAAGAAAAAAAGATAAGAGAACGAGAGTTTTTTGCGCACGCGCACTTGCTCAAATGATAGAGCCGAATGGCGAGGGAAACCATCGTGTTTCGGGAATGCTTAATTTAGGACTTGATATTTCTCAAAAAGATATTGCCCATTATTATCGCAAATATGCGACAGTTAAATATAAAACGGCAAAACCGAACATTCACATCAGGCATATTATCAAAGAAGCCAAAAGGCGTGGGGATACACTTGTTGTTTACACCGACAATTCCAAAGAAAACATCAAAGCTAATTTAAAAAAGGTTGGTTATAAGCAAGAAGATTTTGCGGCTATTGTTGATATGTTTGATTGTAACGGCGGAATGACAAAGAAAATGAATAAAGGTCGCGCTGCTTTTGCTCAGATTATGCAGGATAAAGGTATTGATTTGAGCCGTGCGGAATTTTATGATGATAACGCTAAAATTTGTGCTTTTATGAACGAACATTTCGGTATTTTATCCGTTTGCGTGAAAACAGAAAAACTGACAGATGTCGCAACAGGCGTGAAAATCGACGCATTGGAGCGCACAAAAACACAATATAAAGTAGATATTTTAAAAAACAAAATTCACGGGAGAGATTTCCCTCAAAGCATCCGGCACGTAAAGCGCACAGCTCCGAGGATAATGACAAATCAAGGTCGTGTTAATTAAAAAAGAAAGCTCTCAATTTGAGAGCTTTCTTTACTACTTTGCCGTTTCAAACGCATCTACCAAGTGTTGATACACAGGCAGATTTTTTTCAATCAAAACACTTCGGTCAATAATCATCTGCGGCGGAGTATGGCGTTTGGTCATAAGTTCGCGTGCTTTTGCTCTTTGAAGCGCGACATCAACCTCACAGGGCACGTAAACCATTTTGGTGGTGTAGCCGCAGAGTTTGACATTTGTAAGCAATTCACGATGACACATCGGTGTTCCGCCGTGATCAAAGAAAATGTTCTTCTTTGTTTCAATTGCGCGTTTCAAAAGCTCATAGCCTGCGATTCGGGCCGGCAATTCCCAACGTTTGAAAGCTTCCACACTTCCCAATACTTCAACATCTTTTTGATATTCGGGGATGGCATCCATGATGAAGTCAAATCCGATAAAAAGATAATCAGCATATTGAGCTTTATGTTTTTGGTAATATGTGGACTTTCCGGCGCCGGGGATGCCAAGCATGTGAAGGAATTTTGGATTTTTTTGAGAGGGGACTGAAGAAAGCATTTCTTCAAAGACCGGCTCAAAGTTATCCATTTCATTTTGACGTTCCTCATAAGTGTAAGGAACAACCTCGGAAATACCGGGAATTAGCATTCTAATATTCATATCTATAAGGTTTTATAGTTGCAATATATTATATTTTTAAATCATATGCAATAAAAAAATTTTGTCAAAAAAAGTGGTTGACGAGGGGGCAAAATTGTGGTATATTCAATTTCAGAAACCAATTAATTTATAAATATTATGTTACTTTTTCTTATTTTTGCCGCAATCGGTGCAACGGCCAGCATTCTCTTTTCCATTATGAGGGGAGAAATCAACATTTTCCCCCTAATAGGAAGCCCAATAATTTGGGCTATTGTAAAAATCGGTCTGTGGGTGTTTGCGTGGCAAACCACCGGAATGACCGTGAAAATTAGCTTTATGCTAATTGTGCTAACGGTAAGTGTTGCCATAATAGCCTTCATCATAGCCTTAATAAATGATGATGGCGGCGCGCTCGGTGTCTCTCTTTGCTGTATCCCGCTGATTATACTAAACGGTATAATCTGTGGAGTTGCATTGGTGCCAAGCATTGGTTGGCGCATTGCGATTTTGACGATCGTCTTCGCTCTAATCATTTGGGGCATCGCGCACTTGAGCGAAGATGAAAAATCTGGTAATACTGCTGGTAACGCTTCTGGTGGCGGTTCTGGAGGATTCGCTGTCAGCTACGGGGATCACGGTGAGATTGTTAAATATTATTCTTCCAGAAGAGAATATAGACAATCAAAAAGACGACATCAGCTCGAAGATGACACGTATTCTGATTGGGGATGATCCCCGACCGTCTAGTGATTTTTAAGAAAAACCATCGATATGATATCGATGGTTTTTCTTTTGCTTATTTCAAAGTGCGTTTGCCGGAATTCACATCTTCAACAAGCTGTTCCAACTCTTGCATACTATGAACTTCCGGAATCCATTTAAGCTCATCGGGCAGGTCTGTTGTAAATTCACAGCGATATCTTATCGGGTGTGTGCCGGCATCAATGGCAGCATACTGGTTATAAATACGGTCATCGACCAAAATTGTCTCATCAGCCTTTAAGCCATATTCTTGCATGCAGGATTTCAGCATATCAACTTTTGCCGTATCATGCATGAATTTGCCGTGTTGAACACATTTGATCGTCAAAAAGTCTTTGACCTCGGCAAGCAAATTGTTTAAAAACTTCGTCTTTGTTTCAACATCAAATGTGGCTGATAAGGTGAATTGTTTAAATCCTTTTTCATGAAAACGTTTTAATGTTTCAACAACACCATCATATAAAGGACGATTCGTAAAAAATTCGGGAGAATGAGTAAAATCATAGTCAAGCTCTGTGCCGAGCGTCGGGTGCGTCTTTAATTCCAAAGCACCGTATTTGGGAACAATCGGCAAAACTTTCGGCAAATCTTCCCATTTAATGTCGCCATACATCGGCTTATACTTCGGATGTTCTTTTAAAAAGTGAAAATAAGCATAATTAAGGTTTGCTAAAACCCCGTCGACATCCCAAAAAATATTTTTAATCATTGGAAAACTCTTATTTTATTTCTTTAAGGTTGTTTTTTCTTTGCAGGAGCTTTGGTCGCTTTAACCGTAATTTTCTCCTCTTTTCCGAGCTCTTTTTTAATAACTTCATCAACAAGGCTCATGATAAAGCTTAAGAAAAGCATCACAGAAACAGCCAAATAAGAGATAAAGAAAATCCAAGAATGAGGATAAATCACCATAACCGAACGCGTGATATGAGCCCAGCCGTCTAATGTAAAGACCTGTAGAAGCGTTAAGGTCGATTCGGACAATGTTGCAAAGTCTAAAAAGCGAGATGAAAACAGATTAACGGCAATAATTGCAAAGACATATAAGAAAACACCGAACACCAATAAAAAGGCAAAAAAGTTCGGAAGCAAGGCCATTGAGACATCAATAATCCGTTTTAATTTTGAAAAGCGGTTAATATATTTTAAAAGACGGAACAGGCGAAACGCTCTGAAAATAATAAACGACGATGCAAAAGAAAACGAAGAAATTGCGATAATTACAAAGTCTGCCGTGTTCCAATGTGATTTGAAAAAGTCTTTACTGTAAACATAAAGCTTTAAGCCGATTTCAACAAGGAAAATAGCAAGGCATAATCTGTCGATTAAATATAAAATCGGTCCGAAGTTATTATGAAAAGAGGGAATAGCCATCAACCCCAAAACAACGGAGTTAATACAGATAAGAGCCATAATAAACATATCAAACCCGTGAGTTTCAACAAAAGCGGTAATCTTGCGTTTATCAGCGATTAAGGGGTGTTTCATGATTTTAATCCTTTAAGAAGTGAATTTTAACTGCAGTTTAGCTTAAATATTTGAAAAAGACAAGGATAATTGTTGAAATAACAATAGCCGGTCCGAAAGCCCCGATTTTCTCACGTTTGGCAAGACAAAAGAGAGCAAAGACAAGAGCAGAAAGCAAGATAAGAGCCGGAACCTGTTCAAAACCGATCCAAGCGCCGACGGCAGATAAAAGCTTAATATCCCCCCCGCCGAAAGCGTCCGGATGTTTTTTAATCAAAGGAAGGCTTGCTAAAACGGGAAGCAAATAACCGACAGCCGCGCCCATTGCGCTATAAAAAGCAGGCGTACAAAAAACATAATCATATTCAGGCACAATGGTTGCCGCATATATAAATCCGATAATCAAAAGCGGAACGGTCAAAATATCCGGCAATAAAAACATACGTTCATCAATTTCATATAACAAGAGCAAAATCCAAAGAAGGGCAACATAAAAAACGGAAGGCAGGCATAAATGCGCACCGTATGTTAAGGCAGAGGCAATAACAGCCCAGCCGATTGAGCGCATCAGATATTTGTGAATCAAGCGCTGATATTGACCGTTTTTTTGGCGTTTTTGTTTGGAAACCCTTTTGACGGGAGCAACCAAACGATATAAAGCATAAGCCATCGTTGCAGGCATAAACTTTGAAAAACGACGCGCCATATAAGGAATGAAAAGTCCGAAAATAAAGCCTGAAAGAATGTATGCCATGATAAAATCTCCTTTTTATAGTTTTTTAACACAAAAAAGTTAAAAAGTGCTTGAAATTTGAAAAATAAAGTTGTATGAAAACATCACTTTGAATCGACACCCCTGGAGGTCGATTTAAAGCAAAATAACAATAATATAAGGATAAAAAATATGACAAATATTACATTTAAAGCATTAAAGCGTGAGAAAGCAGGTAAGGGGGCAGCTCGTGCATGTCGTCGTGAGGGCCGTGTTCCTGCAGTTATTTATGGCGGAAAGAAAGACCCTGCTTTGATCAGCCTCGATCCGGTTGAACTTAAAAAGGCCTTAGAAGCTGATGACCTTTTTGAGACAGAAATTGTTCTCGATATCGAAGGGAAAACTCAAAAGGTAAAATGTCAGGATATTCAATTCCATCCTGTAACAGATATGCCGATTCACGTTGACTTTTTACGTTAAAAGGAACGCAAAATGTTTTTAGTGGTCGGGCTTGGAAATCCGGGAACGGAATATGAAAATACCCGCCACAATGTCGGTTTTATGGCGGCTGATGTGATATGCAGCCGCTATAAGTTTTCGCCTTTTAGGGCAAAGTTTGACGGCCTGATTGCTGAAGGGCAAATAGGACAAGAAAAAGTTTTTTTACTCAAACCGCAGACTTTTATGAATTTGTCGGGCAATTCGGTGGTCAAAGCCGCTTTGTTTTATAAAATTTTACCTGAAAATATTGTCGTGATTCATGATGATATTGACCTTATGCTCGGGCAATTAAAAGCCAAGGTAGGAGGCGGAAATGCGGGACATAACGGTTTGAAAAGTATAGATTCGAACATTACCCCGAATTATAACCGGATTCGCATTGGTGTCGGCAGACCTCAAAACAACGCTCATGAAGTGATTGATTATGTTTTAGGTCACTTTTCAAAGCAGGATAAAGAAGTTTTAGACAGAGCTTTTGATGTGGTTTCAGAGGCTGTTGAGGTTTTAATTCAAAACGGCATCGATTCCTGCTCAAACTTTTTGGGCATGCAAAAAGCAAAGAAAAAATAATATTTTAGTTTAAGGATTTTAAAATGGGCTTTAATTGTGGAATAGTCGGGCTTCCGAATGTTGGTAAATCAACGCTTTTTAATGCTTTAACACAAACAATTTCGGCACAGGCGGCAAACTTTCCGTTTTGTACGATTGAGCCGAACACGGGGCGCGTTGCCGTGCCTGATGAAAGGTTGAATAAACTGGTTGAAATGGTAAACCCTAAAAATGTTGTGCCGACGCAGCTTGAATTTGTGGATATTGCAGGGCTTGTTAAAGGGGCATCAAAAGGAGAGGGGCTTGGAAACCAGTTCTTGGCAAATATCAGAGAAACAGATGCCGTTATCCATGTTTTGCGTTGTTTTGAAGATGACAACATTACCCACGTTGAAGGTTCGGTTGATCCGATAAGAGATGCCGAAATCGTAGAAACGGAATTGATGCTCGCAGACCTTGAAAGCTTAGAAAAGCGCATTGAACAAGTCGTTAAAAAAGCGCGCGGCGGAGACAAAGAAGCTATCGTGCAAAAAGCCGTGATTGAGCCGATTATTGAGGCCTTAAAAGCAGGAAAGCCGGCAAGAACGGCAGCGCCGTCAGAAAATCAAAAAGACGAATATAAGCAATATAAAATGCTTCAGTTGTTGACTTCAAAACCTGTTTTATATGTTTGTAACGTTGATGAGGAATCGGCCTCAACAGGCAACAAATTTTCAGAGGCCGTTTTCAAAAAGGCTTCGGCAGAAAACGCCAAAGCCGTGATTATTTCCGCCGAGATTGAATCGGAAGTTGCACAGCTTGAAGATGAGGCTGAGAAAAAGGAATTTTTGGAAACTTTGGGGCTAAGCGAGACGGGACTTTCAAAAATCATTAAAGCAGGCTATGCGCTGTTGGGGCTTCAAACTTATTTTACGGCAGGGCCGAAAGAAGTGCGCGCGTGGACGTTTTTAAAAGGCTATAAAGCGCCGCAGTGTGCCGGCATTATTCACTCCGATTTTGAGCGCGGCTTCATCAGGGCTGAAACAATTTCTTATGATGATTATGTGAAGTTCGGTGGCGAGCAGGCTTGTAAAGAAGCCGGAAAAATTCGATCCGAAGGCAAAGAATATGTCGTTCAAGACGGCGATATCATGACCTTTTTGTTTAATGTATAAAGGGGACAATCGCAATGCTTGATTTAAAAATCAAAACATTTGAGAAATTTTCGTTGCCGGAGAGAATTGAAGGTCAGAAAGGGATTTTTGTGCGCCGAAAGCATGAACATGATGAAGATTTATTAGATTTGATTCTTCGTTCAAAAGATTTTTTAAGAAAATATTTGTTCTGGGTGGATGACACAAAAACCTTACAAGACGTTGCCATTGTAACTGACGTTTTCTCAAAAAACTGGGATAATCAAGATTCTTTTGAATATGTCTTTTTCGATAAAATCACGGAAAAAATGGTGGGAGCCGGCGGAATCCACACAATTTCATATATGAACAAGTGGGCAGAATATGGATATTATTTAGATGAAAAAGCTGTCGGGAAAGGGTATGCCTCGGATTTTGTGAAAACGATGGAAAAAGAACTGTTTAAAAGAGGAATCCATAGGCTTGTTATTGAATGCGATGCCGAAAATAAAGCTTCAGCTAAGGTGGCTGAAAGGTGCGGTTTTTCTTTTGAAGGATGCTTAAAAGGCGCAAAGTTTGCTTATGGACAATATCGTGATGAGTTGGTGTATGCCAAAATTAATGTAAAGGATAAATAAAAAATGGAAAAGGTATGCTTAAAAATAGAAGGCATGAGATGGCATCAACGACAGCCCGGCATTGATGGCTTCTGATATCGGTCTGAGCATTGAAACGGGAACGGAAATTGCCGTTTCAAGCGCGGATGTGGTTTTGAAAAATGATAATTTGATGAGCATTGTCAAGCTTTTTGACATCAGCAAAAAGACTTTGAAAATCATCAAACAAAATTTGTTTTGGGCATTTTTCTACAATGCGCTGATGTTGCCAGTTGCAATGGGATTTTTTGCACCGTTTGGCATTCAGCTTTCGCCTCATATGGCAAGCCTTGCCATGATTTTAAGCTCAATGTTCGTGGTGGGAAATACATTAAGATTGAGGTAAATAAAACTTGACCTACGGTCGCGTGTCCTCGCTCAGTATTTTCGCCAATAAAAAAAATCCGCTTTGAAGCGGACTTTTTTATTGGCGGGAGTGACGGGGCTCGGACCCGCGACCTTCTGCGTGACAGGCAGACGCTCTAACCAGCTGAGCTACACCCCCAAAAGATGAAATCCTTATACAAAACAAAAAAATAAAATGCAAGACTTTTTTTCAAAAAATTTATAAAAAATTTATAAAATGTGGATATACTACCAACTGCTGTGCTCCAAGTTTGTATAACTTGATTATCTACTTGAAAAAAAGTTAAACTTGTTGCATTCTAATCAAAATTAAGGTGAGAGCTAAAGAAATGGACTTTAAAAAAGCAAGAACAACAGCAAAACGAATCAGACAGCAAAGGACACTCCTTTTTATATATGCGCTGTCAATTACGGTTGCAATGCTGATTTATCTTCGTCACAACAACAGCGTTAATGCATCAATCAATTATGATGAAGAGTTTGTTGACCACTCTGTTGAAGAAATGGCAATGGATGAAGACAGCTTCTCTTTGGAAGAAAACTTGGCTTTGGCGGAAACGGGCGCGGAGATTGAAGATCTTCAGGTCATCGAGCCGGAACATGAAGAAATCGAACCGGCAGAAGAAATACTTATTTCTCAAAGCATGGGTGAAAATGAAGAAGCAATTACTGTTGAAAAGGGTGACAGTTTTATCGGCATATTAACCAAAAAAGGTTTGGATTATAACGAAGCAACAAGCATTTATCAGGCATATAAAAAGGTCTATGATGCAAGAACGGTTAAAGTTGGTCAAATCTTAAATATTTCATCTAAAATTGATCCGAAATATAATGACATGATCAGCATTACAAAAATTATGACGGAGCCGGTCAGTGGAACGCGCTATATTGTTGAAAAAAATGAAGATGGGAAATATGAGGCGCGCAAAGAACAAGATGAACTCAAAAGCGAAACAAAGGTTGTTTCGGGCGTGATTAACGGAACGGTTATCGGCTCGATGAAGTTAGCCGGTGTGCCTCAAACTATTGCCGGAAACTTTGTGAATATCTTCTCTTACAGCGTTGATTTCAGAAGAGATGTTAAAGTCGGAGATAAATTTGAAGTTCGTTATGAACGAAAACTTGCGCCGAACGGAGCGGTTGTAAATACGGGAGACATTGTTTATGCTGCCTTAACGCTTGGCAAAACAAAGACGGAGCTTTATCGTTTTCAAGATGAAAAAGGTACGATTGACTACTTTGATGAAAAGGGGCAAGCCTTAAAGAAGAGCCTTGATAAAAAACCGTTGGAATTTAAAAAAGCCCGGATTTCCTCAAAGTATGGACGTCGTTTTCACCCGATATTAAAACAATATCGTATGCACAGCGGTGTCGATTATGCCGCTCCGATGAATACGCAAGTTTATGCTTCGGCTGATGGCACGGTTACGACAGCAAAATGGGTAAACGGCTATGGAAATTATATCACAATCAGACATAATTCAGAATATTCAACAGGTTATGGGCACTTAAAATCATATGCAAAAGGAATTCGCCCCGGTGTTCGCGTGAAACAAGGGCAGGTCATTGCATATGTCGGTTCAACCGGTCGTTCGACAGGGCCGCACCTTCACTTTGAAATTATTAAAAACGGTCAAAAGGTTGATCCGTTAAAAGTTAGGGCGGCAACGGGAGAAAATTTAAGCGGTGACAAACTTAAAAAATTCAAGAAAATTGTTGAACAAATAAAAGCAGATTCGCTTGCCGAAACGAAAGTCGCCGAAAAAGAAAATACCCCCGTCGAAAACAAAACACAGACAACATCAAACTAAAGTCTTATAATCATTTGAATTATGTTGACAGCTCAAAAAAGGCTGTGTAATTTGTTATAAAATCAACATTTTAATAAGGAGACTTTTCATGGAACTCAAAGGTTCTAAAACAGAACAAAACTTAAAAGATGCATTTGCCGGCGAATCTCAAGCCCGCAACAAATATACATATTATGCATCTAAAGCCAAAAAAGAAGGCTACAACATTATTGCCGCCAAGTTTGAAGAAACGGCAAACAACGAAAAAGAACACGCAAAGATTTGGTTTAAGCTCTTGCATAACGGTGAAGTTCCGTCAACAATCGAAAACTTAAAAGATGCAGCAAGCGGTGAGAACTATGAATGGACCGATATGTATGAGCGTATGGCGCGCGAGGCCAGAGAAGAAGGCTTTGATAAGATTGCAAAACTTTTTGAAATGGTCGGCAAAATTGAAAAAGGACATGAAGAAAGATATCAGGCTTTGCTCGATTCTTTGTGTGAGGGCAAAATTTTTGAACGTCCGACAAAAGTGATTTGGGAATGCGCAAACTGTGGTTGCCGTGTTGAAAGCCCGAAAGCACCGGAAAGATGTCCGGTTTGCGACCATCCGCAAGCTTATTTCTTCGAACTTCAAGAAAAGTTTTAAGAAGATTATAAAAAAATCAAAAGCCTCGCTGATGCGGGGCTTTTTTTTCTAAAAAGCGTAAAGAAAAAAGGAACCTATTTTTTTACGATTCTATAAAATTGATTTTTCTTGACTTTTCAATAAAATTGAGGTATGATTTTCCTATAAGGAATCGTAAACATTTAAGGTTCCTTAAATGTTGACGATTGAAAAGGAGAGAAGTGATGAGAAGAAAATTTTTAACAGCACTTTTGCTTGGAACAAGTTTATCTACAGTTGCAAATGCAGATACATACACATATGATGAGAATGGAAGACTAATTAAAGAAGAATCTGCTTCAAAAGTATATACCTATACCTACAATGATCAAAATTTACTTGTATCATCGCACCTCGAACTACTGGGCTCAAACCCAATGTACGCTTATCGCGATTATGTATATGAATACGATGAATTTAATAATTTAATTAAAACAACAACCATACAAGACAATGGAATAAGTTATTCAACAATTAGTTCGTATACTTATGATGAAGATGGAAATAAATTAAATAAAAAAGATTCTTCGGGAAATATTATTGAAACATATACTTATGATAATCAAGGACATATGATAGGAACGCATACGTCAACTACTGATTATACTTATGATACAGACGGAAATTTAATAAGATATGATATGGATGATGGCTCCACTTCTACAACGACATATACCTATGACGAACATGGTAATTTATTGACGGAAAACTGGATATATAATGATGGTCAAGATGTTGCGACACATACATATGAAAATATTTACGATGAACATGGAAATTTAATAAAACAAATTAATACCTATGATTCTACAATTAATGGACAAGGAACAACAGTAAAGGAATATGATTACGATGAATATGGCAACAAAATAGCATATTATATAAATGGTAGACAAATGGATACATATTCCTATACTGATCCGAATTGGAAAGCAAATAAAGCCCATCGTGATTGGCTTGCCAGACGAAAGTTGATATATACGGTTGCGGAGGCAGAAAAACTCTCAAAGCCGACCGGAAATAAATTCAGAATCAGATACAAATAAAAAAACAGCGCCTTGAAAAGGCGCTGTCATTTTTTTATAAAATCCCAAGATTATTTCAATCTGTCGATTTCAGCTTGGATACCGGCTTCGTCGATAACTTGGATTTGTGTTCCGTTCAAAACGAGTGTCGGAACGCCACGAACTTGAAGTTTGTTAGCTAAATCAGAAACTTCTTTAATCGTGGTTTGAACTTTCTCAGAAGCAACATCTTCTTTGAACTTTTTCATATCCAAACCGGCTTTTTCAGCCATGCTGTTGATTGTTTCTTCAGTCAATCTTGATTGAGAACCGAGCATAACTTCATACAATTCCATAAATTTGCCTTGTTCGTTAGCAGCTAAAGCAGCTTGAGCGGCATATTTTGAAATTTGAGCAACGAATGTAATCGGCTTGAAGACAACTTTGATGTCAGGATTCTTTTTAACGATTGCTTGAACGGCAGGAGCCAATCTCTTGCAGTATCCGCATGAGAAGTCAAAGAATTCAACCAAAACAATCTTAGCATCTTTCGGACCGACAAACGGAGCGTTTGCATTGTTGTTGAGTTCTTCAATGTTTGTTTTGAAGAGACGAGAAGCTTCTTGTAATTGAGCTTGACGTTGAACTTCTTCATATTTTTGCAAAGCGTTGACAATCATTTCAGGATTGTTTTCCAAAGCAACGCGAAGGTCTGCAACATTCAAAGCAGCAGGAGCTTTTGCTTTGTGGCTGCAGCAGCCAAAGAAGCAACAAATAGCTGTCAAAACAGCAACAACAAGCGCTACAACAGAAATATATAATGAATTTTTCATTTTAAACCTTTCTTAAAATTACGTAATTAAAAACAACCAAAATCTATACGTTTTTTTCATAATTGACAAGATAAAATAAAAAAAAGATAACAATAAAATTTAAGAGGCTGAATTATGTTTCATGTTAAGGTTTCGCTTTTTTCACATACAAAAGAATTAGAGCATAAAATTGATGAATTGCATGATAAAATTGTTGAAATTTCAATGGTTTTTAAAAAGGCGATTCGGCTGTTTTTGCAGGAAAAGAGAAGCGACAACTACAGAAAACTGAGCAAAGAAATTAAAATCATCGAGCATGATGCCGATGTTTTAAGACGCGATATTGAAAGCAGTTTATATACGCAAAATTTGATTCCCGATTTAAGGGGAGATGTGTTGGAATTAGTTGAAAATTTAGATAAAGTGATTAATGAATTTGATGAAGTGGCGCATCAATTTTATATTGAAAATCCTGATGTGCCGAAAGAATATCATGAAAAATTGGAAGAACTGGTCGCTCAGGTTTGTGAATGTGCCGAAAATTTAGCTTTTGCATCAAGAGCATTTTTCAGAGATTTTACGGCCGTTCGAAATTATTCAAAAAAGGTCTATTTTTTAGAGCATGAAAGTGATAAAACAACAGCCAAGTTAAAAGAAGAAATTTTTGCCTCTAAGTTGGAACTTGCGCACAAATTACAATTAAGAACATTTTTAAGCGAAGTGGCAGACATTGCCGATTTGGCGGAAAACTGTGTCGATCAATTACTGATTTATGTGATTAAAAGGGATATTTAAAGATGAGTCTTTTGTATCTTTTTTTCTTATCCAGCGGTTTGTTTTTGGGGTGGTCTTTAGGTGCTAACGATGTGTCCAATATTTTTGGAGCGGCGGTCGGCTCAAAAATGCTCAAATTCAGAACGGTTGCCGTGATTGCATCTGTCTTTATTATAATCGGAGCAGTTTATGGCGGCGAAGGCACAACTCAAACCTTAACAAAACTCGGCGAAGTGAACGCCTTGGCCGGATCGTTTATGGTTGCATTATCGGCGGCAATAACGGTTTATTTTATGGCAAAGTCGGGACTGACAACATCAACATCGCAAGCTATTGTCGGTGGAATTATCGGTTGGAATTTATACGCGGGAAAGACAACGGATATCGCTGTTTTAATCAAAATTGTTTTAAGCTGGATTGCGTGTCCGTTTTTAGCCGGATTAATTGCAATAGGGCTATACCTCTTATTAAAAAAAATAATCAAAAAAGTTCATGTTCATATTTTAAGACAAGACCAATACCTGCGTATAGGTTTAATTTTAAGCGGTGCATTTTGCACATATGCCTTAGGAGCGAATAATATCGCAAATGTGATGGGTGTGTTTGTCGATTCGGCACCTTTTAATGAATTCAGATTCGGATTTTTGCAATTAAATCCGACGCAAGTTTTATTCTTTTTGGGCGCAATTGCGATTTCTGTCGGTATTTGGACTTATTCACAAAAAGTTATGGCAACGATAGGCAACAATTTAATGAAAATGTCACCGTTTGTGGCATTTATTGTTGTTTTGTCTCAGGCCGTTGTGTTGTTTTTGTTTTCATCATCAGCATTGAGAGACGGATTGCATGCGCTGTCCTTGCCGGCGCTGCCGCTTGTGCCTGTTTCAAGCACTCAAGCGGTTATCGGTGCAATTTTAGGCATAGGTCTTCTAAAGGGGAGCAAAGGAATCAATTGGAACATAACCGGACGCATTGTCGGCGGCTGGTTTACAACGCCGTTGATGACGATGTTTATTTGTTTTACGTCTTTGTTCTTTTTGGAAAATGTTTTTCAGCAAACGGTATGCTTGCCTTAAAACGATTTCAATTATTTAAAACCTAGAAAAATCTAATCAGCAAAAACATCTTAAAAAGAGTGCTTTTTTTTTGACATATTTATTCTTCGTTCTTATATTAAAATCAATGAAGAATATGTCATATCAAATATCAAAAGGTATTTTAAGCCTGTATATCAGCGGCAATTATCAAAATCAGGATTTGCCGGAGGATTTTTTTGCAAAAATTAAAAACGCCGAAATCAACCTTATCGAAATTGATGCTGAAAATTTAAAGTCATGGGATTCTTCTTTTTTGGTAATGTTGCGGGAATTATATCGCAAAGCAAATTCTCAAAACATTCGGATTAGGGGCAAAAATTTTCCGAGCGGTGTTCAGGAGTTGATAAATCTTTCTTTAACCGTTAAACCTGCCGAAGAAAAGAGCATATATATAAAAGAGGGATTCTTGGAATCTTTTGGCGGTTGGTGCGAAAATATTTATAAGATTTTCTTAAAGGGGTGTGCGTTTGTTTTTGAAAATCTCAAAACATTTTTTTTAGCATGTGTTAAAATTAAAAAGCCTGTTTCGCGTCATGTTGATTTTTTGTTTGCACTTCAAGAATGCGGACCGAATGCGTTACCGATTGTATTTCTGATCAGTTTTATGGTTGGGCTTATTTTGGCGTTTGTGGGAGCCATACAACTTCAGACTTTTGGGGCTCAGGTATATGTCGCAAGCCTTGTTACAATCGGCATGACACGTATTATGGGCGCAATTATGGTCGGCATCATTATGGCGGGACGTACGGGAGCTTCTTTTGCGGCGACAATTGGGACAATGCAGGTTAATGAAGAAGTTGATGCCCTTCAAACCATGGGCATCAAAACAGAAGAGTTTTTGGTGTGGCCACGCATGGCTGCGATTGTAATTTCGATGCCATTACTGACAATGTTTGCGGATTTTGCCGGAATTTTAGGTGGAGCGGTGGTCGGCATTTTTGCTTTGGATATTCCGTCTTCTGAATTTTTCAAATATGCTTATAATGCATGGTTTTTAAGGCATTTTTTGGTGGGACTTTTTCATTCGGTGGTTTTCGGATTTATTATTGCACTTGCGGGGTGTTATTTTGGTATTAACTGCGGAAGGAATGCGGACAGTGTCGGCAAGTCAACGACAAATGCGGTTGTTTACGGTATCGTTTGGATGATTGTGGCAACAGGTATTATAACCTTTTTGTTGCAAAGGGTTGGAATATGATGGAAGCTGTGATTACGGGGCATAAACTTTCTGTCGGGTATGGTTCGAAAGTACTTTTGAAAGATGCGGATTTTGAGGTAAAAAAAGGTGATATATTTATTATTATGGGAGGATCAGGTTGTGGTAAAAGTAGTTTGTTGAAAGTTTTAACCGGTTTAATGTTACCTCTTGGCGGAACATTTAAATTGTTCGGTAAGGATTTTAATCAAGCTTTGCCACAAGAGCAATTATCGCTTCGGCAAAAAACGGGAATTTTGTATCAAAGTGGTGCACTTTTTTCTTCGATGACTTTAGCGGAAAACGTTTCAATGCCTTTGACACAATATACAAATTATTCTCCTGAAACGATTGATGAGTTGGTGCGTTTGAAATTGGCGCTTGTCGGACTTGCCGGCTATGAAGATTATTATCCGTCCGAAATCAGCGGCGGTATGAAAAAAAGAGCAGGATTGGCCAGAGCATTAGCGCTTGATCCTGAGGTCGTGTATTTTGATGAACCGTCGGCCGGTCTTGATCCTGTCAGTTCGGCACGTCTTGACGAGCTGATGCTTCAAATCAATCAAAATTTAAACACGACGCTTGTGGTTGTAACCCATGAGTTGCAATCCATTTTTACCATCGGAACGAATTCCGTTTATTTGGATGCCGAAACACGCTCCATTACGGGGAACGGTAATCCTCATGATTTATTGAAAAATCCGCCGAATGAACGTATCGCTCAGTTTTTAACCAGAGGGAAAAAAATATGAAAAGAGAACCAAATAAAAAAATAATCGCTGTTTTTGTTATAATCGGTTTTATGATTTTAACCGGTTTAATCGTGAAAAATATTGCCGAGCAATATATGATTAATCATCGAAATTTGGTTGTGCTTTATTTTACGGAGTCCATTAAAGGATTAACTGTCGGATCGCCTGTGATGTATGAAGGGGTACAGGTTGGTCGTGTTGTTAAAATCGAAATTAAAACTGATCCGAAAACGCTTGAATTTAAAATACCGGTTTATATTCGTTTTTCTCAGGATAATGATTTCAGCCATATGTCGTTTGAAGATCATCTCAGTCGGCGAGAATTTTTAAAACTTTTAATACAAAAAGGTTTGCGCGCACGTTTGGCAACGCAAAATTTATTAACCGGTCAGTTAATGGTTGATTTGTTTATGGATCCTGCAAGAGAAGCTGTTTATCAAGAAAAGAACTTAAAACGCCTTGAAATTCCGACAACGTTGTCAGCCATAGGAAATTTAACGCGCGATATTCAGGATTTGCCCTTAAAACAAATTATATGGAGATTTGATAACGTGTTGCAAGAGCTTGAAGATGATTTACCGAATTTAATCGAAACATATGAACAAGTCGGCGAAAAATTAAACCAATACGTTAACAAATCTATTCCGCAGACGAATCAAAGTTTGAATCAACTTAATCAGACCTTGAAAGATATTTCGGGAGCATCTAAATCAATTAAAAACTTGTCGGATTATTTGGAAAGGCATCCGGATTCAATCTTAAAAGGTAAGAAGGAAAGCAAATGAAAAAATCACTTATCGCTTTAATGGTTTTTATGCTGAGCGGGTGTTTCTTTTCAACACCGAACAGCAGGTTTTATTTGTTGGAAAAAGTATCTCCGAAACAAGAAATTTCAGAGGCGCGTGTTAATATTGCCGTTCAAGATATTACGTTGCCCGATTATTTACAAAAACCTCAAATCGTTTTACAAAAACAAGGCGATACAGAATTAAAAATTTCGGAATTTAATCGCTGGGCATCAGATTTGGAAGATATGATTCAAACAACGATGATTGAAAATTTTCAAATGATATTTCCGAATGGAACGGTAAACCCGTTAGTCTACGGGGGAGAAGAAAAATATGTGATTAAGGTGGAAATTGAAAAATTGAGCGGGTATTTAAGAGAAGAGGCTTATTTAACAGGTGTTTGGCAAATATTAACGCCAAGCGGAAAAGTCATCAAAACATCTGACTTTAAGCTCAAAACACCTGCCGGAAAAACTTATGCTTCATATGCTATGGCGCAAAGCAAATTAATAAGCGAACTTTGCCAAGATATTGCAAACTTCCTCAAAAAATAAAGTTATTATTTGACGACACCCTCAAATAAAACTTTTTTTCGCGGTGCGGAGAGTTTTTTAAGAGATTCGTTAAGATCAGCATTTTCAGGCATCTTTTTTGTTTTTTGGAAACTCTGTAAATCCGCCAAATAGAGATTATATCTGTTTTTATAAGAAGGCAAACTGTTATCAACGGGGGCAACTGTGGGCGGAAGAATGATGTTTTCAGGCTCAGTCTCAGCAACTTGCGTTTCAACTTTTTGCTCGGGCTGAAGAGCAGGAATTACAGGTTCTTGAACTTGCTCTGAAATTTGTTCTTGAAGGGAGGGCTCCGGGGCGGCCTTAGGCTCATTTTCAATCGCGAACACGCGTCCGTCAATGACCTTATACCGACGTTCGGAATAATTCGAAGCACGGTCTTGAAGTCCTCTGTTTAAAGGCTTTAATTCATCTCTAACGACAGGCAAAGCGCCGTCAGGAATAAAAAAATCTTGAGCGTATAAGACCGTGGCAGAACATATAAAAAGCGTTGCAAAGATAAAATATTTCATTTATACTCACCTTTGTGTTGTTAACATAACTTGGTCATATGATACATGAAAAACATTTTTTATATATTAATTTTTTTAAATTTTTCATTTTTTTCAACAGCAATGGCGGAAAGCCCCTTAAATGCGAGATGTAAGGCCTTTGTTAAAAATCCGAATGTAACCGTAACGGCTTCTTATGGAACATTGACTTATGACACATCTAAAGTCACGAGGACATTAACGCGTATGCACATGACCGAATATGGCGGTGATGTTCATGACGGTTATCAAATCACGGGCTTGGCCACATATGACCTTGGAACAGAGTTGAACTTTAATCTTTCAAAACAAAAATTAAATGATGGCACGGTGTGTTTTTATCCGGGGGATATCAAGCTTGATATTTCAATGCGCAACCCGACGATCTATATTTCGCGAAACATCAAAAAAGGCACATGCGCATATGAAGTGGCGTTAAGGCATGAACAAACCCACCAACAAATTAACATGGAAGTGATTGAAAAATATATGCCGATTATTAAAGATCGTTTCCTTGAAGCCGTTAAAAAATATGCGATTGCCAGTCGTGCCAAAGATGATGTCGAAATGGAAATTGTTCAGCAAGGGCTTCAAAAAAAATATTTAGAGGCCATCAATCCGGTTTTAGAAGAAATCCGCAAAGAAATCAAAACAGAACAAGAAAAACTGGATAACGTCGAAAATTATAATTACGAACAAAGCTTGTGTATGTAGGCTGTTTATTTTGTCGCTGCAATCAAAGCATCAACACATTCTTCAACACCCTTAAAAGCAGCATCGATATATTTTTTATCGGAAGCAGAGTTATTCTGATAATAAATTCGAATGGTCGTCATGCCCGTTTCTTTGGCGAACTCTAAATTTGAATAGCTGTCATCAACAAAAATACATTCTGAGGGTTTATAGCCGATTTTTTCACAATATTGATGATAAACTTCGGCATTTTCGTTTTTCTTATAAACCCCAAAATCTTCAACGCTGTAAAAGCGATCATGAAACATATCATATAAACCGATGCGTTTCAAAATTTTTTCGGAAGTTTCGCGGTTGCTGGCGGTAAAAACATATTGTTTTAGAGGAATTTTTTTGAGCTTAAGAGCCAAATTTTGATAAGGCTCAATCAAATGAACAGGATTGCGTTTGTTATAATGAAAAGATAAATCTTTTTGAGAAATACCATAATGTTGATAAAAGTATTCGCCGCCGTCACGATATTCTTTGTATGATTGTTTAACCAAGGCTTTACATTCAGGCAAAGTCAAGGGCACATTTAAATCTTCAATCAAAGCAATGGCCATTGTTTCATCCAAAGTGTCGGCAATTTCCGGCGTGATGCGATAAAGTGTGTTATCTAAATCCCAAATAACGACTTTTTTATCAGTAAACAAGACGATTCTCTCCATATGTTATTTTAAAAGCATCTTAGAATAACACAAGAAAAAAGAAGGTCAAGAGGGATTTTTTTAAGATGAAAATAAAAATAACGCCGCTTTTTAAGGCGGCGTTTGGCGGTTTATTTATATCTTAATCTGATCTTGTTAACAGAACCGTCTTTGGAAACGTCATTTGCTTCTTTAACGGTATAAATGCGTCTGTATTGCCGTGCAGAAGA
>CAJOLB010000016.1 GCA_905235385.1 uncultured Alphaproteobacteria bacterium | reverse complement strand
CCGGATGAAATCCGCTCAATGTTCTGCACCTTCCAACAATATCTGTATAAGAAAGCGGCGTAGAGGGACTAAACATGAAAAAATGCTGTGTAAATTGTGCTTTCTGCGCTAGGTATATAAATAATTCAGCAAATTCCTTGACTTCTGATATTTTTTATTAATATGTAGTGTAGAATGTTTATGGAAATGGATATTTGAAAACAATGACAAAAAAACAAAATAATAAAATTCCTGTTATTGATTTATTCGCGGGTCCGGGGGGACTCGGAGAAGGTTTTTCTGCAGTTATGGATAATGAACAGCGGATTTTTGATATTGCGTTATCGATAGAAAATAATTCAAAAGCATGTCAAACTCTTCTCTTAAGAAAATTTTTCAGATGTTTTCCAAAAAATAAAGTTCCACAAGAGTATTATGATTACATAAAAGGTCTAATATCAAAGGAAGAATTATACAACTTATATCCTGATGAATATAATAAGGCGCAAAACGAAATCTTACAAGTTACACTAGGAAATACCTCTAATGAAGATTTAGATGCGATTATAAAATCTAAAATTGGAGATAATAAAAATTGGTTGTTGATAGGTGGACCTCCATGCCAAGCATATTCTCTTGTGGGGCGTTCTGTTATTAAAAAAATAAAAAAAGATGATTTTGAAAAAGATCCAAGACATTTATTATACAAAGAGTATTTGCGGATTATTTCCGTTCATAAACCTGCAGTTTTTGTTATGGAAAACGTTGTTGGTATTTTATCTTCAAAACTAAATGGAGAACTAATCTTTCCTAAAATTCTGCAAGATTTAAGTGTAATAGATGATGATAAAGAAACGTATAAATTATATTCTTTTGTATCCAAAGGTCATGAACCTAAAGATTTTGTGATAGAGGCTGAACAATATGGTATTCCTCAAAAAAGACATCGTGTCCTTATTCTTGGAATAAGATCAGATATAAACATAGAACCTGATATCTTAGAGAAACAAGATAAGAAAATATCAGTTGGTGATGTTATCTCTGATTTACCTAAATTAAGAAGTGGAATCTCAAAAGGTATAGATGATTACGATTCTTGGAAACAGATTTTATTGAGACAGACATATGCTTCCAAGAACTTATTAGATGATATTAGAAATACTCATAAGCAGGAAATAGGTAAAACGTATTCCAAAAGACTTAATGATAATATAGCAGATGAATTAAAATCGTGGTATTACGATCCTAATTTAGACGGTGTATCTGATCATATATCCAGAAAACACATAGTTAGCGATATCATGAGATATTTTTTTGCTTCAAATTTTGCTCAAAAGAATCACGTTTCGCCACGACTGAATGATTTTCCTAGAGAATTATTGCCGAAACATAAAAATGTTCAAGATGCCATTGCAAGTAATTCTGTATTTAATGATCGTTTCAAAGTTCAACTCAGAGATGAACCTTCTTCAACTATAATTTCCCACATATCAAAAGATGGGCACTATTTTATCCATTATGATCCGACACAAGCAAGAAGCTTAACACCTAGAGAAGCGGCAAGACTACAAACATTTCCAGATAATTTCAAATTTGAAGGTAACAGAACAGAACAATATCATCAGATAGGAAATGCTGTTCCACCATTGCTTGCTAAAAAATTAGGAGAAATTGTTTGGAAAATCTTTAAAAAGATATAGTTCCAATCCGAGAGTTATAGCTATAGATCTGTTGCCTAAAAGAGGTGAAAAGATTTTCTCTCAAACTAAATATCCGATTTTTTATAAAATTCTTTTTTGGAATGATACTAAAAATGTATCTACAGTCGACAACAAACATATACTCCATTTCTTTGTATATAATTTTAATTTTAGTACGCTTATAATATTCGTTATCTAATTTACTCTCTTTGCCACTAGGTATTAAATATGTTAATGCGAATTTATTTACATTATGTGTTTTTACATTGGAATAGTCACAATCAGGCGTTATCTCCAATAAAGCAAATTCAATACTATTTACACTTTCACCTTTTTTTATTATATCAGTTTTTAATTCAAGAGAAACTTCTTTTCTAAAAACAGATTTTAATTCTTTATCCGAAATTTTTATTACGTCTCCAGGTATTATTTTATTGTGAGTAACATTGGAACTAATATGCAAAATAGAATTCGTATTACTTTTCACAATATCAGAAAGATTAGAATTATTAGGAATCTTTTTTAAAATACGCTTCAACTGTTTCTGATGAGGAGAACAAATAAGCTTTCTTTCTATATTATCCCTTAAAATATAACTTATTGGTTTTATTATGGCTGTAGTTTCATCTTTTATTTTCTTTTTTCCCAAGTTTGCATTTGCTAATCCATCTAGTAAGGCTAATAAATCTACTTGAGTTTTAGAGGCTAAATTGGATAAACTGGCTATGGTTTCATCATTTGCTTCTCTTATTATATTATTCCATAATAAACATGCCTTTAGCCCTTGATTATTTTTGAATATACTATCTATTTTTGTCTTTAATTTTTGTGGGTTATTAATATATTCATCTTTTCCCATGGCAAGAAAGTCCAATGGCTGATGAACATCTGCATCTGCTTTAATATAATTTTTTAATGCATCTAACTTATCCTTATGGGAAGTCCATGCAACAAAAATATATAGACCTTTTTTATCATTTGTATATATTTTTTTTAACAGTCCTGCTATTGTTTTGAAATTCTGAGTGTCATCTGTACCATGTAGATTAATATCACAGCATACTATTTTAGGCAACATCATTAAATCAGATGATATGTGTTCTGGTTTTAAAATTATTGGGATACATTCCATTTTCGCAAAAAGCTCAGATAGATTATAAGCTTCTTCTACTTCATCATCGATAATAAGAATGTCGCCGAGATAGTTCATTAATTAGTCCTTGAAAATTAAAGCAATAGATGCTCCGTCATTATTAGAATCTTGCTCTAGGATTATCACTTCTCCTCCAACAGCTTCCATTGCTGTTTTGACATAATATAATCCTAAGCCCATACCAACGCCCATTGGCTTTGTTGTTACGAAAGGTTTAAATAATTCTTCTCTGTCACCTTTAGGAAATCCAATTCCATTATCCCTGACAATAATAGCCGGCAAACCATCAATGTACTCAGCGTTTATATATATTTTTTTCTTACCTAAATCTTCCTCTCTGTACCAACGAACGGATAACCAATAAATTGCATTATCGATTATATTCATTAAAGAACTTTGGATCATCCTTTTAGGAACATTAATATCAAAATCTCTGCTTTCACTATCTAAAACAGGACAATCTATAGATATATTATGCCGCTTAAATCTATCTTCCGATAAATTTAGTACATCTTTTATCAATACAGATGCTTTACATTTACGGATAGGATCTTTTTTTAATAAGTCACTAACCCCATCAATTAATCCTAAAGCCATGGATATTTCTGTTTTCATTAAGTTTGCATCTTTGTTTTCAATCGCGCGTTTTAACCTTAATAAGGTTTTTTCAATTTCATGTATAGCAACGGCGGTATTTAAACCTTTAAGCCCAGAATTAAGCATAATATCACGCATTTGATTATATGCTTTTTCTACTTTTTCTATCTTTTGGAATACTTCTTTAGGCGCATTAAAATTCTTTGCCGCAGATTTTAGTTCAGTTATTGGCTCCTGCATATTACTTATTGTTTCTTTATAATTATCATTGGTAGCAAGTCTCAATTTATCTTTATCTGTCAAACGCTCTTTATTAAAGATTGATAATATAGACTTAACTACCAATTTCAGTTTTTGATAAGCTTCATCGTCAATAAATCCTTCTCGGTTTGTCTTTTCTCTTAAATAAGCTGTCGTTTGGGAATCAAGCTCTATAGCACCTATAATTAAACGATTACTTAAATTTCGCGAAGGATCATCAATTCGTTCTTGATCTAATTCTAGCCAATCATCACCTTTTTCGCCATAATTATATACTCTCATTCCACCACGATAAACACGTATTCCGGAATTTTCTAATGTATATGTTTTCAAAGCCAGTTTGTTTTGATAGTATTGCAGTATCTTATTGTCAAAATCATAACAATAAAAAGATCCATTAATTTCTCTCAAACCCTCATAAAAAGATGCTTCTTTAACTGGCTCGTGTTTGTCAATCGTTGTAATACTTTCTATACTTTCTTTAATTTCTCGTGATTGAAGTTTTGTAGCCTCTTGCAACTGTTTGTTCGGTGTAAATTTGTATTCATATTCTAGTTTGCCATTTATGAAGTTAAATCTAAATCTGTAAAGAGATGAATTTATAAGATCGCCTATTGACGTTTCTTTTATTTTATCCTGAAACTCTGAGCATTCCAGTTTAATATTGATTGGGTTTTTTATTTTTTTACTTTTATAACCAAAATACTCAAATGGAGATTGTATAGACAGTATCTGTTTGTTTAAATTTATAATACTTCTTAGTGTTAGTGGTTTCGTTATGCTTGATATTATGATTTCTGTACCCGTACTTGTCTCTATATGAGATTTGTCTTCTGGAACTTTTTCTATATTTATGAAAAATTCATTTAAATATTTTTTTGAAAGAGCCTCATTCAAATCTACAGTTACCTTAAATTCTCCATCTGTAAGGGACTTTGTGTATACAGTGATGATATTTCCCAGCTTGTAAGCTGCAAAACGTCCTACACCTTTTGAGCCAAGAGGTAATCTGTGGTATTTTGGTGTATATACTCTATTTTCTACTTGTTTTTCTTTACTATCAGTCCCTGGTTCCAGCCAAGAATTTTTAATGGTATCTAGAGTCATGCCACAACCATTATCCTTTATACTAATAGTTGTTGCTTCTATATCATCAACATTGCTGATTCTGATAAGAACGTCGTCAGCATCAGCATCGTATGCATTTTTTATTAACTCAAACAAAGCTAGATGTTGAGAACCAATAAGTTCTTCTCCTAGCAATTTCAGTAATCTAGCGCGCGGTTTAAAATTTTCCATTTTATCTCCAATACTTTTATACTAAAACTTTATAATTTTTTTTCAATAAAAATTTTAAGCATTTTATTTAGTGAAATTTTAACATTGCACATTTTCATTATATAAGTATTATACAGAAAAATAAGGTAAAAAAATGATTAAAGTTCTGTTTGTATGTTTGGGGAATATTTGTCGGTCGCCGATGGCGCAGTTTGTGTTTAAGCAAATGGTTGAGGAACGCGGTTTATCCGATCAGTTCGAAATTGATTCTGCCGCGACTGAAAGCTACAACGAAATGTGTCACGCCGGCATTCATCATGGCACGCGCGAGATGCTGAAATCAATGCGTGTGCCGTTTGAGGAGCATTATTCTCGCCACATTCGTCCGCGCGATTACGCTTATTATGACTATATTTTGGCGATGGACGACAGCAACATTGAGGACATTCAATCGATTGTCGGTCCGGATACGGAAAACAAAATCCACCGCTTGCTTGATTATACGAATAATCCGCGCAATATTCGCGACCCTTGGTATACCGGAAACTTTGACGAGAGTTACTGGGATATCTATGAGGGCTGTCAGGCGTTTTTAGAACATCTGAAGCTGTAAGGCTTGAATTAAATATACTCGGCGAGGTTGATTACTTTTTTATCATATTTTCTCGCAATTTCAACTGCTTTATAGGCTCCACCTGATTTGCGGTTTATGTAGCAAACGATGTAATCAGCATTTTTGGCGATGTATTCGTTCCGGCGCAAAATGGCAACCTGCGGTGGTGCTTTGGCTACTTCATCCGGATACATCAAATCGTAATCATTATCGTCCATCCAATCAAGTTTAGCATTATTTGGATAATATGCGGGAAATATGCAAAGAGTTATATATTCAAATTCTTTTTTTAGTTCCTTCATTACAAGACGCGACAAGCAGTCAAACGTTCCTTGTTCACAAAGCCAAAATTCAGTTACATCATGATTTATAATTAAGCCTCTGACAACTTCCGATAAATGGTTTTCTATCGAAGATGACATCGGGGTGTCGCGGTGGCCGAAAAACGCACATACAGTCAAAAAGCTTTTACCAATCAGCCCAAACAAATTCACCCACCTTGTAAGGTGGGTGGACGTTGACACTACAATCGCTATGATAAGTAGCCCAGCTATTGGGTATATGCCTTATTCACTGGCATCCACCCGTTACGGTGAGATGCCCAATATGGCAATCGTCTTTTATATTACAACGTAACACAAAAGTTATGTTTTGCCCATAGCGATTAGACTGTCAATGTCCTGTCAGGACTTGGGCTGTCCTAACGAAATTAACTATAAACAAGGAATCTTAAAAAAACAATAACTATTTTTCTTTCTGTTTTTGATACTGAATATGAAGCTCATTTTGGCAATGTTTATACCTTGCAACCATTTGTTCGAGTTTGAATTGCAAGCGGTTGAGGCGGTCGCGCGGTCTGATCGGTAGCGGATTACCGTAGGCCTTTTTTAGCAAGGTTTCAATTTGAGTTAGGGTACGGCCGGCGTGATAATAAACCATCACAAAATTAGTCCGGTTGCTTGGCTTGATATCCTCATATTTGCGCATTTTCATAATTCAACCCCCATGTAACGGCAGTATGAGGAACCGGACGGGTCAACGTAAAGTGTTGGCTTGCCTTGGCATTTTAAGGCAACTACTTGGCGGTGGTTTTCATCATCATAACCGCCTTTGCCGGATAAAAAGATGTAATCGTCGAGCGGCGCTCGGCACACTGCACCATACCAGACCGGAGGCAGGTTGACCGTTTCTGCAACTGTTACTTCTTCGGCTTGATTGTTATAGCGCCGGCATAATTCCATCACTTCGTCAATATCTGAGGGCTTCCGGACCATGTAAATTTTCACTGTTTTCATTGTATTTCCTTTCGTTTAATACAATGAATGCTTGAAAAAACGAAGAAGTCCAGTGAAATAGAAGAAAAATTGCAGATTTTCTATCTTTTCTTGCTTTTATATAGATATGTGGTTATGCTTCTAAAAAAAGGAGTTAATTATAATGGCGCAAGACAAGAAATCAGAAGAACGCGAGTACTTGGAATACTTTTTAGCCTCAGATGAAGGTAAAAAGTGGTATGTGAAAAATAAAATAATATCTTGTCAAGAGTCAGAACACCCAGATTTTATTTTTATGACAGAAGATAATCAAAAAATTGGGGTAGAAATTACTAGGTTTCTGGTTAAAAGCCTACATGGTCAAGCTTTACGTCACTTAATGACCATTGGTAATCAAGCTTGTAAATATGCTCAAAAGCAGTACGGATTAGACATTTCTATTTTGATTGATAAATGGGATAAACGAGTGCATCAAGCACGAACTCGTCAAGAAATTATGGATGCTATTTATAATCCTGGATTTTGGGATATTTACAACAGAAATGCAATAAAATCTGGTATAGAAAATATTATTGATAGAAACATTGAAAATCTAAAGCGGTGGCCTCGTCTTATTAAAGAAAGTATCCTTGTTCAAGATGAATATTTTAATATTTCGGTTAGCGGTTTTCCAAACATTAACGGTAAATTTGATTGTAACGTTAATAATGAATGTCTAAGCAAAGAAGATCCTTTTGATGAACTACAGGAGAAAATTAATAAAAAGAACGAAAAAATTGCAAGTTATTTAAAAAAATGCGATAAATGCTTTCTTTTAGTGTATCTGCCTGACGTTTCAAAAGGTAACTATTGTCATTTTACTCAAAAATTAAGTGAGCATACTTTTTCCTCGAAGTTTGAAGCTACTTATTTATGTCGCTGGCAACGAATATTTACAGGTGACAATTTTGCGCTGAAATTGAAAAGCCTTTGAAGAAAATACAACTAATCCTTCTTAACCTCGGCGACCTGCTTTTCATCAAACATTGCATAACCGGAGGCGGTATAGGTGATTGGTTTGATTCTGCCTTCTTTCATCCAATAACGAATGGTTGAAACAGGAAGCCCGGCCAATTTTGCAAACTTGGCAATCGTCAGAAGCTTTCCTTGCGGTTCCGCTTTTTCAACATCAAGCAAGTCAATCATCATTTTAAGCGAGCGATTGAGCGCAGTCAGCATAAACCTGTAATAAGGTTCGCTATTCTCTTTGGTTTGATATGTCTCTAAGGCGCTTAAATATCTTTTACGGTCAATTTTTCTGATAATAATCGGCGCATAACCGCTTTCAAGCAACATACTGTTGAGGAGTAATCGCGCTGTCCGCCCGTTTCCGTCAACAAACGGGTGAATTGAAACCAAGCGATAATGCGCTTCTATGGCTTTGAACAATGCATCATCACTTTTTTCGAGCAACCATTTACCAAAGTCCCGCATTAAATCCGGAACTTTAAGCGGATTAGGCAAAACTGTCTGCGAACCGGATATTCGAACTCTGACCGAACGATAAAAACCGGCATTCGTGTCATCTATGCCTGATAAAATGATTTTATGGATCTGCAACACATAATCTTCATCAATTTTGACCTTATTTTTAGCGGCATGACAGATAAAATCAAAAGCGTTAGCGTGATTTCTGGCTTCCAAATAGTCGTTTATCGGTTTGGCGCCGGTGGTAATTTGCTCTTCAATCGCAAGCTCAGTCTCGCGCCTAGTCAAAGTGTTGCCTTCAATCGCGTTTGAAGTATAAGCAAGCTCGGTCTTGAGCCATTTATCCAAGACCTTTTGATTATCCTTATTTTGCAATAACTTTTGCAGTTTCTTGCGGTTTTCTTCAATTTTAAAGCGGATTTCCTGCATGCTAACCTCATACTTCATGGTTTTGACATATTTAAACTATAAACATTAAATAGCCTCTTGTCAAGAGAATACTTTATAGTTTAGAAAAACACTAAGTATGAAGTTAGAATTACGGCTTATTCCAAAGCCTTTACACTCCTGTCTTAACAATCCCTTTGCCGAATTTGGCTTCCAGCTCGTCTACCAAATGCGAGAGTTTGTCGTCGTGGGGTTTAATGTCCTCAAACAGCGATTGTTGCACTTCTCCGTAGGTTAGATGTGTCAGAGTTACGCCGGTTGAGCGATAAATTAAATTCGGGCGGTAGAGTTGTTTCAAAAGTGCCGAGGCGGTCATGCGCACTTCTTGATCGCCGTTGGTCGGGTTGGGCAGTTTTGCATCGATGGCGAGATATTTGAAGTCCTTTGTCCGGAGCATAACTTCCACCCCTTGGCAAAATCCGTTCCACCGCCTGAGTTTCTGACAAGCCTCATGAACGTGCCGATTCAGCTCATGTTCCAAATATTCCAAACTCTGTGTGAAGTCCTCAAAACTTCGCGTTACCTGTATGCTCTGCGGGGCGGTGGGTTCATTATTTACCAAAGATGTGGCAATTCCGGTCAGCTCACTTTTGAGGTTTAATCCGCTAATGCCGAAAGCTTTTCTAATCCAACCGTTTTCTTTCTCCACAAAATCGCGAATGTTGAAAATCCCGCTGAACTTCATATGCTCGCTGTTTTTGCGCCCGATACCGCTGACGTCCTCAATCGGCATTTCACCCACAATATCCAAGATTTTATCCGGCGGAATAACAAATATCCCGTTGTTATTTTTTGCCTTATCGCTCGCCAGTTTCGCCAGCGTTTTGGAAGTTCCCAAGCCGATAGATACCGGAATTCCGACCTTATCCCATACGGTCTGACGGATATTTTTGATAATGTCGGTATAAGTCGAGTGATAAACTTTGTTGAGGCTGGTCAAATCAATAAACGCCTCATCAACCGAAGTTACTTCCACATCCGGACTGAAAGTTTTGATGGTGTCCATCACTTCCTTGGAAATCTCGGTATAGCGGTGGTGCCGCGCCGGAATACAAATCGCAGTCGGGAAGTTCGGCTTAACCTGAAAATACGGCTGGCCCATTTTAATCCCGAGCGCCTTGGCTTCCTTTGAGCGCGATACGATAATGCCTTTTGAACCACCGCCGGTCATCACGCACACCGGCTTTCCTTGCAAATCAGAATTATCCTTCCGTTCGCAAGAAACGAAAAAGCAGTCACAATCAACCAAAGCTATAACGTGCTGACGCATTTTACCTCTTTAATGTTCTAATTCTGTTCTATTATTAGCGCGGAAATATGGAGAGTCAATAAAATTGGTGCGATAATCCCACTTATAATTGAGGCGATATTTACCGGTATCTCTTTTCTGATTTGTTCAAGAGTGGCGAGGATATAGGGTACGAACTTGGGCAGGTAAGAGGCTAGTATTATCAGAGCGAAATGGTCTGAGTTAGCTCAATCCAAAAGTATCTATTTTGCCACTTCCGCGCACCATAAGCACAAAATCATCAAAAGTGACATCTTGGTCGCATCAAACGAATCTTTTGCAAACACCCGCAAACATTGGGCTTTCTCGCCCCCTTTAAAACAGAAAAAAAGAGGAAGTATATCTTTCCTCTTTTTATTATGGTGGGCGCTGATGGACTCGAACCAACGACCAGACCGTTATGAGCGGCCGGCTCTAACCAACTGAGCTAAGCGCCCGACATCTAAAGCCTCTCAATAAAGCAAAAAAAATCTTTCGTCAAGAGTTTTTTGATATATTGAATATAAATATCTACTTTATTTTTTTGATTAATGCGTTATAATGCCGCCATGATTAAAGGTGAATTCAAAGTTGAAAGTCCGTTTGAGCCGTCAGGCGACCAGCCCCAAGCGATTGAAGAGCTTGTGCAAGGCTTAAAAAGCGGCGTCAAAAATCAGGTTCTGCTCGGTGTGACGGGTTCGGGCAAAACGTTTACAATGGCAAAAATCATTGAAGCAGCCAAGCGCCCTGCCCTCATTATGGCGCCGAACAAAATTCTCGCGGCACAGCTTTATTCCGAAATGAAAGAATTTTTCCCGAACAATCACGTTGAATATTTCGTCTCATATTACGATTATTATCAGCCTGAAGCGTATATCCCAAAAACCGACACGTATATTGAAAAAGATTCGGCAATCAATGAGCAGATTGACCGTATGCGCCACGGCGCGACACGAAACGTCTTGGAAACAAATGACGTCATTATCGTTGCCTCTGTTTCGTGCATTTATGGCTTAGGCAGCATGGAATCATATTCCGCAATGGTATTTAACTTGAAAGTCGGTGATGAAATAGACCCTGCCGAGGTTTGCAAAAATCTGGCCGAGCTTTTGTATGTCAGAAACCAAATCAGCTTTACACGTTCAACTTTCAGGCTTTTGGGCGACACTTTGGAAATTTTTCCGGCACACTATGAAGACCGCGCTTGGCGCGTAACCTTTTTCGGTGATGAGATTGAAGAAATATCAGAATTTGACCCCCTAACCGGCAAAAAAACCGCAGATTTAAAAGAAATCACCGTTTATCCGGCCAACCACTACGTAACGCCGCGTCCGGCGCTTTCGCAAGCAATAACGCATATCCGGCAGGATTTAGCCGTTCGTTTGGACGAGTTCAAAAATGAAAACAAGCTTTTAGAGGCCCAGCGCCTTGAACAGCGCACACGGTTTGATCTCGAGATGATTGAATCAACCGGCCATTGCAAAGGCATTGAAAATTATTCGCGCTATTTAACGGGGCGTAACCCAGGCGAGCCGCCGCCGACACTTTTTGAATATCTGCCGAAAGACGCAATTTTATTTATTGATGAAAGCCATATATCTGTGCCTCAAATCGGGGCGATGTATCGCGGCGACTTTAACCGCAAATCAACATTGTCAGATTATGGTTTCCGCCTGCCCTCGTGTTTAGACAACAGACCGCTCAAATTTGAAGAATGGGATAAAATGCGCCCCCAAACAATCTTTGTTTCAGCAACCCCAGGCGATTGGGAATTAAAGCAAAGCGAGGGTGTTTTTGCCGAACAAGTCATCCGCCCGACAGGCTTGACAGACCCCGAATGTATCATCCGCCCCGCCGTTTCTCAAATTGATGACTTAATGCACGAATGCAAAGAGACCGCCAAAAAAGGCGAGCGTGTTTTGGTAACGACCTTAACAAAAAAAATGGCGGAAGATTTGACCGAATATTTTCATGACAACGGCATCAAGGTGCGCTATATGCACTCGGATATTGACACCTTAGAACGCATTGAAATTATCCGCGATTTAAGGCTTGGCGTCTTTGATGTTTTGGTCGGTATTAACTTGCTTCGCGAGGGTTTGGACATTCCCGAATGTTCACTTGTTGCGATTTTAGACGCAGACAAAGAGGGCTTTTTGCGCTCAACACGCTCACTGATACAAACCATCGGTCGCGCGGCACGAAACGCACATGGCAGAGTGATTTTATATGCTGACAAAGAAACGGATTCCATCAAATTTGCGCTCTCCGAAACAAACCGTCGCCGCGAAAAACAGGTGAAATATAACAAAGAACATGGCATCACCCCGAAGACCATTCAAAAGAGCATTTCATCAACCCTCTCTGAGATGACCGAAACGCAGCTTGACAAGAACGCTTTGCCGACAGTCGAAGATGTCAAAAATGTTGAAAAACAAATCAAAGAATATACAAAGCTGATGAAAGAGGCTGCCTTGAACCTTGAATTTGAACAAGCCATGGTCTATCGCGACAAATTAAAAGAACTTGAAGCAATTGCGTTGAAGAATTTATAAAAATGACCGCATAAAGCGGTCTTTTTTGTAATCTGGAGCAGGTAACGGGAATCGAACCCGCATTAAAAGCTTGGGAAGCTCTCATTCTACCATTGAATTATACCTGCAACGTGAAGCTTTTATAACACATCATGAAATCAAAAATCAAGTTCTTTTTAAAACTTAAGCATACAAAAAAGCACCTCTCCTGAGGTGCTTTTTTGTAAATCTCATCATAATCAATAGTAGTTAACATCGCCATGCCAGAGCCAACCCCAAAACAACTTCAATCCCCAAAACAGATAACAAACCGCAAAGAACACTAGTGAAACGAGCGCACAAATCACCAAAAGTGCGAACGGCTCAAAAATCAGGTTCCAGAGAACGTTCACAAACGCCCATCTTCCGTTCAAGCCTTCCCAAAGCAGCGGATTATACACCCCCATAATAGCAGTCACAATCCACAAACAAACCGCAACAGCCACCAAAGAGCGCACAAGTCTCTGCCGCCAAGGCACAGAACGCACGAAGTGTTGAGTTCTGAAGGAAACAGAGTTGATAGATTCGCCGAAAAACAAGACAACGACGATGACAGCCAAAGCTATCAAAAGATAATAATACAAACTCATAGATGATATTTTTTAGGTAACACAATAAATCTTAATAACTGAAATTTAAAAATCGTTTTAAATAAAAACCCTAAAAATGTCAATATCTTATCTTTGAACTTGACTCAAAAGTTAATATATAGTAAACGAATCAAACCTATTGGAGAATATGATGTTTTTAAAAAAAGAAAGCCAATTAATAAGCGAAAGAACTGATGATCAAGCCTTAGAAGATGCTTTCAACAAAAAGTTTGCTTCGCTTAAATTAGGTCGCAGAGTAGAATGCGGCTTTCATCTCTATTGGCTCAAAGAACCGATTAAAACCATCAAAATCGACAACCAAATCTACCATATTTCAGACGCCACTTTTTTCAGCTTTAAAGAAGATAAAAAACTTGATTCAACAATCAGCCACACCCATGCTTTTTTGGTTGAAAAAAACTCAAAATTTTCGCTGATACAAATTGTTTCAAAAGCCAAACAAGCCGGTGCGTTATATCGTGATGTGATGACCTCTTTTATCATCGACGGCAAAGAAATCCCCTTAAAAAAAGACTCCGACATATACGATATGTACGACTTGCGTTTTCAGCTCAAAGACCATAAAGAAGCGAAACAATTTTTAGATGACTTTGTTCTCGTCGGTCCTCAAAAATGCCAGCGCTACAAATTATACGAAACGCAACAGCTTTATCGCCAAAAGCGCGCACTTCTTACCCAACGGAAAATTCAAAGCAGAGAAAGATAGTGACCACAATCAAAAAAAGTGCCCCACGCAACAAAACTCTGACATTAAGCGAAAAAGAAAAACTCAGCTTAAAAGAACGCTTGCTGACCATAGAAAATCTCAAAAGCGGCAAGAGCACAATGAATAAAACCATCAATGCCGACACAATCAAAGCCTTAAAATATCTGCCGAACGGCTTTGCCGATTTAATCATCATCGATCCGCCTTATAACCTCACAAAAGATTTTAACGGTCATATTTTCAAAAAGATGAGTAACAAAGAATATGACGCATACCTTAAAACATGGTTTCCGGCTGTTTGCAAAAAGCTAAAACCGAACGGCTCGCTTTATTTGTGCGGTGATTGGAAATGCACATCAGCTCTTGAGCGCGCAATGGAAAAAGAGCTCACCGTTTTAAACCGCATCACATGGCAGCGCGAAAAAGGAAGAGGCGCCGCAAACAATTGGAAAAACGGCATGGAAGATATTTGGTTCGGTGTGAAAAACCCAAAAGACTATTATTTTAACATCAAAGCCGTGATGATGCGCCGCAAGGTTTATGCCCCCTATAAAGAAGGCGGCAAGCCGAAAGACTGGGAAGAAACGGAAAACGGCAATTTTAGAGACACATGCCCGTCAAATTTTTGGGACGATATTTCCATCCCGTTTTGGTCAATGAGCGAGAACACCCCTCACCCGACTCAAAAGCCTGAAAAACTTTATGCTAAGCTCATTTTAGCCTCATCTAAAAAAGGTGATGTGGTATTTGACCCGTTTTTAGGAAGCGGCACGGCAAGTGTTGTCGCCAAAAAACTGGGGCGCAAATATGTGGGCATTGAACTAAACGAAGAATATGCCTTAATGGCTGAAAAGCGCTTGAAAGCCGCCACAAAAGACAAAACCATTCAAGGCTATCAGGACGGCATCTTTTGGGAACGCAACACCTCAATTGAACAAAAAAAGAAATAAAAAATATTTTCCTCTCTTCTTGACAAGACGTTTTTTAAACACTACCTAATCACTAGTTATATTTTAAGAAAGGATTGAATAATATGAAAATTAAACCTTTACATGATCGCGTTTTGGTCAAACGCATTGAAGATTTAGAAAAAACTGCCGGCGGAATCATCATTCCGGACACGGCAAAAGAAAAGCCTTCTGAAGGCATTGTTGAAGCGGCAGGCAACGGACGCATCACCCCTGACGGAAAATTAGCTCCGATGACGGTTAAAGCAGGCGACCGCGTTTTGTTCGGAAAATATGCCGGAACAGAAGTTAAGGTTGACGGCGAACCTCGCCTGATTATCAGAGAAGAAGATATTTTAGCAATTGTTGAATAAAGAAAGGATATAAAAAATGGCTGCAAAAGATATACAATTTGGAAATGAAGCGCGTTCAAAAATGCTCAAAGGCGTTGAAAAACTCGCTAAAACGGTCAAAGTAACTTTAGGCCCTAAAGGTCGCAATGTGATGCTCGACAAATCATATGGCGCCCCGAAAATCACCAAAGACGGTGTTTCTGTCGCAAAAGAAGTTGAGCTTGCCGACAAGTTTGAAAACATGGGCGCACAACTTGTCAAAGAAGTTGCTCAAAAAACGGCTGACAAAGCCGGCGATGGCACAACAACGGCAACCGTTTTGGCTGAAGCCATCATCACCGAAGGCTGCAAAGCCGTTGCCGCAGGTATGAACCCGATGGACTTAAAACGCGGCATTGACATGGCCGTTTCAGCTGTTGTTGAAGATGTTAAATCGCGCTCAAAAGCCATCAAAACATCTGAAGAAATTGCGCAAGTCGGCACAATTTCCGCAAACGGTGACACCACAATCGGTGAATACCTTTCAAAAGCGATGGAAAAAGTCGGCAACGACGGTGTCATTACTGTTGAAGATGCCAAAGGCTTGGAAACGGAACTCGATGTTGTTGAAGGTATGCAGTTTGACAGGGGCTATTTATCGCCATACTTCATGACCAACGCCGAAAAAATGAACTGCGAATATGACAATCCTTATATTCTGTTCTATGATCAAAAAATTTCAAGCTTACAACCGATGTTGCCTGTTTTGGAAGCTGTTGTTCAGTCAGGCCGTCCGCTCCTTATTATTGCCGAAGACATTGAGGGCGAGGCTTTGGCAACATTGGTTGTCAACCGTATCCGTGGCGGCTTAAAAGTTTGCGCTGTCAAAGCTCCCGGCTTTGGCGACAGAAGAAAAGAAATGCTCAAAGACATGGCTGTTTTAACAGGCGGTCAGGTGATTTCCGAAGAACTCGGCATGAAGATTGAAAATGTCACCCTTGATATGTTAGGCACCGCAAAACGCATTGAAGTCACAAAAGATGACACCACAATCATCGACGGCGCAGGAAATAAAGAAGATATTAAGGCAAGAACCTCTCAAATCAAAGGCGAAATTGAAGCCACAAAATCTGATTATGACCGCGAAAAACTTCAAGAACGCTTAGGTAAACTCTCGGGCGGCGTTGCTGTCTTGCGAGTCGGCGGATCTTCCGAAGTTGAAGTTAAAGAGAAAAAAGACCGCATTGATGATGCCTTGAATGCCACACGTGCTGCCGTTAAAGAAGGCGTGGTTGCCGGCGGTGGTTGCGCTCTTTTATACGCCACAAAAGCTTTAGATGGCTTAAAACCTTTAAATGACGACCAAAAAGTCGGCATTAACATCATCAGAAAAGCCCTTCAAGCGCCGATTCGCCAAATTGCCGAAAACGCAGGTGTTGATGGTGCTGTTGTGGTCGGAAAGCTTTTGGAAAGCAAAGACACCAACTATGGTTATAATGCTCAAGAAGGCACATACACCGATATGATTAAATCCGGCATTGTTGATCCGACGAAAGTTGTGCGTACGGCTTTGCAAGATGCTTCTTCCGTTGCTTCTCTTGTCATCACAACCGAAGCCATGGTAACAGAAGCACCTGAAAAGAAATGCCAATGTGGCTGCGGTTGCGGCGGACATGGTGAATCTGGTATGGGTGGAATGCCCGGAGGCATGGGATTTTAATCAAAAATTTCCCTTTCAAAACAAAAGCTCGCCAATTTCGGCGGGCTTTTTTTTAATTTTTTGTCATTTTTTACTTGCAACAACTCAAAAAATGTGCTCTAATGTAACCCTAGTTTGAATACTTATGTTTAACATTATAAAGAGAAAACTTATGAAGATTGTTGCACCAGAATTTGTGAACCTAATGGTTCTCGACCAGAAACTCAAATCGTTCATTTCCGAATCTGATGAAGAGGCAACTGAGGCGAAAGCCCGTCTCGTCAAAATGACACTGCGTGGAGATGTCCATCATTTCCCGACGAACATCCCATTCGTCGGCGCCACCATCCGTTGCGCCAACGACAAGCAGGCCGTCTTCTTCATCAAGCGCAAAAAGATTGCGTTCGTCGAAAGCGGCGACATCGCTTCTGAGACGAACATCGGAAATGAGTTCGAGATCGATAACGTTCGCTATGTCCTTCAGGACAAGCTGAACGATTTTCCTCGTTACAAGCCGGACCTCAAAAAGTAAGAATCTCACCTACCACCGATCTGTTGTGGTAGAAAAAAACAAGTTTCCGTTTGTTTCCCTCGCTTGCTCTAACAGCGAGGGTTTTTGTTTTTTTAAAAACTTGTGAAAGACTCTCTTTTTTGATTTAAGCTCAAAGAGAATTGTGGTATTTAAAAAGCAGTTCAATAATTTTTAAGGCCTTACAAAAATGAAATTTACGATTGAAAGAGCAATTTTGTTAAAAACACTCAGCCATGTTCAAAGCATTGTTGAAAAAAGAAACACAATTCCGGTTTTATCAAATGTCCGCATTGAAGCCTTAGCCGATTCTATCAGCTTTAAGGCGACAGATATGGATACTGAAATCACCGAAATCACAGATGCAAAAATCACAGAAAAAGGTGCAACAACAGCTCCTGCTCATATGCTTTATGACATCGTTCGGAAATTAAGCGACGGTTCCGAAGTCGAGCTGACGTTCCCTGATGAAAAAGGCCAACTTTCAATTGCATCAGGTCGTTCAAAATTCTCTTTGCCGACAATTGCGGTTGAAGATTTTCCCGTTATTGCAGGTGATGAACTCCCGATTAACTTTGAAATGACAAAAGAAGATTTGAAAGACGTTATTGACCGCACGCAATTTGCCGCTTCAACCGAAGAAACAAGATATTACTTAAACGGTCTTTACATTCATGCTAAAACAGAAGGCGAAACAAAAGTATTGCGCGTTGTTGCCACCGACGGTCACAGATTAGCTTGCGTTGAAACACCTCTGCCGAGCGGTGCCGAAAAGATGGAAGGGGTGATTATTCCTCGCAAAACGGTATCCGAAGTCAGAAAGCTTTTAGACGATTCTTCATCTGAAACCGTTAACGTTTCTCTTTCTGAAAACAAAATTTGCTTTGTCTTAAAAGATATTACTTTAACATCAAAACTCATTGACGGCACATATCCTGATTATGAGCGTGTTATTCCGACAAGCAATGACAAAGTTCTCGAAATTTCTTCAAAAGACTTTTCCGTTGCCGTTGACCGTGTTTCTGTCGTTGCTGAACGCACACGCGCCATCAAACTTATCACTTCAAAAAATCATCTTGTGATCACAACCTCAAGTCCTGATTTAGGAAGTGCTTTGGAAGAATTAGAAACGAACTATCAGGCTGATGCCTTAGAAGTCGGCTACAATTTCAGATATCTGCTTGACATTTTATCTGTTATCAAGGGCGATAATGTTCAGATGACATTTTCAGACAGTTCTTCACCGTCTATTGTTCGTGATACAGCCGATTCGTCTGCGATTTATGTTTTGATGCCGATGCGCGTATAAAACAAAATGAAAAACAAGAACGAAGATCGGTGAAAAACTGTTCTTCGTTCTTATTTTAAAAAGAGAGAACAATGGGGTTAGCTTACCAAATTTCAGAAGTCGCAAAAGAAAAGTCAGGTGTCAGTCGTCTGACCTTAACTGACTTTAGAAATTATGCTTATTTAAGGCTCGAACCTCAAATTTGCCCGATTATCATCACAGGCGAAAACGGTTCGGGAAAAACAAACATCTTAGAAGCTGTCTCTTTTTTAACTCCGGGGCGTGGTCTGCGCGGTGCGAAAATGTCAGACATCAAACGCCAAACACCGGCAATTGCCCCTCAAGAATATGCTTCCGTTGATAAAAATTTTTCATGGGCAATCTCTGCCGAAATTGTCAAAAACAACGAACCGTACACACTTGCCACAGCGGTTCAAAAAAACGCCAAAGAACAAGACGATCAATGGCACACTTTTGACAGGCGCATTGTACTGATTGATGGTCAAAAAGTCAGCACCCAAGCCGAGCTCGGGAAATACCTCTCTGCCATTTGGGTAACTCCTCAGATGGACCGAATCTTTTTAGGCGGCCCCCAGCCAAGACGTTCTTTTCTTGATAGAATTGTTTACACTTTCGATCTGGAACACGCAAAACGCACCTCAACTTTTGAACATTTATATAAAGAATGGTATCGCTTAATTAAAACAGGTGTCAGAGACAACATATGGCTCCTAAACTTAGAAGAACAGATGGCAGCGCTTGGTGTTTCTATTGCTGCCGCACGGCGCGAAATTATCGCAAGACTAAACACCTTTATTCAAAATGAACCCGATGATGTTTTTCCGGACTTGCGCTTTGAACTCGACGGCACAATTGAAAAAAAATTAGACACCCTTCCCGCCTTAGACGTTGAAGATTATTACTGCCAAAAGCTCTATGAGAGCCGCAAAAACATTTTAGAAAATGACTCAATAGAAGGTGTCAACCGCACAGATTTTAAGGTATATTACAAAAAGAAAAATATGCCTGCACAATTATGTTCCACGGGCGAACAAAAGTCATTACTCGTAAGCATCATTTTGGCTCAAACAAAGTGCCAAATTTTGGAAAAGGGATTTACACCCGTTCTTCTTTTAGATGAAGTAACAACCCACCTTGACGACATAAAGCGTGATGCCCTGCTTGAAAAAATACGCGACTTAAACTTGCAAGCATTCATTACCTCAACTGATGTTGATGCCTTTAAGCTCTTAAAAAATGACGCACAATTTTTTGAAGTTAAAAACAACAGCATAACAGAGTGCTAAATTTTCTTTGACTTTTTTCTTTATGTTATTTATACTGTTTCCCAGATGTGTTTTCTAAACACGTTTAGGGCGTAACAACCTTCTATAAACTCAGTCGCAAAGCTACGACTTTAAATAATATGCCGATTTCTGCTTTTGGCGGATGTCGGTGAAATAAGGCTCTAAGTTCGAATAAACCGAGCCGTTTGAGTTTATACGGTTGTTAACATCCGCCCGCTTTTTTGAAAATAAAAAGTCGGGTTTTTTATTCGAACTTTTGATAAAGGATGAAAACACTATGAATAAACTTTTTTTTGCAATTTTATATATTTTGATAATTCTAAGTTCCGCTAATGTACAAGCATTAGACTGCTCGACAGACGAAGTGTTGGGCATAACAACAAAGGAATGTATTAAAGCAAGCGACACTTGTGGTGAAAATTGTACATACACGATTGATAATCAAGGCAACCTTAAAATAGAAGGCAATGGAAGCGGAACAATTGATGAGATGAAATTTAGAAATAATAAAGATATTATAAACGTTGATATACAGGGTATCGAAAATATTGGCTGGGGAGCATTTTTGAATGCAGGTACAGGAGGCGGAACGGTTAAAATTGATGATGCCGTAAGAGTCATTGATGGATCATTTTGGTCAACAGGATTTTCAACTTTTGATATTGATTCAACAAATTTTTTAACTGGTTCAAGATCTTTCCATACCGAGAATATCACATTAATTATACCGCCAAATGAACAAACCTTTGGAACACACACCTTCACAAGCACAGCAGGACTGATACACGCTATTGAAAATTTAACCATACAATGCAAAGGAGATATTGCTTTGTGCGCAAAAAGCTTGATTCCTTCCATAGCTTTCATCTTAGAAAAAGGCGGAAATGTCAATCTGACAGACCAAGCAGGAAATAGTGTTTCTTGGGAAGAAAATGGCTATTCCGTGATAAACAAAAAAAATAAAACTACTGTCAAATACGATAACAATGGGAACTTTTTAAAAGCTTTTCAATTAAACAATGATGGCTCAATATCAATTTATGACAAAAATGGTAATCTTATAGGATTAAAAGGAAAACGCATTTATACCGTCGACGAAGCTGAAAAAATTTCAAAACCGACGGGAAACATCTTGAAGTTAAGATACAAGTAAATTCCATATTAATAAATAGATATCCCCCAGTAAACTGGGGGTTCTATAGAAAAGGCTCTCAAAAGAGAGCCTTTTCACTACAGCTCCAGTCGGAGCTGACCTAAATCCTGTC
>CAJOLB010000015.1 GCA_905235385.1 uncultured Alphaproteobacteria bacterium | reverse complement strand
TAACCCCCGCCATTTCGGTTCCGAGTGCGACCATGATGGCACCGGTGAGAGTTGCAATATCTATGACCTTTTTAACACCGTATTCGCTTTGAATATACCACAAACAATCCGCTAAAACCAAACGTCCTTCGGCATCGGTGTTTAAGATTTCAACCGTTTGGCCCGACATAGAGGTTACAATATCACCGGGACGTGTGGCTGAGCCTGAGGGCATGTTTTCAACAAGGCCGATAACACCAACGACATTAATCGGTAATTTTTGCAAGGCGATTACTTTTAGGGCGCCGACAACGGCTGCGGCACCGGCCATATCTTGTTTCATATCCCACATACCGTTTCCGGGTTTTAAGGAAATCCCGCCTGAATCAAAGGTAACACCTTTTCCGACCAAACCTAAGTCAAAATTTTCGTTTTCTTTGTTGCCAACCCATTTAATAACGGCAACGCGCGGTTGATTGACAGAGCCTTGTGCAACGGACAACGCTAAATTAAAACCGTTTGATTTCATACGTTTTTCATCTAAAATTTCAACATCAAGCCCTAAATATCCCAAGCGTTTGATATCATCTGACATATCAATCGGAGTCATGTTGTTTGACGGTTCGTTTGTGAGATCTCTGGCATAACGAACACCGTTTGCAAGCGCAGCATAGGGGATATATTCTTTAGCAGACAGATCGGTTGCTTTGAAATAAACCGTTTCAAGTTTTGGAAAATCTTTGTCTTCACGCTTTGTAAGATATTTATCAAAAGAATATGATCCGAGTTCAATTCCCAAAGCCATTTCGTATGAGGCGTTTTTTTCAAATTCTTTCGGCATAATGATTTGAGCATATTTTTCTTTTTTAAGATGTTTGTAAATTTTTCCGCCCAATAATCGATAATTTTTTTCATTTTTAAGGTCTGTTATGACGGCGATAATTTTATGTTTTTGTGTGTTAAGTTCGATAATATCGCCGTTTTTGGGTGATTGTTGACGAATATAGGGGGAAACTATTTCAGCTTCATCTTCTTTTAGGTATTTTCCGATGATTTCGGAATTCGGTTTTGGAGTTGTAAAAATTACTATGGCAATAGAGCCACTCAAGCGTTGATTGTTAAAAACATATTCTACCATTTTATTCTCCTTTGTTAATTTTTTGCTTATTATAATCTCTATTTTCTAAAAATATGTTACTTTTTTAAAAAAAATAGCTTGCTTTAAAAAGTATTTTCGTGTATACATTTGGACAAAATTAAAAAGGCACTAAAAATGGCTCCAAAAGGCAGTAAATATAAAAGAAAACATACGGTTGTTCAGGAAGAACAAATTGATGTTGAAAGCGAAATTGCAGAAAAACCTTATATGGCCGTTTTATACCATGATGAAGGGTATGTTGACGATTTTTATGATCTGTCGGTGGAAGATGCCGGCAGAGCCTATGAAATTCTTCTAAAACTTGCCGCTGATGTTTCAAAAAATAGAACAGATGCAGTGCGTGCTAAAAGAAAATTAAATGATATTTTATCGGCTTCCGGTTTTCATGTTGCCAGACATGATGGTAATTATTTACACAAACAAGAACTTATGATCATACGTATGGATTTTTACGGCACAATCGACCGCTTAAAATCAGGATTGCGTGAGCGTGAATTAAGTTCGTATTATTTGTATTTGTTGTCACATCCTTTGCAAAAAAGGCCGAAGGTTGCGGAATATGATTTTCAATCTGCGCCTTCGTGGAAACTTTTTTCAAGATTTCACAGTTTCAGACATATTGAAAAAAATTTGAAGGCTTATTTGGTTAAACATAAAATTGATCCGCAGATTCTACAGCTTATGACACCGCGTGATTTTTCGGATTTGGTGGTGCAATCTTTTCAAAAAAATCCATATGAGCAAAAAGTAACTTTTGAAAAAGAAATCAGCGTCAGAAATGAATTTGTTCGCGAGTTGGCAAGTCAGCAGGGTGAGCAAATGGCTGATATGCTTTTAAAGCAAGGTCTGGATGAGCGTTATGTTTATTCAATGATAAATATGATGCGAAGATACGGTAAATATAATTCGGCAAACCTCGTGATTACCGAATTGCATTTTACACCAAAGGTTTTGGCAGATTTAAAAAAGGCGAAAATTGACTGTAAAAATTTTAAGGTTGGAGAACCTATTCCACAAGTTTTAATTGATTCTTTAATTGATTCAGAGCAGGGAGATTTGCTCGCTGCCAGAGATGAAAAAGGTCATAAGCTGAAGGGAGAAGATTTTCCTTCATTTGATGTGCATCATAAATATGCGGTCAGTGATGCCGGAGATTTAAAAAGTGTGGCATATGCTAATTATAAAGAAAATTTGTGTCTTGTGAGGTCTGATATTCATAGTTTGTTTATACACAGATGTGATAAAGCAAAACAGCAGGGCGATGCAAAAAGTTATTCCAAAAGGCTTGAATTTATTGATCCGAATACGGTATTTGTGATAGGTTTTAAGGAAGATGAGCGTTTGCAATATGATTTCCACAAAGGAAAACGCACCAAACGTCAAGTGATGGATGATAAATATATCGTTAATTATGAAGCTTGTATGAAAGAGCTTGCGCTCAATCAGGCAGCTTATGACAGAAGACATAATAAACGCGTGTTTGATGCAGATAGAGAACTTCAACGTTATAAGAGCCATCGGAAAGCAAATAAACAACGTAAAATGTTAATCAAAAAAGAGCTTTTAAGATGATGAATTTTATTAAAACTTTACAAGAAAACGGTTATCGGCTGCAGAAAACATCTTTTTCTCAAAAAGATGTGATTGAAACGCAAAAAGAACTTGTGAAAATGGGATATCCCTTTTTGCCGCTTGAATTTATCGGTTTTTTGAAAAATTATAACGGATTAAAGGGAGAAGATTGCGGTATTTTAGGTATTTCGCCGGCAGACAGGGTCTTGGATATTCTTGTTTTTAACGAAATTCATAACGGCTCAAAAGATATGGTTATTTTGGGTTATGATGATTTTTGCTTTTTGGTTTATGACGAAGTTCAAAAAGACTATCTTCTTGTTGACAGACAAACAGGCGATGAATTAGAAAGTTTTTCGGCAGATGGTTTGCCGGAAGCGTTAAATGCAATTATACATTACTAAAAAATGATGACAAATATTTTTGATATAAATGATGAAAACATTTTAAAAGCCGCCGATGTGATTAAAAACGGCGGGTTGGTGGCGTTTCCGACCGAAACGGTTTATGGTTTGGGCGCAAATGTTTATAACTCTCAAGCGGTGGCAAATATTTATGCGGCAAAAGGCAGACCTTCCTTTAATCCGCTGATTTCACATATTGCAGAGATTGATTTTTTGAAAACTTATGCTTTCGTTGATGAGCGTGTTTTGGCTTTGGCAGAGCATTTTTGGCCCGGACCTTTGACTTTTGTTTTAAACAGGATTGATGATAATCCGGCGCTTGATTTGGCTTGTGCCGGATTAAGAACTGTTACGGTCAGAATGCCGAATCATTCCGTTGCTTTAGAGCTTATCAGAAAAAGCGGAGTGCCGATTGTGGCGCCTTCGGCAAATAAATCGCAGACCATATCACCGACGACGGCTCAACACGTTGCAGAGAGTTTGGGCGATAAGGTGGATATGATTTTAGACGGCGGGTCATGCAAAGTGGGGGTCGAATCGACCATTATTGATCTGACAGGTCAAAATGTTGTGTTACTACGTGCAGGCGGTATTGCTTTGGAAGATTTAGAAGCCTTTTTAGGACAAAAGATTTTAATTTCGCACGGTAACCCTGATTTACCTTCATCACCGGGGCAGCTTTTGAAACACTACGCGCCTACTCATGATTTTAGAATCAATGCGACAAAACGAGAAGGTGATGAATTTTTTATCGGTTTCGGCGATGTTCAAGATTGTGACTTAAATTTGAGCCAAAGCGGTGATTTATGCGAAGCGGCTTCTCATTTGTTCGCCTTTATGCGAATTGCTGATGAAGATGGGCGCAAAATTGCGATGTCTCCCATTCCGAATAAGGGATTGGGGTTGGCTATTAATGATCGTATTCGCCGTGCCGCATATAAAAAGCTCGTATAATGGCTAACTAATACAGATACCTTTCCTCAAGCTCGGTCATGTAGGTTTAACTACACTCCCTTCGCTTTCGGGCAGGTATCTTATTATTTAGCTCATTTTCCGAGCTTTTTGTTTTTTTTAATGTCTAGCTGGCATCTAATACAGATACCTTTCCTTAAGCTCGGTCATGTAGGTTTAACTATACTCCCTTCGCTTTCGGGCAGGTATCTTATTATTTAGCTCATTCTCCGAGCTTTTTGTTTTTTTTAATGTCTAGCTGGCATCTAATACAGATACCTTTCCTCAAGCTCGGTTATGTAGGTTTAACTACGCTCCCTTCGCTTTCGGGCAGGTGTCTTATTATTTAGCTCATTCTCCGCGTTTTTTTGTGTTTTGAATGTTAAAAGTGTAAAGAAAAAAGGAACCTGTTTTTTTATGGACATCACTATTGTAAAGAAGGTGTTTCGTGTCTTGATGACTTAACTGTTGCCGAAATTGTGGATTACTGCACTTATAAAATACGCGATGAAAAGAATTATGATTTTTGGATTGAGTGGAAATAGTGTGTAAAAAGAGAATAAACTTTTTTGACTTATCCCCTATCTTAAAAATGCTCTTTACATTGAAAAATATTGTGCATATTCTGATAAGGTCATTAAAATAAATGAAAAGGAATAAGACAATGACCAAAAATGCTCAGGAAGATTTTTTATCAGATATTAAAGAAAATAAAATTTCCGTGACAGTCTTTTTAATCAACGGTGTTAAGTTGCAGGGCGTTATTACTTTTTTTGATAATGATGCTTTGCTCTTAAGACGTGATGGACATACACAGCTTGTTTATAAGCACGCTGTTTCGACGATTATGCCTTCACAAGCTGTTGATGTAGCTGAAAATTAAGTTGCTGGAAATAGAGCAAAATAAGCCCACCAACACGATTGTTATTTGCCCAGATCATATGGGCGATGAGAGGTCTGTTTTACCCGATAGCCGATTAAATGAGGCTGTCGGGTTAACTGTTGCCATCAATCTAAATGTTGTTTATAAAGAAATCGTCCGTTTAAAAGAAATCAAGCCCGCGACTTATTTTTCAAAAGGGTTTGTCGAGAAGATTTTACCGATTATTGAAGAAAATGATGTGTTTTTGATGGTTGTGGATGCTTCACTTACACCTATTCAGCAACGAAATTTAGAAAAAAGCTTAAAAATTAAAGTGATTGATCGAACAGCGCTTATTTTAGAGATTTTCGGAGAGCGCGCTCAAACAAATGAAGGTAAGCTTCAAGTTGAGTTGGCGCATTTGACGTATCAACGTTCGCGTTTGGTCAGGAGTTGGACACACCTTGAAAGACAACGCGGCGGTGCCGGTTTTTTGGGCGGGCCGGGTGAAAAACAAATCGAACTTGATAAGCGCATTATTGATGACAAGATTCTAAAGATTAAAAAAGAACTTGAAAAGGTCAAAAATACGCGCGGTATTCAACGTTCAAACCGAAAAAAAGTTCCGTATCCGATTGTGGCATTGGTTGGTTATACAAATGCGGGGAAGTCTTCTATTTTCAACTGTTTGACTAAAGAAAACGTTATGGCAGAAAATATGCTTTTTGCCACATTAGATCCGGTTTTGCGCAAAATAAAGCTGAATTCGGGGAAAGAAGTTATTTTTTCTGATACGGTCGGGTTTATTTCTAATTTGCCGCACGAGCTTGTGATGGCCTTTCGTTCCACTTTGGAAGAAGTTTTGGAAGCTGATGTGATTGTTCATGTGCGTGATGTTTCAAATCCGGATTGCGAAGCTCAACGCAAAGATGTTTTGGATGTTTTGCACCGTTTAGGACTGAAAAATATTGAACATGAAGATAATTATATTGAGGTTTTAAATAAAATTGATTTGTTATCAGGTGAGGAAAAAAACATTTTAAAAAAGAAAGTTTCTTATAAGAAGAAAAATTTGGTTTTGCTCTCGGCACTCACAGGACAAGGTAAGTCAGAATTGCTTGATTTGATTGATCAAAAGCTTGCTCAAAATTACATCGAATTTCAAGTCAAACTTCCGATCTGCGAGGGCAAATCTTTGAGTTTGATTTATCAATATGCGCAAGTTTTGACTGTTGAAGAACTTGAAGAACAAATGCTCGTTTCGGGCAGGGCAGATGCGGCTCATCTTAAAAAATTGGAGCGCTTAATGCCGGATTATTTTCGCGCAATTCAAAAGTTATAATTCCTTTAATTAAAATTTCTCGTTTCTTATATAAAAAAACACCGCGGTTTGCGGTGTTTTTTGTGAGGTTATTTCCTTCTTAAAAAGGATGGTATGTCTAAATTGTCCGGAATATCGTTTGAATAGTCGAGCGCTTCAGAGGTGTTTGAAAAACTCGGTGCGGTCGGCTCAGCAAAACGATCATCAATCACAGGTGTATCTTTGCGGTTTTTACGCGCTCTTGATATACCTAAAATTTTATCAATAAATTTTGTTTTTGAAGGGGTGTCAATAACAGGTTCCTCTTCTTTGATATCTTCGGAATGAGAGAGAAAACTCGGTTCTTCAGGATCAGGGAAAAGAACGGGCTCGTTTTCAAAATTATTGATTTGTGTTGTTGAAGAGAAAACATCTTTTTCTTCGGGAACAAAATCCGCAATAGAAGTTTCGCGAGAAGATATGTTTTCATTTGATTGGCTTTTATTGATGATGGCACTGAATAATGCAGATGCCTGCGGTGCTTCGGAAATAGCTTCGGAATGCACAATGTTTTCAAAGTCTTCAAAGCGAGAGAAGTCAGGTTCAACAGCAGAGCTTTCGGTCTCAGAAGCAAGGCTTTCCTGTTGTTTGTTTTGATCTTCATCTTCTGTCTTATTTTCATCATTTGAGAGGTTTTGCTCGTCGGTCGGTTCTTCTGAAGTTTCATCTTGCGGTGTTTCTTCGTTTGTTTTGACGGCTGAAAAACGCTCGAGATTGTCATCAATGTCGTGGCTGTCTATTGCGAAATTCTTTTCAGCTTTTGTTGCAGGAGAAAAGCTTTCGTCAATGTATGCCGTTGTGTCGAGTGCTTTTTCTTTAAAGCGTGAGGCAGGCTTGTTTTCAATTCCTGTTACAACGATTGAAACGCGAATTTTACCTTCAAGGGAATCATCAAAACTTGAACCGAAGATGATGTTTGCGTCTTCATCAACTTGTTCTTTGATGATGTTTGCCGCTTCGTCAATTTCGAGAAGGGTAATATCATTTCCGCCGGTGATGTTGATTAAAACACCTTTAGCCCCCTTCATTGAACAATCATCTAAAAGCGGATTCGACAAAGCTTGTTCGGCGGCAATGCGTGCGCGATCTTCGCCCTCGGCTTCGCCTGTGCCCATGATGGCTTTACCTTTGTCTTCCATGATGTTTTTAATGTCGGCAAAGTCAAGGTTAATCAGTCCGGGCATCATCATTAAGTCCGTAATGGAGCGAACGCCGGAATAAAGCACATTGTCCGCTAAAATAAATGCATCAGCCAATGTCGTGTTTTTGTCAGCAATTCTAAATAGATTTTGGTTTGGAATAATGATGATACTGTCGACTTCCTTCGTGAACTTAGAAACAGCTTCTTCTGCTGTTTGCATACGTTTTTTGCCTTCAAAGTCAAACGGCTTTGTAATAACGCCGACAGTTAAGATGCCTTTTTCTTTTGCTATTTTTGCAACAACAGGCGCTGCGCCGGAACCCGTTCCGCCGCCCATGCCGGCTGTGATAAACACCATATTGGAACACTCAAGCTCTTTTTCGATTTGTTCTTGAGCTTCTTCAGCGGCAAGTTTTCCGATTTCGGGGCGAGCACCGGCACCTAAACCCTGTGTTATTTTCAAGCCAAGCTGAATTTTTCGACTTGCTGTTGAATGGGCTAAAGCTTGGGAATCTGTGTTTGCGACAATAAAGTCAACACCTTCAAGGTTTTTTGCAATCATATTATTAACGGCATTACCGCCGCCGCCTCCGACGCCTATGACGGAAATACGAGGCTTTAAGTGTGTAATCGGTGTTTCAGGAACGGCTAAATTAATTGACATCTTTTTTAAGACTCCTAACAAAAAATTCATATATGGCAAATGTTAGCTGAAATAGATTAAGGTTTAGTTACTATTCGTTACATTTTAAAAATTATCTTTAAACCATGTGAAGATTTTGCCTATTGAACCTAAATTTCCGATGTTCATTGAGTTTGAAACCGATGTTACGGGGTGCCTTTCTTTGCAGTTTATGGCAAATAAAAGCATACCGAGTGCCGTTGAATATTTGGGATCATATAAATAGGTTGGAATATTGGGGATATTGCGTGGAATACCTAAGCGAACCTGTTTGTTTAAAACAAGTGATGCGACTTCTCTGATTCCGGATAAAGAACTTGTGCCACCGGTTAAAACGACTCGGTGATTTGAAATGTCTTTGAGGCCTTGTTCGTCTAATTTTTTTGCAATCATTTCAAAAATTTCTTCGACTCTGGGGGCGATGATGTTAATCAGCTCGGATTTCGGGACGGAGCGAATGGAGTTGTCATCCTCCTCACCGACAGGATAAACATCAATTGTTTTTAACTCATCCTGGCTGATTAAAAAAGCGCATCCGTGTCTTATTTTTAAATCTTCAGCGTGAGCAAAAGAAGTTGTCAAACCCCAAGCTATGTCATTTGTGATGTTATTTCCGCCGACGGGAAGGGTTGAAAAATATACCGGAAAACCGTTTTTAAATGTTGTGATGCTTGTTGTTCCGCCGCCAATATCAATAACGGTTGCCCCTAATTCTTTTTCATCTTCAACTAAACAAGCTAATGCGGAAGCGTATCCGGAAAAGGTTTTCAGCGCAATATCAAGGTGGGCGTTTTCTATGATGTTTGTGAGATTTTTATAGAGTAAGGACGGATAAAAACCGAACAGCATATCAAGTCCGAGCGTTTCGGCATAAAAGTTGCGCGGATCTTTAACAACTTCACGTTTGTCAATCGTGTAATTCATCGGGACGCAGTGAATTAATTCACTATCCGGAATTTTGATTTTTGACGGGCTTTGCGTAATTATCTTTTCTATGTCAATTTCCGTGATGGGCTTATTCTTGTGTAATTGTATGGAGTTGTGTTTAATAAAACTTTGGGTTTTATCGCCGGAAATATTGACAATCAGACTGTTAATTCTTTCTTTAGCCTTTTGTTCGGCATCTTCAACGGCATTGCATACGGAAAGGGTTGCTTGGTTGATGTCGGTGATGACACCGTTTTTAATTCCTTTGGCGGCATTATAACCGTAGCCGACAATTTCAATTTTCTTATCACGAGGGGAAACATGAGCAATCAAGCAACATACTTTAGAAGAACCGATATCTAAAGTTGCTAAAGTGGATTGTCTTGTAAAAGAATGATTCACTTATGTTTCCTTTTAAGCTTTTACTCTTATTGAGCAATTTCAACATTAACTCTATCCTCATATCTTAAATCGATAGAAGTTAATTTACGCTTAAAAATTCCATATTTATTGTTAATTTTTCTTAGCTTTTCCCAAGCCTGTTTGATATTTTCTTCAGGCAGCTTTACTTTTATGCCCTTATCCAAATCGTTAAAGGTAAGATCCCAGCGACGCTCGGAATTGAGGGTGGCTGCTTTGATATGCGAAAAAAGCTCGGGGTCTGTAAGAATGACATTAAATAATTCGAAAAGTTTTTCCGGGGCATGCTCTCCGACAATAATCATGACCGGTACATTCGGTATATAGTCTGTTTGGATAATGTTTCCGTATTTATCAATCGGGTAGTATTTTCCGTTTGATTGATATAAAGCAATAATCTGTTTTTCTTTTAGGGATATTTGCAAGATGTTTGGAAAATAAGAACGCTTTAATTCGGCTCGTTCAATCCATGGCAAATCCTCAATCTTTGTTTTTAATTCATTCAAATCAATTTGTAATATGCTGTCGTTTCTGTTTAGATTGATTTTTTCATTTAATGATGTGATGGTTGTTTTTTTTCTACCTTCGACAATGATGTCATTAATGCCGAAACCATGTTGCGAAGAATAATTGAACAGCTGTTGTTTCATCTCTTCTATTTGATTGGATATAATACTGTCGCGTAATACAACCGTTATTACAAAAACACATGTGATGATCAGAAGAATAAGAAGGTTTCCGATCAAACGGGCAGGGGTTTGATTGGTAAGGGCAAAACGATTTTGTGCCTGAAGAGGCTTTTGCGTTTTTTGAAATATTTTGTTTTGTAAAAATTTCATTTTTTTTGCCCTAATCGCTGAATTTCCCACTCAAGCAAAACACCTGTTTTTTCTTTAACGCGCCTGATTATTTGTTCGCCGAGTTCTTCACAATCAGAAGCAGTTGCAGATCCTGCGTTAATCATAAAATTGCAGTGCTTTTCCGACATTTTAGCACCGCCGATATGCAGATTTTCACATCCGGCTTGTTTAATGAGTTCCCATGCTCGTTTGTTTTCCGGATTTTTAAATGTGGATCCGGCTGTTTTTTGATTGTATGGTTGCCTTTGTTTTCTGTAATCTTCTTGTTCTTGAAGTGTGTGCAGGACTTCGTCGGCATTTTTGTGATACGTTTTCAAGTTCAATGAAATAACAATCCAATCACTCGGAAAATCCGAGTGGCGATACGAAAAATGAAAGTCTTGCACCGGGACTGTTTTTATATTACCTGTTAAGTCTATAATTGTTGCAGATTGCAATACATCGCTGAGAGATTGTCCGAAACATCCGGCATTCGTCTTTACCGAGCCGCCCAAACTTCCGGGAATGGAGCATAAAAATTCAAGTCCGCCGATTTCGTTTTCTATTAAGAATTTTTTGAGCGATATATTTTTAACTCCGGCAGAACACGTTAATATTTGATCAGATAGTGTCAGTTTTTTGAAATAAGGTGTGTCTAATTTGATGACAACTCCTTTGATACCACCATCCCGAACCAGAAGGTTTGAGCCGGAGCCTATAACAGAGATGGGTAAACTATCAGGTTTGTTTCGTAAAAATGTTTGCAGATCATCTATATCTTTCGGAAAAAACATTATTTCGGCGGGACCTCCCACAGCAAGCCACGTATGTTTGCTTAAGGGTTCATCAAAAATGATTTTTCCTTTGAGCAAATTTAATGTTTTTTCGATGTTTTGATCCATTATATGTCTTTATCCTCTGCTGCAGAATTACGCCTTGTTAAGGCTAAAAGCATACCCATGCCAAGTGCAGATGCAAACAAAGATGAGCCGCCATATGATACAAAAGGCAGTGTCATTCCTTTTGTGGGGATAAGGTGTAGTGTTGAGGCCATATTGACGATGCTTTGGAGCCCGAATGATGCAGCAAGACCGGCGGAAGCATAAATGATAAATAAGTTATTATCTTTTAGCGAAAGCCTTAAAGACCTGATGACAATAATTGCAAAGATAATGATGAGCAACAAGCAAAGCCAAACACCGAATTCTTCACCGGCAACAGCAAAGATAAAATCTGTGTGAGCATCCGGTAAACGGAGTTTTACAGTTCCTTCTCCCGGACCTCTGCCAAGCAGATTTCCGTTTTCGAAGGCTTCCATTGATTTTCGTACCTGATAACTGAGTTCTCCGCCGGAGAATAGAAATTGTTGAATTCGGTCATGAACGTGACTTAAAGTAAAGTATGCGCCGATGCCCATAATCAATCCGAAGAATGGCAAAATTGTGACAATGACCATAGGAAGTCCGGCTAAAAAAAGTTGCAACACCCAAATTGAGGTAACGACAATCATCATTCCGAAATCAGGCTGACGATAGAGCACGGCAATTGTGAGTGCAAACAGACCGCAAGAAAGTATCGAGCCCGGAAAATCGGTATATTTTTTACTGCCTTCAAGCAACCATGCAGATACGACAACAAAAGTTGGTTTGATAAATTCTGAAGGCTGGAGTGTAAATCCTAAAATGCGAATCCATCTTGATGCCCCTTTGGTTGAATATCCGGCGAAGAGTGTTACAATCATCAGCGCAAAAAAAACGAGGTAACCGATGATGGCAAGGCGCCTGATATTTCTTAAACGCATCATTGAGGTTGAAAATAAAATAACAAGCGCCCCTATAATGAATACAATTTGCTTTTTGATAAAATAGTAATCTGCAAAATTATTTGTTCTGGCAACGGACGGACTGGCCGAAAACACAAGGAATGCGCCGATAAATATGACAAGCATCAGCAAGCTTAAGGTAATTTTATCAACTGTCCACCACCAGTTTGCTAATCTTGATTTGCTTAATCTTGAAAAAAGAGCCATCTGCGTTCCTTAAAATTTAATCAGTGAGAGAAAACCGATAAATGATGCAATAAAGCCGATAAGCCAGAATCTTAAAACAACTTTTCTTTCGGTCCATCCCAGTTGTTCAAAGTGGTGGTGTATCGGCGCCATTTTAAAGAATCTTTTTCCCGTTTTTTTGTACCAAAAGACTTGGATCATAACGGATAATGTTTCCGCAACAAAAACACAACCGACAATCGCTAATAAAATTTCTTGCTTTAAGGTGATGGCAACAGTACCGAGTAATGCCCCCAATGCAAGTGAGCCCGTATCGCCCATGAAGACTTTTGCTTTTGGCGCGTTAAAATGCAGAAATCCCAGACAAGATCCGACAATTGCCGCACAAACGACGGCCATTTCGGCACTTCTCGGAATATAAGGGAAGATAAAGTTTGTGGCAATCGGCGTGCCGACGATGTAGGCTATGACCGCAAAGAAAGCAAATGCTAAAACGAGCAGTCCGCTTGCTAAACCATCGAGCCCGTCAGTCAAATTGACAGCATTTGAGGTGCCGGAAATGACAATCACGGCAAAAGGAATATATAGCCATGATAAATTGAGAATAATACGCAAATAAGGAATGTATAAAATGTTGCTTGAAGCTGTTGGTGTGGCGGCAGTAATTACAGTTGCGACAATAACGGCTGTCATAAATTGGATAAAAAGTTTGGCTTTTGCAGTTAACGCATTGGGTGTTTCTTTTGTTACTTTGATATAATCATCAATAAAACCGGTTAATCCGTATATAAACATAACAATTAAACTGATCCAAACAAAGTGATAAGAGGTGTTCGCAAAGCAAAGTGTTGAAAATATGGCCGTTCCTAAAATTAAGATTCCGCCCATGGTTGGTGTTCCTTGTTTGGTTTGGAGGTGTGATTGGGGACCGTCTGTGCGAATCGGTTGACCGTGGTGTTGATGCTTATGAAGCAAGCTAATAACGGGTTTTCCCAGAATTAAGACCAAAATAAGAGAACTTAAAAGAGCTCCCAAAGCCCTGATAATAACATTTGCTTGAAGACCAAGTGCGGAAAGTAACATTTTTTTGTCCTTATTTTAAGATTAATTTTTTCCCATGATAATGATAAAATATTAAAATAAGTCTTAATAAAGGCGGATATTTTTTCTAATTTTTTATGTGGAGAGGGGCTTATCCAGCTGGTCACTGCTTGAGATTTTTTCGCTCGTGTATTTTTTTGTATACGCGCTCAAAAATTTCAGCGCATTGACGTATGCTATCCCAGCCCATTGGTTCTATGGTATAAACAAGAAAAACCTGCGTGCTTTTAAGGGCGCGCAGGTTTTGCTTTTTTTAAGCTAAAGCTTTGTTTTTATTGGTTAATATTTTAAGAATTTTGACCAGCTCTTCTTTTAAGTTTGGTCTGTCAACCACAATATCCACCATGCCGTGTTCTTTCAAATATTCGGCGCGTTGGAAGTTTTCGGGCAATTTTTCACGAATTGTCTGTTCAATCACACGTTGTCCGGCAAAGCCGATGAGGCTGCCTGTTTCGGCAATGTTAATATCTCCCAGCATGGCAAAAGAAGCTGAAACACCGCCGGTTGTCGGATCTGCCAAGATGGAAATAAACGGAATGCCTTTTTCTTTTAGCTGATTGATAGCTGCCGTGGTGCGTGCCATTTGCATTAAAGATAAAATCCCCTCCTGCATACGTGCGCCGCCGGAAGATGCAACCGTGATAAGCGGAATTTTTTGCTTTAAGGCTGTTTCTGCCGCTTTGACAATACCTTCGCCGACAACAGTTCCCATTGAACCACCCATAAATGAAAAATCCATGACTGCGACAACAACATCAATATCCCCGATTTTACCGGTTGCAATTTTTAAAGCGTCTTGATTTTCTGTTGTTTTACGATTGTTTTTTAAGCGGTCGGTGTATTTTTGCGAATCTTTGAATTTAATCGGATCATCTATTAATTGAGGTAAATCGATTAATGTGAACTCCTCTTCATCAAACAACATTTTCAGGCGTTTATCGACATAAAGCCTTAAGTGATGACCGCAAGAAGTGCAGACATATAAAGATTTCTTGAGTTCTTTAGAAAATAACATTTGGTTACAGTTCGGACACTTTACCCACATGTTATTGGCTATTTCTTTAGGTGTCGTCTTTTGAATTTTAGGACGGACGATATTAATAAACCAGTTCATAAAAAAATTACCTTAATCGGATTAGTCTTTTTTGAATTTGAAAGCATTGGCAAATTTTGTTTTAAACGAAACTTTCGGCTCCGCCGGTACAGATACTTTCAGGTGGTCAAAATTTTGTTGCAAATGTGAAAAATTGCTTGTGAGTTTTTCGTGTTCCTTATTGAGGGCTTTATGCGCTTTCTTTTGTTCGCGCAATTTCAATCTTGTGGGCGCTCCGGCCATATAACCGTCGAATCGACCGGCAAGATAGCCCAAGAAAAACAACGCCAATATTAAAACGCTGATGGAAACACTGATGTCAAGGTTGAAGGGCTTTAATGAAAATTTCGCAAAGTCGTTGTTGATGGCTGCCAAAACGATAACCAAAATGAAAATAGGTATTTCGATGATGCTTCGAAGAAAATTCATAAGGCCCTCCATACGTTTCAATTAATATTATTTTGACGGATTGAGCTGATTGTGTAACTCTTTACCCGTTTTAAAATGAACAAAATGACGTTCGCCGACAGATACAACCTCACGTGTCTTTGGATTTTTTGCCATTCTTGGTGAACGAGAACGGACAGAAAAAGCGCCGAAACCTCTGAACTCAACACGTTTACCTTGAGCAAGAGAATCGATAATTGTTTTGAAGATGACGCTAACGATTTTTTCGACATCTTTAATTGTTAAATTCGGATTTTTTTGTGCAATTTTTGCAATTAATTCAGATTTTGTCACTTTATTTCCTCTTATAAAAAAATATGGTTAACGAATGATATTTTTTAAATACAGCTTTGAGTTTTAAATTTCCAGCTTTTTTTTTATTTTACACAGACATCGGCAGCTTTTAAATAAAGAGGTTTTGGAAAATCGGTATTTTTTTGCTCATAACGTTCTATTGCAAGAAGTGCAATTTGTTCAACGGACGGATGGAGCGGAAATAAGGCATCGCATATGTGCAAGCCGCTCGGTTGTGAAAGGAATCGTTTTGCACCATCACCGGTTATGATGACATGTTTGCCTTGTAACTGATGAATGATGTCGTGGTAGAAGGCCGTTTTCGGGGCTTCGATCTTTTTAAGATTTTGGTCATAGTATGCAATGTAAAAATCTTCTCTTTTGGTTTCAATGATGGTAACAATACGATCCGCAATATCAATATGAGGCAGGTCGTGGGCATATGCATCAAAGGCGTTGATTCCGCATAAAGTTAATTGAGGAGCCGCAAGTCCGAAAGCACGAATGGCGGCAATGCTCGAACGGACACCCGTGAATGATCCGGGGCCCGTACAAACAGCCATTAAGTCCAAATCTTCGATTTTTAAGTTTTGCTTGTCTAGTATTTGTTTAATTTGCAAAATTAAAACTTCACTTTGTCCGAAAGTCATTTCTTGCACAAACGAATCGATTTTTGTTTTATCTTTCATTAAGATAATTGAGCAAAAAGTTGTTGTTGTATCAAAAGCAAGTGTCCACATTTTATTCACCGAATATAAAAAATATGTTTACGCATTCAGGTTTATAATATAGAATTTCGGAACTGACAATCATTTTTTTTATTGAGCAGATAAAATGGATTTTAATCTTTTACAAACACTTGTTTTTTCCAGTTTTATTGTTTCGGCGATTCTTCTTGTTGCGGTTATTGATTTTCGTTTCAAATATCTTCGTTTGAAACAAAAAAATTATTTTTTGAATCGTGATAGAGACAGATATGCTGAAACAATTTATGCCTCCAAAGACGGATATTTTGCGTTTATTTATCCGGATGAATTGATTAAAGATCCCTTAAAAACAATTAAAGAGCGTTGTTCTCGCCGGTTAGCGGTTATGCTGAATTTAGAAAACGGCAAGCAGTCTTCTTTTGATGATGTGCTTAATGCTTTTTATAAGGAAGATGCGCGCAGACTTCAAAAATATTTGCACCTTATGCGCGAAGAAGGTCTTTCTTTTGAAGACACGTTCGTGATGAAAGTAAATAAGCGTGAGATGCGTATTTTCGGAAGTCGGATTAACGGTTCTGACGGAAATTTGTATTGTGATATGCTTTGGTTTAGAGATTTGAGTGTTGAGCAGGCAAGAATCGAAGATCTGGAAAAAGAAAGCTTACAAAAAGATAAGCGGATTAAAATGTTGGAATCTTTAATTGATAATTTGAAAACGCCTGTTTATTTGAAAAATAATAAGTTGAAAACAGAGCTTTTAAATATACCTTGTCTTGAAATTTTGGGTTTGAACGATAAAAAATCTTTTGATCAAGATAGAGAAATGACTGAAATTGAGAAAATTTCACAAGAACTTTCTGAGGCAGCTATTCAAACAAATCAGACTCAACAGCGTTATACACAAGTTGTGGTTAGCGGGCAGAGCAAGTATTATGAATTTACCGAAAGACCTTTCCATGATGCAGATAAGCTTGATGAAATCGGAATTGTCGGTCAATTGATTGATATGAGTGAGTTGGATGAGGTCAAACGTCATTTTAAGATTCACCAGAGCGCACATCTTGAAGTTTTGTCGGCATTAGGAACGGCTTTTGCTATTTTTGATACAAAATCAGAACTCATGTTTTATAATAAGTCATTCGTTCAGCTATGGCATTTAAATTCTGAAGATTTGACGGAAAAACTTTCGTATGTCTCCTTTTTAAATCTTATACGTAACAAACGGATGTTGCCTGAGGTTAGTGATTTTAGGGCTTATAAAGCAGAAGAAGAGAAGCTTTTTACATCGCTTATTAATCCTAAAGAGAATCTTTTGCATCTTCCTGACGGGAGAACCATCAGAAGACTCGTTTTACAGCATCCGAACGGGTTGATGTTTGCTTATGAAGATGTGTCAGACAGATTGGCTGCGGAACGGACGATTCATGAACTGATGAATGTTCAAAAGAATATTTTGGATAATGTGTCAGATGCGGTTCTTATTTTTGAACAAGATGGTGAATTAAGGTATTTTAACGAAGCTTATGTTAAACTTTTCGGTGCGGATGTTTCGAAACTTCAGAATTTGCCTCAGCTTTCAGAGGTTTTTGAAATGCAAAAATCCTATTTTACAAAAGTCGATAACTGGCATAATCTTAAAAATCATATGTCTAAACATATTTTTGAAATATGTGCTCCGTTTAAGCTTGAAAAAGATGACGGGCAAATTTTGGATGTGCATCCGGTGATGCTAACGAACGGGCTGATTATGGTAACTTATGTTCACGGATAGCCCTTATGGCTGAGATATGTTTGACAAAGCAAATTTTTCAATATATTATATTCGTATATCTTTCGGAGAAATCATTTGAGCAAAAAAGAAAAAAATAAAAAGCAAGAACCGGAATCTGCCTTTGCATGGAAGAAAAACGGGTTTGATGTTCACGAGCATCTGACGTTCAAAAATGACGCATTGGAAGCAGATGTATATCGAGATTCGGAACAGCGTGGAAGACCAAAACCTTTTAAAAATAATGATAAAAAATTACCTCTCGGTTTACAGAAAATTCGTAAAAAAATTCGGGAGGTGTATGATGAAGAAGATGATGATGAAGATGAGTATATATATACGTTTGCTCAAATACAAATGCCGGAACCCGAAGAAGATGATCGTTTGCTTAAAGGTTTAACCGAGCAGGAAAAACGAGATTTAAAGCAAAAAGAGACAATAAACAATATGAAATCAATGCAAGATGCCGGACGTATGGAAGCCTTGCATATAGCTCATAATATGGCAAAAGATATCGGCTTAAAAGGGCTTAATAAAAAAACAGTCAGTGAGGGTATGCAACGAGCTGAATTTAAGCCTCAAGAAATCCAAGATTTAGCTATACAAAAGGATGTTGCGGCGCGTCTCGGTATTAAAGGGAAAATTGATCAAGGTAAAGTTCGCGAAGCTGCGAAAGGAATTAAAAAAGTTGAGAATTTGGGCGGACAAAAAGCTGCAAAGAATCTTGATATGAAAGATGTGGTTAAAGCCGGTGAAGATCAGTTGGATGAGATCCGCCTTGCCGAACTTATTTTGGAAAAATCCGGTCAGGATGTTAAAAAACGCAAAATGAATTTACAAAAAAGTAAAGAAAATATTGAACTGAAAAATTTAGATCAAACAAAAGAAACAAAGAACAAAGAGCCGAAAGAAGTTGAAAAAAAGAAAAAATCAACCTTATTGCGTTTCGATGATGATTTCAGCCGATAAGTTGCGGCAATGATTTGACAGATTCAAAAAGATGTTTTATAATCTCTCTCAGAATTAATTCATATGAGGAAAATTTTATGGAAACTCAATATTATACATTGGTTGAAAAACAAGATTTTTACGAAATTATTGAGAATAAATACGGTGAACTTGCCGTGTTTATTGATGCAAGGCCCGGAACGCCGGTCGATCCGGTTTTGGAGTTTGACGGTAAGGAAACAGCACTTTTGAAAAGAGACGAGAGGTTAGCAGTTCGTCTTGATAATATTGATCCGGAAACCAAAAATATATTGGCGGAAAGAGAAGTTGTTTTGATCGTTGAGCTCACAGGAGAAGTTGTCGAGCGTGTTTATGGCGTTCCTGTAGAAAATGTTGAAGAGATTGTGTTCAACGGTCGCCAGACGAGAGCAGATGAGTTGATTCGGGCAAAAAGCAAAGCTGATGTTATCAATTCGTTCGGTGCTGTTAAAACATGGGTCGGCGGGCAGAAATAATGATAGGATTGGTTTTAGTTGCACATGGTGCGTTGGCTGAAGAGTTTTTGTCTGCAATGCAATATGTTGTCGGGCCTCAAAAGCAGGTCGCTTCTGTCGGGATTTTTCCGAATGATGATTTGAAACAACGCAGAGAAGAAATTTTAAATAAGGTTCATGAAGTTGATCAGGGATCAGGCGTCATTGTGCTGACGGATATGTTTGGCGGTACGCCTTCTAATTTATCTATTTCTTTAATGGATACGGAAAATGTGGAAGTGGTTGCCGGAATGAATCTTCCCATGCTTATTAAACTTGCATCATTGCGTTCTCATTCAGCATTAAAAGATGCGGCATTGGCTGCAGAAGAAACCGGTAAAAAGTATATCAACATTGCTTCTAAGGTTCTGGGACATTAAAAATGAATAGTCCGAATGTGATTGAAAAGGATTTGACTATTCAAAACGAAAAAGGGCTGCACGCAAGGGCTGCGGCAACCTTTGTCAAGTCGATACAAGATATTGATGCCGATGTTTTTGTTTCACGTTTAGGGCAAGAGGTCGGCGGAGATTCTATTATGGGGCTGATGATGTTGTCTGCCTCTAAAGGAACGGTTATACATCTTAAAGCTAAAGGAAAAGAAGCTCAAAAAGCAATAGATGTTTTAACACTTTTAATTGATTCCAAATTCGGGGAAGAATAAGGCACTTGAGTTTTTATTGTCGGGTTTCTATATTGTAATAAACAAAATTATGGTTAAAGGATTTTATAAATGAAAATAAACAGAAATTTTTTGATTTGGGTGTTGATTTTTTTAGGCTTGTTTTTGTTTATTAATCTCGGCAATGTTAATAATACGCGTGTTTCTCAGGAAAAGTTGGCTTTTTCTGATTTTATGAATGATGTTGAAAATAAACGTGTGATGGAAGTAACGGTCAGCGGTCCTGATGTCTATGGAAAAATGACTGACGGAACGTCTTTTTATACATATGCTCCTTATGATCCTTCCATGATTGAAACGATGCGCAAAAACGGTGTGAAGGTTAATGCTAAGCCAGTTGACAACAGCTCTTCAACTTTTTGGGGCGTTGTGGTTTCATGGTTTCCGATGTTGCTTTTAATCGGGGTTTGGATTTTCTTTATGCGTCAGGCAAATTCAGGCAATAACAAAGCGATGAGTTTCGGAAAATCTCGTGCGCGCTTGATTGAAAACACGAAAAAAGTAACATTTGCCGATGTGGCAGGTGCTGACGAATCAAAACAGGAATTGGAAGAAGTTGTTGATTTTTTGAAAGATCCTAAAAAGTTTTCACGGCTTGGCGGACGCATTCCGAAAGGTGTTTTGCTTGTGGGACCTCCGGGAACGGGTAAAACTTTGCTTGCAAAGGCTGTGGCAGGTGAGGCCGATGTGCCGTTTTTCTCAATTTCCGGTTCGGATTTTGTTGAGATGTTTGTCGGTGTGGGTGCATCGCGCGTGAGAGATATGTTTGCACAAGCAAAGAAAAATGCGCCATGCTTATTGTTTATTGATGAAATTGACGCCGTCGGTCGCCACAGAGGCGCGGGTTTAGGCGGTGGCAATGATGAGCGTGAACAGACCTTAAACCAACTGCTTGTTGAAATGGATGGTTTTGAGGAAAATGAAAACGTGATTTTAATTGCGGCAACAAACCGACCTGATGTTTTGGATCCGGCACTTTTGAGGCCCGGTCGTTTTGATAGGCAGGTTGTTGTTACGAATCCGGACATTAAGGGCAGAGAGGAAATTTTAAAGGTCCATGTCAAAAAAGTTCCTTTGGCAAAAGATGTGGATTTAGCGGTTGTTGCACGCGGAACACCCGGCTTTTCGGGAGCGGATTTGGCGAATCTTGTTAATGAAGCGGCGCTTTTGGCGGCTCGTAAGGATAAGCGAAAAGTTACGGCTCAGGATTTTGATGAAGCCAAAGACAAAGTTTTGATGGGCAATGAACGCAAGTCTATGGCGATGGATGAAAAAGAAAAGATGCTGACGGCTTATCATGAAGCCGGACATGCCATTTGCTCGCTTAATGTCAAAGAAACGGATCCGATCCATAAAGCAACGATTATTCCGAGGGGCAGAGCGCTCGGTATGGTTCAGCAGTTGCCTGAAAAAGATCAATATTCATACACACGCGCAAAAATGCTTTCAAGACTGACGATTTTGATGGGCGGAAGGGCTGCCGAAGAGCTGAAGTTCGGCTATGATGCCGTGACTTCCGG
>CAJOLB010000014.1 GCA_905235385.1 uncultured Alphaproteobacteria bacterium | reverse complement strand
GATGTAATTTTCGGGGGCTGCGGATCAAACGGAATAGCGTTTTTGTTGCATGTGATATGCGCTCTTTCTAGGGCAGAGGCAACAACGTCGCCGGTTAAATTTTTCGGTCTTAAATCAACAAGCAGCAAGTGCGTGTCCGTTCCGCCCGAAACTAAATTCAAACCGCGTTTTTCGAGCGTTTGCCCTAAAACTTTGGCATTTTCAATCACATTTTTGGCATACACTTTAAACGAATCGCTCAAATCTTCTTTAAAGCAAACAGCTTTAGCCGCAATCACGTGTTCAAGCGGACCGCCTTGTGTGCCCGGAAAAACGGCGGAATTGATTTTTTTGGCGATATCTTCATTGTTTGTTAAAATCATGCCGCCGCGCGGACCGCGCAAAGTTTTATGCGTGGTTGTTGTGACAACATCGGCATATTCAAGCGGATTTGGATGATATCCCGCGGCCACCAAACCCGCAAAATGAGCCATATCCACCATCAAATAAGCGCCGATTTTGTCTGCAACGGTTCTGAAACGTTTGAAATCAACCTGTCTCGAATAAGCCGAACCGCCGGCGATAATGAGTTTTGGCTTACATTCAAGCGCCAAACGTTCCACCTCGTCATAATCAATCAATCCCGAATCGGCTTTGACACCGTATGAAACAGCATTAAGCCACTTGCCCGAAATGGATACCTTTGCACCATGTGTTAAATGCCCTCCGGCGCTTAAAGACATACCTAAAATGGTGTCATGCGGCTGTAAAAGCGCTAAATAAACAGCCGTGTTTGCCTGACTGCCGGAATGAGGCTGAACGTTTGCAAATTTGGCGTTAAAGAGCTTTTTAGCACGTTCAATGGCAAGAGTTTCAATCTCGTCCACATTTTCGCACCCGTGATAATAACGTTTTCCGGGGTATCCTTCGGCGTATTTGTTCGTTAAAACGGAGCCTTGTGCTTCCAACACGGCTTTTGAAACGTAATTTTCGGAAGCAATCAGTTCAATTTGTTCCAACTGGCGGACTTGCTCTTTTTTGATAATGTCAAAAATTTCTTTGTCTTCTTTTGCAAGTGTTTGTTCAAAATCCATTTTTTTACTCCTTGTCCAATTTATCAAGCCTTGTTTGATGACGTCCGCCTTCAAAAGAAGTGTTTAAAAATGTTTCAATATATGAAACGACTTCTTCAAAACGCATTGTTCGTCCGCCAAAAACAATAATATTGGCATTGTTATGTTTTTTTGCCATTTCAGCAACGAATTTATTGTATAAAAGCGCCGCTCTGATTCCTTTATGCCTGTTGGCGGCAATCGAAATTCCAACACCCGTTCCGCAAATTAAGATGCCTAAATCTGCTTTTTTATTTAAAATATAATGAGCCATTTTATGAGCATAATCCGGATAGTCAACCGAATCTGCCGAATGTGTGCCTAAATCGTCAAGAGGTATATTTTTTGTTTTAAAATAGGCTATGATTTTTTCTTTTAATTCAAATCCGCCGTGGTCGGAAGCTATGGCTATTTTCATGATGTGTTCCTTTCTGTTTCTTAATTAACAATAAATCGGCTTCAAATAAAAGTTTTTTTTCGTATTTGTTCAAAAAAAGTGCAAAAAAATAAAAAAAAGTATTGACGGACGAAAAAATATTTGTATATATGGTGTGTACCGCAAGGGTATCAGGATGGCCGGTTGGCAGAATGGCTTATGCAGAGGACTGCAAATCCTTTTATATCGGTTCAATTCCGGTACCGGCCTCCAAATATTCCGACTTAGCTCAGCGGTAGAGCAATCGGCTGTTAACCGATCGGTCGTCCGTTCGAACCGGACAGTCGGAGCCAAAAAAAAGCCTCGCTTTTTAGCGAGGTTTTTTTACATGCGTCTGTTTTGTTTTATCTGGGCGTAATTCAATAGTTTTTGAATTGTTTCCGGCATATTTTCTTCTTGTTTTGACTCAATAATGCTCACAATATCAAGTTCTTTGTTTGTCAATCGTGTGTTGATGCCGATGGTGTTGTAATAGGTGTTGCTCTGATTGTATAGTGAGGCGGCTCTTTGTCTATCGCCTTGGCTTTCATAATATTTTGCGAGTTTTTGGTTTGCATTGGCGATTTGGTGGGGGTATAAATTGGTGTCAGCATAAGTTAACACATTTTGGTATGCCCAGACAGCCTTGCTGTCTGTGTTTGATTTTTCATAAGAATCACCCACACGACTCCATGCATTTGCATTTTTGGGAGATAATTCAATGGCTAATTCAAAAGCAGATGTTGATAGCTCGGTGTCTCCGTCTATTTGGGCAAGAGATCCGAATATACAAGCATAATTGGCCGCTTCTAAAAAGATGATGTCTCTTTTTTGAGGGATGCTTGCCTGAGAGCCTTTATCAACATAGTAGTTAATCAGAGCTTCCATTAAAGAGAGTGAGTAATCTGTATTTCCGCGCGAAAGTGCTAACAAAGCCTCATCAGGAGATGGAAGTAATTCGTTGTTCGGTAATGTTCTAAATTTTCCGTTATTTGCAAGCGAAATGAAGTTTTGTATAGCATCAATGGTTTGAATGATTTCTTCTTCTGAGGCCATGTTTTGGCATCTGTTTTTGACTGTTTGCGCGATTTTTCCGGCATCAATGTTGCGTCCAAGCATATTGATAATCAAACCCGTTGTTTGAATAAGGGGGCGCGAAGGATACTGTGTAGAAGGTGAATTGATTCCAGCAGCCAGTTCGTCGAGCTCGCCTTGGCGACCGATTGACCAATCAAATTCTTTTAAAGAAGCGTTTCCTCTAAAACCAGGAACTTCAATTGGTGAGGGGTATGGTATATTTTCTTTAATTTCATTCGTAGGCTCAATCTTTTGTTTTATATCCTGTTTTTTCTTCTTTTCTAGTTCAATGGCGCTTTCAAGGAGATTTTGCTTGTTTTGCTTTTTGCGTAAAGATTCTCTGTGGGATTTGCTTGCCTCCATATCGCGTTCAAATTCTTTTTCAAGTTCTTTTTCCATTTCTTGGTCTTCAATTTTGGTGCTTGATTTGAAAGAAATACCCTTAGAAGCCAATGTTTCCTCGCTTTCTTTGATAAAGGACAGCAAGGATTTGATATATAAAATGACGATTAAGAATAAAAAGAGTATGAAAGCAAGTAACAACAATATTATTGAAATTATTCGTAAATTGTTTGTTCCTGCAAAATAGTGTTGAAAGAAAGTTGCCATTCCGTTTAAGTTTTGGTTTATGGCAAAGCTAAAGTGACCAAGGGTCAGAAATGATATAATGTACTTTAGCAAAGTTCGTTTCCTGTTAAGTGCTGTTCTAAGCAAGCTTATGTTAAAATAATTAAAAATCTCTTACTTTTTTTTGAATTCAACGTCTATATCATGCCTTAAATTTCGTAAATTTTCAAGCGAAAAATATGATTTGTTTTGTTTTTCTAGCTTTTTCAGCGCGTTGTTTGCTTTTTTGAGCTTTTCTTTTTGATCTGTTTGTATGTAAATACGGATTAAAAGAGCTAAAATTTCGGCATATGCTGTTTCATTTTTGTTTTTTAGGTAGCCTTTTTGGGCGGCAAGTGCCATTTCTTCTGCAATTTTAAATGATCCTTTGGCGTAATTTGCGATAGCAATCTGTTCTTGACTAAATGAGGCGCCAATTATGTTTTTAAGTTTTTCGTGTATGCTCAGGGCTTTTTTTGCGTATTTGATTGCATCGGCATGGTTGTTTTGTATGTTTGCGAGCAGTGCCAGTTGGTTTAAAATTTCGGCTTCATGCAAATCATCTTTTTTTTCTTTGTATTTTTTTAAGAGGTCTTGAAATAAAGATCGGGCTTCATCAAAACGTTTTTGCCCGATGCAATTAACGGCTTTGGCTGATGCTATGAAATTTTGACCGTAAAAATGGTTTGTTTTTTTATATATGCCGGATGATATTTCAAACATCATTTGTGCAACATCATGAGCTTTTGATATGCGATATATCTCGCCAAGCAGAAAATAAGAATAGGCTAATTCATCTAAACAGCTGTGTTTTCGAAATGTTTTCATGCTTTTCATAAGTGTTTGAGAAGCTTTTTTCAAATCTGTTTTCAAAAGTAAGCACCTCGCTGTAAAAAGACTTTTGAATGCATGTTTTTTGGGGCTGAAATAAAAGTTTGGTATTTTTTTGATAACAGATTTCAGAGCCTCGTAGTCATACGTGCTTTCGTAAAAAATACATTCTGACAGAGAGGGAAAGCTTTTGTGTTTTATGTCTGTGTTGAGTATTTTTTCATCAGTTAACAGTGATTTAATGAGTTTGCTAAGAGCTACGTCTTCCCTTGAAGATTTTTTTATGAGTGTTGTATAGTTTTTTTCGGCCAGTTCTTTTAAAATTTGTTTTTTAACTTTTTCGGGTTTTGTTAAAATAAATTCGCATATCAGATCGACAATCGCATTGGAAAAAAGGCAGAGGGGCACATTTGAAGAGCGCTTTGAATCTAGGCAATTTAAGAGTACATTTTTGAAAAATTTTTTTTGCAGATTTTTCTTTGATACATACCAAAAGAAAAGCAACGTGAAAATGATGAAAAAAAATACAAGATAAATTAAATATTTCATGAAACGTTTACACTAAATTAGTTATTTTGGTTCTAATATATTGCAGAAAATTCAAAAAAGCAAAGGATTAAATTAATATGTCTATCACAAAATTGTCTGTTTCCGAACTTTATAAAAAATGCGATACTTCTAAATTTGATTTTAATTCAACTGTTGAGCTGGAAGAGATGCTTTCCTCTTTGGGACAAGAGCGGGCAATCAGTGCGGTTGAGCTTGGAATTAATATTAAATCAAAGGGATATAATCTGTTTTGTTTCGGTCCGGAAGGAACAGGCAAAATGAGTTTGGTTCAGCGTATTTTGGAAAAAGAGGCTGCGTTTCGTTCAACCCCTGATGATTGGGCATATGTTTATAATTTTGAAGAGCCTTATAAGCCTTTGGCAATCAGTTTTCCGGCAGGAGAAGGAACACTTTTTGCTAAAGATGTTGATGATTTAATTGTTGATTTGAGTGCGTCAATTTCCTCAATTTTAGAAAGTGAAGAATACAAGGCGGCTTTAAGTATTGTTCAACAAAAATATAAAAATAAAAAAGATGCATATATAAAGTTTTTACAAAAAAAAGCAAAGGGCAAGAGTGTTTCTTTGCTCCAGATGCCTGTCGGATTGGTCGTTGCACCGGTTAAAGACGGAGAAGTTCTTAATCCTGAAGGTTTTGAAGCCCTTTCTCAAGCAGAAAAAGAAAAAATTACAAACGACTTGAATGCGATGCAGGCGGAAATTGAGAACTCTGCTCAAGATCTTTCAAAATGGGAAGAAAAACAAAGAGAAGAGACAGAACGTTTGCGGGAAAAGTTTATTAAAAATATTATATCCGATCCTATTGAAAATTTGCGCCAAAAATATAAGAAAAACAAAGCCGCGTCGGATTTCTTGAAGGCGTCTAAGAACCATATTTTAGATAATATAGATGACTTTTTGCCCGGAAATACTCAAACAGGTATGAATGCGGCAGAAGAAGATCCGTTGGCGGCATTGCTCAGTCGTATGAATAAAAGTGAAGAAGATAAATTTGCAAAATTTAAGGTCAATGTTATTGTCAAAAATGTTCCGGATGCCGGTGCGCCGATTGTTTTGCTCGATCACCCGACACAAGGAAATTTGGTCGGTAAAGTGGAGCGTATTCAACAATATGGTGCTTTGTTAACAGACTTTACGCTTATTAAGGCCGGAGCTCTTCATAAGGCAAACGGCGGATTTATTTTAATTGATGCGCGTAAGCTTTTGTTACAACCCTTTGCTTGGGATTCTCTTAAACGTGCACTCGCTTCAAAAACAATTAAAATCGAAGCTCCGACAGATGACACAACCTTTACAACAATTTCGCTTGATCCTGAGCCTATCCCTCTTGATGTTAAAGTTATTTTGACCGGTGATGAGGAACTTTATGAGTTGCTTTCTGAAAAAGATCCGGATTTTAAAGACTATTTTAAGGTTGAGGCGGATTTCGGAACGACTCTTGACCGTACACCTAACAGCGAAGCTGAATATGCTAAATTAATCGGCTCGCTTTCAAAGAAGAAAAAACTGCGTTCGCTTAATAAGCAGGCCGTTGCAAAGTTGATTGAATACGCTTCGCGTTTAGCAGACAACAGTGAAAAACTGACGGCGCACGTTTCTTCAATCGGCGATTTGCTTAGAGAGGCTGATTATTGGGCAAGAAAAACCGGTGCGAAACAAATCGGTAAAAACCATATTACACAAGCAATCGATGCACAAATCTATCGTTGCAATCGCATCAATCAGGCAATGCTGGAGCAGATTGATAAGGGCACGATTTTAATGGATGTTAAGGGTGAGAGAGTTGGTCAGATTAACGGCTTGGTCGTTTATAACTTTTCGCGCAATACTTTTGGAAAGCCGGCTCGAATCACAACCCAAGTTCGCATGGGTAAAGGCGAATTTGTGAATATTGAACGCGAAATTGAAATGAGCGGTCCGATACACACAAAAGGTGTTTTGATTTTGCAGTCATTGCTTTCGAATCGCTTTGCAAAATGGAAACCGCTTTCGCTTTCCGCATCTATTGTCTTTGAACAATCTTACGGCGGTGTTGATGGAGATAGCGCTTCATCAACGGAATATTATTGTTTGCTTTCGGCAATTTCTGAACTGCCGATTAAACAAAGTATTGCCGTGACGGGTTCTATCAACCAATTCGGTGAGATTCAGCCGATTGGGGGCGTAAACGAAAAAATCGAAGGGTTCTTTGAGGTATGCAAACATAATGGTTTGACCGGAAAACAGGGAGTTATTATTCCGAAAACCAATATTTCCGATTTGATGCTTAAAGAAGAAGTTCTTAAAGCCGTTGAAGAAAATATGTTCCATGTTTGGGCTGTTGATACGGTTGATGACGGGATTGAACTCTTAACAGGCGTTAAAGCCGGAAAATTGAACAAAAACGGACAATATCCGAAAGGAACGGTTAATGCGATTGTTTCTGAAAAATTAGATGAATATTATCGCTGTTATGTTCGCTATGCCAAAGAAACCCAAGGTTGTTTGGGTAAATAGGCATGGTCCGTTTTTTATTGACACATATTTAAAAAAGTGGTATATTGTATCTATGAAAAGGAATCTTGTTAGAGGAGAAAAGCCATGACAAATACAGTTTCTTTGAAGAAAAAACAATCTTTTGATCGTAAAGCGGCGCGTTTAAATATGGAAATGCTTAAAGAACAAGTTGCAGCTATGAGATTGGCAGAAGAGAGAGCTGAAAATCATGACAATGAGGCGAAAGTTCTTGATAACCAGATTTCGCGTGAGAGCAGATAAAACTTCTTTATATAAAATCTGAAGGCACCGCTTTGATTGCGGTGTCTTTTTTATATTCTTTCATTCGGGGCAAGGACTTGTTTGAGTATTAAATTATCTGTTTGGAATGTTTGATAAAACTTTTGGGTAATGGATAAGATGTTGTTATCCATATATTTTTTTGCTTTTTGGTGAATGTTTGGGGGTATGCCAAATCTAGTTTCGGCAAGACCTCCCGCCATGGCGGCTAATGTGTCACTATCTCCACCGATTGAGATGGCATTTCGCAAGGCATCTTCATACGAATCGGCATCTAAAGCAGCAATAAGTGCTTGAGGAACAGAATTTTTGCAAGAACAATAAAATTTGTTGTAGTTTGGTCTGATGTCATCAAGTGAAGATAACAAATCATATTGATATTTATGGCTGATATAATTTTTAATGATTTTGGGGGCTGTTTTTTCTTTTAACAAAAATCCCGTTTCAATATAGGCTCTTGTTGCCATAAGGCTTTCTTCATGATTGTGTGTGATTTTTGTTAAGCGTAAGGCTTTTTTCAGGGCATCATCTTTGTCTTTACAGGCCAAAAATATCGGGCTTAAGCGCATGATACAACCGTTTGTGTGGGCGTTATAGGGGTTTTGTGTTTCAAGCCATGTCGTAAACCCTTTGCCGAAAGCGGCGATTTTTCCATCTTCATAGGTTCTGTTTTGATAGCGTTTGCCCCATTTTAAGAGCATATCTTCAGGATTGCTGTTTGTTAAAAGCCATTCAGCCGTTGCGCAAGTTAAAATTGTGTCATCGGTAAAGCAACATCTATCTGAAAACAAGGGAAAATCCTTTGTTTTGATGTTGTGAAACTCGTAGGGCGAGCCGATAATATCTCCGATAATACTTCCAAGCATTTTATTCATACCTCAAAGCATTAATCGGGTTTAAGAGAGAGGCTTTGTAAGCCGGGTAAAAACCGAAAAACAGACCGACCATGCCGGAAAATGAAAACGGCAATAAAATATAAAAAATGGAAACGATGGCCTTAAACGAGCTGAAAAATGACACGGCAGCAACGCCGATAAGACCGAATATTACGCCGATTAAGCCACCGATTAAAGATAGGACTAAAGCTTCAGTTAAAAATTGCAGCCTGATATCCCAACTTTTTGCACCGATTGCCATTCTGATACCGATTTCGCGTGTGCGTTCGGTAACAGACACCAGCATAATATTCATAATGCCGATACCGCCGACGAGGAGTGAAATGGAAGCAATTGAACCAAGCAGAATTGTTAAGACTTTTGTTGATGTTTCCATCATTTCCATCATTTGCGTTAAGTTCATAATTACAAAGTCATCATCTTTGTTTAAGCCTAAATTGTGGCGTTGGCGCAAAAGTGCTTTGATAGAGTCTTGCGAGGTATAGGTATCTTCCGCCGTTTTGGCTTGAAGTATAATCATATTGACCATATCCGGAAACGAAATGCCGGTTACTTTTTTCTGTGCTGTCGAAAGCGGAATATATACCATGTCATCTTGATCCATGCCCGGACCGCTTTGCCCGCGTTCGGTTGTTACCCCGATAACAGTAAACGGAATGCCTTTAACGCGAATGGTTTTACCTAAAGGATCGACGTCGCCGAAAAGTTCTTTGACAACGGTTGTGCCCAAAATGGCAACTTTGCCGGCACTTTTGATGTCTGTTTCGCTGAAATATCTGCCGTAAGCCAAATCCCACTCTTTAATTTGAAAATAGCGATTGTCCGTTCCGGTAATTGATGTTGACCAGTTGGCGTTTCCGTAAACAATTTGCCCCGCATCGTTTAAGACAGGAGCTGCCAAAGAAATGCCCGCAATTTTCTCTTGAATGGCGTTACCGTCGCCGGCTTTCATGGTCGGCTGTGAACCTCTGCTCATACGCTGACCGCCTGATGTTGAGGTGCCCGAGCGTATCATCACAAGGTTTGTGCCCATGCTTTTCATCTCGTTTTGAATGGTGATTTGCGCGCCGTTTCCGATGGCAAGCATAATAATGACTGCTGCCACACCGATGATGATGCCCAGACTTGTTAAAATAGAGCGCATTTTGTTAGCTTTAATCGCACGAATGGCAATAGAAAAAATGGTAGCAAAATCAATCATTTATTATTCCTCTTGTCTGAGCTTATTTCGCCATCAACGATTTTTATGATTCGTTTGGCATAACGGGCAATATCTTCTTCGTGGGTAACCAAAATAATTGTGCGCCCCATTTTTTCATTAAGTTCTAAGAAAAGCTGCATAATCTCAACACTCATTTTTGTATCTAAATTACCTGTCGGCTCATCGGCAAAAATGATAGGTGCTTCGTTGACGATGGCGCGTGCGATGGCAACCCTTTGCTGCTGGCCGCCCGAAAGCTGATTGGGTAAGTGGTACATACGTTCTTTCAAGCCGACAGCTGAGAGAGCTTTTTGCGCGCGTTCATGACGTGTTTGTGCAGGCACGTTGCTGTAAACCATGGGCAATTCCACGTTTTCAAGTGCGGTGGTGCGTGAAAGAAGGTTAAATCCCTGAAAAACAAATCCGATTTTTTTGTTGCGGATTTCAGCCAATTGGTCTGGTGATAAATTTTGAACGGGAGAGCCCTCTAACATATAAGTGCCAGAAGTGGGGCTGTCCAAACAACCTAAAATGTTCATCAAAGTTGATTTTCCGGAGCCTGACGGTCCCATAATTGCCACAAATTCGCCCTTGTCAATTTTGAGGCTGATGCCTTTTAAAATTTCCAAGTCAAACCCGTCTAAAGGATACGATTTATGAATATCTTTTAAGTCAATTAATGCCATCGTTTTCTCCTTTAGTGCGGCATCCTCAAGCGCATGTTGCGGCTTTTATCGGCACCGCCTTTTTTAGAAACAATAACGATATCGCCGATTTTAATTTCATTTGAGATAATTTCGGTGTTGTTGTCATCTGAAATGCCTTCTTTAATGTTGATACGTGTCGGTTTGCCATTTTTTAAGAGCCAAATGCCTTTTTCCTGATAACGTGCCTTTTCATCCATATAAAATCGGAGAGCAGCGTTCGGCACGACGAGCGCATCATTTTTTTCGGCCGTGATGATTTCAACATTTGCGGTCATTCCCGGTTTGAGTTTCAGCTCTGAATTATCAATGCCGATAATGACACTGTATGTTACGACATTTGAGGTGGTGATGGCTTCGTTGCGCACTTGTTTGACCGTTCCGATAAAGGTGTCGTTCGGAAAACTGTCCACATTGAAATGAACCTTTTGTCCGACGGCAACTTTTGCAATATCAGCTTCAACGACAGAGGCCTCAATTTCCATTTGGCTCAAATCTTCGGCAACCGAAAAGAGTTCCGGTGTTGAAAAACTTGCGGCAACGGTTTGCCCAACCTCAACGGATTTTGAAATAACAATACCGTCAACAGGGGAGGTGATTTTGGTGTATTTCAGCTCGGTTTCGGCAGATTTTAGTGCGGCTTCGGCCTGCTTGACCTGAGCTTTTTGGAGCGCCAATTGTGCAAGGGCATTGTCGTAATTGCGCTGAGCAGATTCCAGTTCTTTGTCGGTGGAATATTTTGAATCTTTTAATTTTTTGATTCGGTTCAATGTTTTTTCATAATATACAATGTCGTTTTCTTGAACTTGAACTTGCGCTTTTGCAATCTCTAAAGCCGCTTCACGTTGCGCAACGGTGGCCTCAAAAACATCGGGATCAATCAGGGCTAAAAGCTCTCCGGCTTTGACCTCAGTGTTGTAATCAACATAAATTTCTTTGATGGTGCCTGAAACCTGCGTACCGATGGTAACTGTCGAGAGTGGATTGATTACACCTGATGCCGTAACCATTTGTTTGATATGACCTGTTTCTATTTTAGAGGTTATCAGTTCTTCTTTTGAGTCTTTCTTTTTTGTAAAATAAATAAGTGCGCTAAGGGCAAGCAGAGCAATAATCAGCCATTTTATGTATTTTTTCATGTTTTAACCTCTCAAAATAAATCATCAGGACAAATATACAAACGAAAATAATTGGAAAAGAGTTCGTTTTCCAGTTTTTTTTTGAAAATATACAAATTTTTCAATTTTTATCGAATGAAAACTTGACATAAATTTTTTATTGTCTAATATAGGGGTTCTAAAAAGAATTTTTGTTTCACTTATTTATATCATTATGATTTATACATGTGTTAGACGCAAAGAAGACATTGAAAAAGCGTGTCAAGTGTTGTTTAAGGGCTTTGACGGTGAATGGGCATTCATCGGTGAACCGAAGCTCGGGTATGTAACTTATTTAGAGTCGCCGGCGTATCCCGCATGGAAGTGGCCTGTCAAGATCACGGAAAGAGACGGAAAGACAACGGAGATGGTTCTCGTATTTGACGAAGAGCAGCAAAACCTCTTTCTTCGTTCTAAAAGGGACAGAGCTCTTTCTGTATTGTTTCATGTCGCTAAACACAAAACGTTGGAGCGAGGCAGTTACAAGTGGCAGATTGGGCAAGATTCTAAGGGTGAATTCGTCAAAAGCTATTACGACTCGGTGTTCATCGACACTAAGAAACAGGCTGTTTCTGAGGCGTTGGCAGCATTTGATGAATTGAGCTGCGACGATGTTTTGGAGGTTGAACTTAAGGTTACGCCTTCTCAAAAACTCGTTTGGGTTCTCTATCTTCAAGACCGTATCCTTTTGGTGGATACCATGCGCTCAACGACAGATGAAATTCAGATTGTCGAGCAGGATTCTGATGAAATGCTGACCATACCTTCTATCGGTGAGGATTATCTCTTCTGCGATTTGAAAAAGGACGGCTTTTCGTCTGTCAGCGGTCTTTTTGCCGCAAGAATCAATGAGAAAGCATTTCGGCCGATTCCGCTATCAAAAGCCAACTTGAACTTGCGTTAAAAAGAAAGGAGCTCTTCGGGGCTCCTTTCGAGTTTTAAAATCTGAAATCGCGTTCGCCTTGGCTGATTTTTGTTAAGTATTGATTCGTCAGCTCTTTTACTTTTTCGCTTTTGATGCGGTTTATTTCACGCGCGATTAAAGCTTCGCCGACTTTTTTCGTTTCAGGGGAGGCATAGTCAACCAAAAACTCCTTTAAGGTTAAAAGAGCATTTGGGTGGCAGCAATTTAAGATCTGCATTTTCTTGCATAAATCCATAAATCTGTCGCCTGTTCTTCCCGCGCGATAACACGCCGTGCAAAAACTCGGAATATAGTTCATTTCCATGAGCCAACGGACAACTTCATCAAGCGTTCTTTGATCGCTCACATCAAATTGTTCGCTGTCATGTTCACGCTCTTTGTGATCATAGCCGCCGACTGATGTGCGCGAAGCTCCTGAAATTTGAGAAATTCCATAGTGAATGACGCGTTCGCGACAAGCCTGACTCTCACGGGTTGAGATAATCATCCCCGTATAAGGTGTTGAAATGCGTGTGCAGGCGATGATTTTAGCAAAAATATCATCATCAATACCATGTAAAAAAGCATTCGGATCAATATCGGAAGCGTGTTTTAAACGCGGGAATGAGATGGTGTGCGGTCCGACACCAAACCGAGCTTCTAAATGCTCGGCATGCATTAAAAGACCTGCAAATTCATATTTATAGGATTCGAGCCCAAACAAAACACCCAATCCGACATCATCAATGCCGCCCTCCATGGCGCGGTCCATCGCTTCGGTATGATAGCAATAGTTATGTTTCGGACCTGTCGGGTGCAAAAATTCGTAAGATTCTTTATTATATGTTTCTTGAAACAAAATATATGTGCCGATGCCGGCATCTGCGAGCTTTTTGTAGTTTTCGACGCTCGTTGCTGCAATATTGACATTCACTCTTCTGATTGCGCCGTTTTTATGGTGAATAGAATAAATTGTTTTGATGCAATCTAAAATGTATTCTATCGGGCTGTTGACAGGGTCTTCACCGGCTTCAATGGCAAGGCGTTTGTGGCCCATATTTTGAAGCGCAATAACCTCTTTTTTGATCTCTTCCTGAGTTAGTTTCTTGCGCGGCATTGCTTTGTTTTTTGCGTGATACGGGCAATATGTGCAGCCGTTGACGCAATAGTTTGAAAGATAAAGCGGGGCAAAAAGCACAATACGGTTGCCGTAAAAATCTTTTTTGAATTGCTCGGCCAAAGCAAAAATTTCATCATTTTTATCTTTGAGTTCAGAAGCAAGAAGCACACTTGCTTCACGATGGTTTAAGCCTTTGCGCAGTTTTGCTTTTTCTAAAATTTCATCAATGAGCTTGGTATTTGTTTTGTTTTTCTCGGCATAATCAAGCGTTGCCAAGATTTCTTCATGGCTGATAAACTCTTCCGCTTTAGATGATTTTGGATTATACATATATTTTCCTTTCTTATGGGTCAGAAAAAATCTTTCCCGTCAGTTACAAGTTAAAAACTTAAAGTTTGGAATAAACCGTTTGTGTGGAAACACCGTCAAGTGCACCGATTTTGCCCGATATCGCCGAAATAATGTCTTGCGGAGCGTCAACGGCAACAGAGATGATGTTGATGCTTTTTGCTTTATAAGGCAAGCCCATGCGCCCGATGATATACTGCCCGTATTCATGCAAAATCTCGTTGATTTTGGCAGATGTCGTGCGGTCTTTTGTTAAAATAGCAATCAATGCGACGCGTGTTTCCATGATTTTTTCCTTTCTTGATAAAAGATGTATAAGATTGAAAAATTTGTATGTCAAGAGGTGGGATTATTTTAATCTTGCATTTTTTCGTTTTTTTGATAAAATATGGCAAGTTTTATGGAGAAAGATATGCAGTTAAAAACAATCGTCTGTTCCGGTGTGAATGAAAAAAATGATGTTTTTCAAGCCGTAGAGTTTTTAAAAAAACATCCGAATGTTGAGTTTGGGGTGCAATGTTCGCCGAAAAAGGCAAGCTTTGGCACAGCGCGTTTTAATTGGCTCAAAGAATTGTGTTCAAAGCTTGATGAAGCGCACATTAAAGGGCGCGTTGCGCTTCACTTGAACGAGGGGTTTGTGACCTCGTTTTGCGAAGGAAAAGTGCCTGATGAGGTTGACGAACTCTTAAAAGAAAGCGAGGCAATCGGGCGATTGCAGCTTAATTTTAAAATCGGGCGTGAGCGGTTTGGGGATAAAAAAGTGCCCGACATTCGTTTGCTTAAAAAATCAATTGATGAGGTGGAAGGTCATCAAATTATTGTATCGGCAAGCGAAGCAAATTTGGCGTATATTCAAAAGATGCATTATCAAGGTTTGAAGTTTGATGCGCTTTTTGATGATTCTTTTGGCGAGGGGATATTGCCTGAAAAAAGAAAGGCGCCGCTTTTTGATGATGTTTTGCAAGGATATGCCGGCGGAATCTCGCCCGAAAATGTGGCCGGTGAGCTTGAAAAAATCAATCAAGCGGCTCAAGGCAATGTTTTTATTGATGCCGAAGGAAAACTCAAAGAAGACGGTGCGTTTTCATTTGAAAAAGCGGCGTTGTATGTGCAGAATGCAAAAGCACAACAAGAAGTTATTTCTCAAAGATATTTCAAAGGAAAAGAATATTAGTCTTCTTTTTCACTTCTTGCTTTTTCAAGCTTTTTGAAGAGCATATTGCGTTTTAGGCGGCTTAAATGGTCGATGTATAAAATGCCGTCTAAATGGTCGATTTCATGTTGTAAAATAACGGCTAAATAATCTTCGGCTTCAATTTCGTGCTCAATGCCGTTTTTGTCTTGGTAGAGAACTTTGATTTTTTGGTGGCGTTCAACGTCTGCTCTTTGGTTTGGAAGAGATAGACAACCCTCGCAAAAGAAAATCGTCTCTTCAGATTTGTAGACAATTTCGGGGTTGACCAAGGCCATCGGATTGCCTTTTTTATGATTGCCGTTTTCGTCATCTTCCTGTTCTGCATCAAGCACAATCATTCGTTTTGAGACACCGACCTGCGGAGCGGCAAGACCGGCGCCATGGTCAGCATACATCGTTTCTAACATATCATCCAAAAAAGCACGTAAATCATCGTCAAATTTTGTGACAGGTTCAGCCTTTTGGCGCAAAATCGGGGCGGGATATTCATATAAAGGCAATAAACTCATTTTTTAATTCCTTACCGCATGGGCAATTTGATCTAAAAGTGCATTAATCATTTTGGGTTCATTCTTGTTAAAGAAGGCATAGGCTAAATCAACATATTCTTGAATCAAAACCTTTGTGTCAATGTCTAAAGTGTGGGTGAGCTCATAGACCGCACAAAGAAGCAAAGCCTGCATGATGCCGTTCATTTTATCAAAGTCCCACTTCTCATTTAGATATGAATTCAGCGATTTTTCGAGACTTTCTTTGTTTGAGTGAACACCTTTGACCAAGGATTGGAAATAATCCGTGTCAATCGGGCTGATCTCTACCATTTGTTCGGTATGGTTGAGGCCTTCTTCTTCAATAACATAACGCCCTATTTTTCCTTGAACGAAGTCTTGAATAACCTCATCAACGGGAAGTTCGCCGAAATGAGCCATATAGACGGCCTGAACGGCGGCTAAACGGGCGCCTGATTTTTTACGGATTTTTTTTGAGACAAATTTCATGGGTTTTAATCCTTCTTTTCAAGAACCGGCTTGACCAGTTCATCAATTGTTTTTACAAATTCTTCAAAATCTTTGATTTCTTTAAAATCTTTATAAACGGAAGCAAAGCGAATGTAGGCAATGTTATCGAGTCTTGAAAGAGAATCCATAACAGCTTCGCCGATTTCTTTTGTAGAAATTTCGGTTTCACCCGAACTTTCAAAACGGCGAATGATTGAGTTGACAACCTTGTCTAAACGCTCCGGAGATACGGGGCGTTTGCTCACTGCAATTGAAATTGAGCGATATAGCTTTTCGCGATCAAAAGGAACGCGTTCTCCATTTTTTTTGACAACAGTCAATTCGCGTAATTGAACACGCTCAAAGGTTGTGAACCTTGAACCGCATTCGGGGCATTCGCGCCTGCGTCTGACACAGGTATCATCATCACTGTTGCGCGAATCTTTAACAATGGTGTCATCAAATCCGCAAAAGGGACATTTCATATTTTAACTTCCTTTTTTAATCAGCTCTTCGGTTATTTGATAGAGCCTCGATGAGTATCTTGCCCCCTTTATAAGCAAAATATCTTCATTTTGCAAGAGGTCTTTTAATAAAAATTCATCAAGTCCGTCTTTGCTCTCAAAGTAGTATTGTTTCATGTGTTTTGGAAGACAGGCGAGCATATCTTTCATTTCTTCACATACACCGACGACAATATCAATATTGGTTTTTGCAAGAGCTTGACCAATTTCAATGTGTTTTTCTTTTGAATGAGAACCGAGTTCGGCCATTTTTCCCAAAACGGCAATTTTACGGCCTTTAGAGGGCATTTTATCAAGTGCGGTGATGGCGAGCTTCATTGCTTCGGGTTGGCCGGAATAACTGTCGTCAATTAAGGTATAAGTTCCACTTTTTTCAAGTTTTAAGATATGTTTTTTTCCTCTGCCGTCTAAAGCGCCGAAATCTTTGATAAATGAAGCAGCTTTTTGAACATTAAGGTTTAATGCTTCGATGATTTTTAAGGTTGCCCATGCATTATAAAAGTGGTGTTCTCCTTCATCTTGGAGCTCAAAGTCGGCTTTGGGCTGGTTGTTTTTGCCAAAGAGGAGAATCTTATTTGTTTTCTTTTTGGCTTGCTCTATCAATATATCAGCATAGTTTGTGTCAGCATTGATGACGGCGGTTCCGCCTTTTTTTAAGCCCTCAAAAATTTCGGCTTTTGCTAGCGCAATATGTTCTAAATCAGGGAAAAACTCAATATGCATCGGATAAACGTTTGTGATGAGCGCAATATCAGGTTTAACATATGAGGTGAGACGTGAAATTTCACCTTTGGCACTCATGCCCATTTCAATGACGGCAAAATCAGCAGATAAATCCATCTTACACAGACTTTCGGGAACACCAACGAAATTGTTGTGGTTTCCTGATGTGGCGTAAACTTTGCCGAAGTGAGATAAAATGAACTTAATTTCTTCTTTTGTGGTTGTTTTGCCGGCACTCCCTGTTAAGCCAATGAGCGTTCCTTTAAATTGATCTCTGATATAGCTGCCGATTTTGCCATAGGCATCAAGCGAATCGGCAACGACGATTTGTTTTTCTTTCGGGGCGTCGTTCATGATATGTTCAACAATGGCGGCAACAGCACCTTTTTCTAAGACCTCTTTTACAAAACTGTGTCCGTCAAATTTTTCACCTTTGACGGCAATAAACAGATCGCCTTTTTGAATAATTCGGCTGTCAGTTGAGATGTTGTTGATTTTGGCAGAACTTGCTTTGATATCAGAGTTTAAAATGTCCGCAATTTCTTTTAGTGTGATGTTCATGTTTTTCCTTTCAATTTTGCATTTTATATTAAAAGAATATTTTAAAGAATGTCTTAAAGTGATTGACATTTATGAAAATTTATGAGAGAATGATCTACGGATGCAAGGGAAACTTTGTATCAAGTGTCCTTTAGAGGGTGCGGAGCTGTCGTAAGCTTTTAACACTAAGCAGTGATGGATAACACTGCCATGGGTGCTGTCCTTTTTTTTATAAAGGTTTGCACAAATTATCCCCGATCGATTTGGTCGGGGAGCTGGTGACGAATGTTCAAGGATTTATCCTAAAGGTTATCAGAGTCATTTCTTAGTGTATGATTTACGAACTCTCCGGCCGCTCTTGATGGGCGGTTTTTTAATGTTAATTAATTGATAGGAGAAAGGGTATGAAAAAAAGTAATGTTATTTTATTTGGATTTTTACTGCTTATGGTGGGAGAGGCTTTAGCAGAAAGTTGTGGAGGCGATTGTGAATATAGTTTAGAAAACGGGGTGCTTACTGTTTGGGGAACGGGGGAAAATGGCTCGGGGGCGATTACGAGTGCACCGTGGAAAGAAAGTTATGTGACAACAGTCAATATTCAAGAAGGAATTACTTCAGTCGGAGCAGATGCGTTTTATGATATGACAGAGGTAACCACACTTTCTCTTCCTACGACACTGACGACAATAGGCAATTTGGCTTTTATGGGGATGAGTGGAGTTACAGGAGAACTTAATATTCCTTCAAATGTTACTTCAATTGGACATTATGCTTTTCAAGGTATGAACTCTGTAACGGGGAAGATTAAAATTCCTGAAGGTGTGACATCTATCGGAATTTCTGCTTTTGATGGTATGAGCGGTGTGACAAGTCTTGAAATTCCAGATACGGTGACATCTATCGGAGCTGGTGCTTTTTCGGGTATGAGTTCTGTGCTGGGAGAATTGAAAATTCCTCAGGGTTTGACGAGGATAGAATATCGTACTTTTATGTTTATGAGTGGAATAACGGGGGAATTGGAGATTCCAGACGGCATCACAGTTATTGGCGAACAGGCTTTTGAGAAGATGAGTGGTATTACTGGAGAGCTCAAAATTCCTCAAGGTGTGACAGAAATTGGTGGTGCTGCATTTAGAGATATGACAGGTATTACAGGCGAAATTAAAATACCGGAGGGGGTTACAGAAATTGGAAATCTAGCCTTTTTAGGTATGACCGGGGTGACAAGTGTCGTTATTCCTGAGTCTGTTGCTTCAATCGGGCTTTTTGCGTTTGCCGATATGAGCAATCTGACAAATCTTGTTCTCCCCGACGGTGTGGGTTCAGTGGCAGAGTATGCGTTTAATGGTGCTTTACTTTCAAGCATAGAAACAGGTGAAGAAGGATTAAAAAAATATTTGGCTGCAGCCGGTAAGTTAACCAACGAAGCTCAAATCGTATGTACATCAGGCAGCTGTGAAAATGCCTTAAAAGGTACAAAATACGAAGCTTTGATTGCAAATATTTATTATCCGATCCGGGAGGTTATGCAAGCGGACGGGAGTTTGGCTATATATAAACATGGTAAGCTTGTCGGATTTAAGAACAAGCGTATATATACCGTTAATGAGGCAGAATTGCTTTCAAAGCCGACGGGAAACAAATTCAAAGTCAGGTATAAATAAAGTTAATATCATCTAAAATCCATATAAAATATTCTTGAAAATGTGTTAAAATGGTTATGGATTGTGCAAAAACACTTCTTTGCTTTTTTCTTGACTTTTTAATAAAATTGGGATATGATCTTAGTATTATAAGTCCTTAAAATTCAGGGCTACGTGGATTTTGCTTTTTTAGGAGAGAAAGATGAAAAGCAAATTTTTAATTATTTTAGTTGTTATACAGTGTCTTTGCGGCTTTTCTGTAATGGCGGGCATGCATACGATACAAGCTAAAAACTATTATCATGAAGATGGTAGTTATGTTTCATCAAGTGTCACAACAACGGGGAGAGATGATAACGCTCAAAGAGGGCCGGCAGCTTTTTATTTTGCTTTTTTTGATGCAGAAGGGAATCGTCTTCCCGGCGGCGGTGTTAATGATTTTAATTATATCGCGTATAATAAGGCAGGAGAAGTTACCTCCGGGCACAATTATTATTCACCACGTATCACTTATGTCGTTGATGATGATGATCGTATTGTGGGGTTAAAATCGTCTTGGACGGGACCAATGGTTGAAACTTTTCGATATACAGACAGCGGTAAGATGCTAGCTTATAATATGCAAGGGCAGTTGATGGGGGCCTATGATGATTTGCTTGATTATCATTTTTCACGCCATGGTGGTCATGATGGATATTTCGCAGATAGTACTGGATTAGGTTCGTATGTCAGCGTTTCTCTTAATTTAATTGGTACTGATGGAAGATTTTATGATTATGATCAGCAAGGTAATGTGCTAGCGGTTTACGAATCGGACGGATCAATGTCGAAATATGATAAAGGCGGAAATTTGCTGCGAAAAACTGATCACAACGGAAATATAATCTGGGCAAGACGCATTTATACCGTTGATGAAGCAGAAGCCGCTTCAAAAAGCAATCATAACAGCTTTAGAATCAGATACAAATAAGATATTTTTTGATATTTAGATATCATCTAAAATCCATATAAAATATTCTTGAAAATGTGTTAAAATCTCTTGCAATAGATATTTTTTTTTCTATAATGCGCGCAGAATTAAACTATGTTTTAGGAGAATATAATGGAAAATGAGCCTTGCTTAGGTTGCCAAGTCGGCGACAAATGGCGCAAAAAACGCGGGTCACTTATTATGGCTTTGCATGAAATTCAGGGCGTTAAGGGTTATGTTGATTGGAAAGATGCTATGGATTTAGCAAATACAATGGGCATTCCGCTCGCTCGTATTTATGAAGTTTTGACTTTTTATAACTTTTTTAAGTTGGTTGCGCCGGGTAAGGCCGTGATTTCTGTTTGTACGGGGACAGCCTGCTATCTTAAAGGCAACGATAAAGTTTTGGAAAAATTTAAATCTGAGCTCAAGATTAAAGAAGGTGAATCGACACCGGATCATTTGTTCCATTTGCAATGTGTAAGATGTGTCGGTTGTTGCGGCTTAGCACCGGTTTGTGTCGTTAACGGCAAAACATACGGTCGTATGACACCGGAGCAAGTTCCGGCAATTTTGAACGAATGGCGCGAAGTTTTTAAGGAGGCTTAAGATATGGTAGATATGGCAGAAATCGCTAAAAGATTTGATATTCATGAAATTGCTAAAAATAAGCTTGCCGACATTGAAAAATATGACGCACATATTTATTGTTGCCATTCAACAGGTTGCAAGTCTTCGGGCAGTGATGATTTGATTGCTTTAATTGCTTCTATTTTAGAAGAAAAAGGCTTAAAAGATCGCGTCAGGATTGTGGCTACGGGTTGTATGGGACTTTGTGCACAAGGTCCGCTTATCAGAGTTGAAATCAAGGGCAAAAAAGATGTTCTTTTCAAACGTGTTGATTTAGATGCGACGCGTGCCATTATGGAAGAATATGTTATTCCGAGCTTAGATGGCGAAGTTCAATTAAGTGAAGATTTGAAAAAATATGTGTTGTCTCTTGATTTGCCGTTTTTCACAAAACAGGAAAAAGTTGTTTTGAAAAACGCAGGACATATTGATCCTGAAGACATCACGGAATATATGGCTCGCGGTGGTTATTTGGCTCTTGAAAAAGCCTTAAAGACCAT
>CAJOLB010000013.1 GCA_905235385.1 uncultured Alphaproteobacteria bacterium | reverse complement strand
CAATCGTTTGAGGCATAATGCCGTCATTGGCAGCCACAACCCAAACCACGATATCCGTTACCTTTGCACCGCGAGAACGCATTTCAGAGAACGCTTCGTGTCCGGGGGTGTCGATAAATGTGATTTTTTGACCGTTTGCAACTTCAATTTGATATGCACCGATGTGTTGAGTGATACCGCCGGCTTCTTTTGCCACAACGTTCGTTTCACGCAAAGCATCAAGAAGCGAGGTCTTACCATGGTCAACGTGGCCCATAACCGTGACGACCGGCGGACGAGGTAACAAATCCTGCGCTTCATCTTTAGGACCTGTTAAGCCTTCTTCAACGTCGCTGTCTGCCACACGCTTAAATTTATGTCCCATTTCTTCAACAACAATTTGTGCCGTATCGGCATCAATCGGTTGGTTAATCGTTGCCATCACACCGAGAGCCATCAGCTTTTTAATCACTTCCGCACTCTTTTCAGCCATACGGTTTGCCAATTCTTGAACGGTAATCACTTCAGGAATAATCACTTCTTTGATGATTTTTTCTTGAGGCTGAACCTGCTCTACCGGTTTGGGCTGTTTTTTCTTGAAGTGACGACGGGGTGCACCAAAGCCGTAATCATCATCTTCGTCGGAATTCATGTATGCATTTAAGTTGATTTTATTGTTGCGACGCGGTTGTTCAAAACTGCGTTTTTGAATCTTTTTGCGCTCTTGTTCAAACGTTTCTTCTTTTGTTAAGGGTTTAGCCGAGGCAGGAGATGATTTTTTGTTGTGATAAGAAGCGTTGTCATTGTCATCATCTTCGTCATCAAAATCATGGGATTTTTTATCTTTTTTATATGATGTTTCCTCATTGTTTTGGGATTTTGAAGGCGTGTTTGAAAAACTCTTCTCCTTTTGTTTTTGAGCCTCAGCCTTTCGGGTAGCTTCTTCTTTTTTCTTTTCTTCGGCCTTTTTTTGCTCTTCTTTTTCTTGAGCCTCACGCTCTTTTTCAGCCTTAATCTGCTGACGTACAACTTCTTTTTGTTCTTCTTCAAGTTGGCGTTTTGCTTCGTGTTCTTTAGCTTCGGCAATCAATTTGAGCTTTTGCGCCGTTGCTTCATCTATCTGTTTTTTGGCTTCGGCAGTTGCGCCCATTTGAATCGTACGTTTTTTGCGCACTTCAACCTGCACAATTTTTTTGCCACTTTCTGAGCCGGACTTAACCGTATTTTTTAAGGTCAGTGTCGGTTTTAAGGATAATGTTAATTTTGTTTTTGCATTATCATCTGCCATGCTGTTTTTTCTCCACAATCAATTTTCCAGAAAGGTTTGATACCTTTTTATGTTTTTATATACCATATCGGCAATATTGCTTTTTAATACGGCAACATATACCGTGCTCTCTTTGTTAAACGCAACATCCAAGTCTTGACTGTTATACACTTTAAGCGTTTCAAGATTTTTCGCGATGCTTGCGATTTTGTGACTGCTGTCATCTGCAGAATCCGCCGCCTCAATAACAAAAGCCACTTTGTTTTTCAAAATATTTGTCTTTACTTTTTCAAAGCCCGTTACAAGCGCGCCTGCTTTGCGTGCCAAATTTAGGGCATCTAAACCTCTCTGATATAATAAGTGTTCCACCTGATCCAAAAAATCTTCCGGAATTTTTAAGAAAACGTGGATTGATTTAATAAATAAATTTTTATCAAGTGCCGCTTTCAAGGTTGTTTTAGAATTGGAAACATAGAGCCCCCGTCCCTCGAGTTTTTTATTAAAATCGGGAACAAGACGGCTGTCAGGGGTTTTCACAAAACGCAATAATTCATCTTGCGATTTGATCTGCCCCGTGGCAACACATTTTCTTTGGAGCTCTTTTTCCATATTCAAACCTTAAAGAAAACTATTTTTCCTCATTTTCAAACCAATGTTCGCGAGCAGCCATGATGATACGGTTCGCTTCTGTTAAAGAAATGGTGTTTTCACCTAAAATCTCAACAAGCTCGTCACCTGCCAAATCAGCTAAGTCATCAAGCGTTTTAACGTTGTTTTCAGCCAATTTGATAACCATATCCTGATCAAGACCTTCCATCGATTTGAGCTCATCTGAAATACCTAAGTTTTTGCTCTTCTTTGCAAATTCGGCATTGCGTTTTTCAACGAACTCTTTGGCTCTGTTTTGAAGTTCGGTTGCGATATCTTCATCAAAGCCTTCAATTTCAGAAAGTTCTTTCAGGTCAACAAACGCAACTTCGTCAACTGTTGTGAAACCTTCGGCAATAAGAAGATGCGCAATCATATCATCAACATCTAAGGCTTCCATAAAGCGGTTCAAACGAACCTTGTTTTCATTTGCACGACGCTCCTGCTCTTGAGCCTCTGTCAAAACGTCAATATCAGCACCCATCAACTGAGAAGCTAATTTAACATTTTGACCGCGGCGACCGATGGCAATTGAAAATTGTTCTTCAGGCACAACGGCTTCCATACGCCCTGTTTCTTCATCAATCACAACCTTTGTAACTTCTGCAGGGGCTAAAGCGGCAACAAGATATTGCGCTTTGTCTTCAGAATAAGGAACAATATCTATTTTTTCGCCCTGTAATTCGGTCACGACAGCCTGAACACGAATACCGCGCAAGCCGACGCACGCACCGACAGGATCAATCGTCATGTCGTTTGCTTTAACGGCAATTTTCGCTTTTGAGCCCGGATCACGCGCAACGCCCATAATTTGAACAATGCCGTCATAAATTTCAGGAACTTCGGCAGTAAAGAGTTTTGCCATAAATTCAGGGCATGTCCTTGATAAGAAAATTTGAGGACCGCGCGTTTCACGACGAACATCTAAAACATAAGCTCTGATACGATCTCCGTTTTTGAACTTTTCTCTGGGGATAATTTCATCACGGCGCAGGATAGCTTCTGTTTTGCCGATATCCAAAACAACATTTCCGAACTCAATACGTTTAACCGTTCCGTTAACAATCGTTCCGATTTTTTCTTTATATTCTTCATATTGACGATTGCGTTCGGAATCACGAACCTTTTGAACAATAACCTGTTTGGCTGTTTGAGCAGCAATTCGCCCGAAATCAACCGGCGGCAATACATCAATAATAAACTCACCGACTTTAACATCTTTTTGAATCTTTTTCGCATCTTTTAAGTGAAGCTGAGCAGCCTCATTTTCGATTTCTGCATCATTTTCAACAACTTCGCGATAGCGTGCCAATGTGATGGCGCCCGTTTTACGATCAATGCTCGCTCTGATATCGTGTTCGGCACCATAACGTGAACGACCGGCTTTTTGAATGGCAACTTCCATCGCAACAAAGACATCTTCTTTATCGATGTTTTTTTCGCGTGCAACGGCGTCGGCGACAAGCACAATTTCAGGTCTTGGCATATTTTCTGTATTTTCCATTATTTTCCTCTGACTGTTAAAGTTAATGTTTAATATTTTTAAGCCTCATATTTTTCAAGCAACTCGTCAGTTAAAACAAGCTTTGCTTTTGAAATATTTTTGAAAGCTATGATATATTCTTTGTCATCCATGTTGATATGGACGTTGTTTTTGGCATCTGCACCAAGCAAAATACCTTTAAAACGTTTGCGCGAATCGACAGCTTCCTGCGTTTCAATTCTTGCTTCATAATTTTTAAAACAATTGAAATGCGCCGGTTTGGTTAAAGGGCGATCAATCCCAGGAGAGCTGACCTCAAGCGAATATTGACCTTCGAGAGGATCATCTTCATCCAAAACTTTTGAAAGAGCTCTGCTGACTTTTGCGCAATCATCAACCGTGATGTCACGCGAACCGTCTTTAACGTCTATCATCACTTGCAAAGTTTGACGGACATTGCCCGAAAGCAAAATCCGAACCGTTTCATAACCCAAAGAATCGACCACAGGCTCAATCAACTGCTCTAATGTTTTTTTCGACATGTTTTTCCTTTTTCAAATAAAATCAGCGGGGCTTTGACAAGCCCCACTGATATAATTTTTTTTGTTGTTGTCAATTTCTATATCACAAAAAAATCAAAATGCAAGATGTTTTTTGTGTTATTCAAATTTTTTATTTGATTCGAAGAAAAAATAAGATATAGTCCTTATGTGCGCCACATTCGGCATATTATTCAATAAAAAAACTCTATCAAAAGGACGTTATTGATGCCCCATCCATTAAGATTTTCTCCGCTTCCAGATTGGATCAGCCCGAATGTTGCACAGTCCATCGTTCTGATTTTAATCATTTATCTAATCTATCTATCATATTATGACAGATAGTAATTTACTGACCTTAAAACAAAGAAAGAAGAATACACCAATGGCACAAAAAACAACATTAATTCTTGAAGGCGGAGCAATGAGAGGGCTTTATAGTGCCGGTGTGATTGATGTGTTGATGAAAAGCAAAATCGATTTTGATGTTGTTTACGGCGTGTCGGCAGGGGCTTTATTCGGGCTCAATTATAAGTCGCGACAAACCGGGCGCGCCTTAAGATATAACTTAAAATATGCGAACAACAAAAATTATATGGGGTTATATTCGTTTTTGACAACGGGTAACATCATGAACAAAGATTTTTGTTTTAATAAGTTGGTTTATGAGCTCGATAAGCTCGATTTTGAAACATATAACTCCTCACCGGTTGATTTTTATGCCGTTGTGACGAATTTAGAAACCGGAAAACCCGAATATATCAAAATCGATGACGCAGAAAAGGGTATGGAATATTTTAGGGCATCAGGCTCTATGCCTTTTGTATCAAAGCCTGTTGAAATCAACGGAAAGTTATATTTAGACGGCGGCATGAGCGACTCTGTGCCTTTGAAAAAAGTTCTTGAAACAGGGGCTCAGAAAATTGTTGTTGTTTTGACAAGACCTTCGGGATACAGAAAAAAGAATCTGCATTTGAATTTTCTTTACAAGCTTTTTTATAAAAACTTTCCGAATTTTGTGAAAACGGCAAGCAACCGTTTTCAAACATATAATGAAACGATGGATTTAATTGAGAAATATGAGCGTGAAAAGAAAATTGTTGTTCTGCGTCCTTCAAAACTGATGAAAATAAAAAGAGTGGAAAAAGACACAAACAAATTGCAAACCATGTATGATTTAGGCGCATCAGACTGCGCCGACAGGCTCGCAGAAATCAGAGAATATCTCAAACAAGAAAGGAAGTAAATATGACTGTTAACAAACACAAAGACATTATTATCAACAAATATTCTCAGTATGATGAAGATGAACGATTAGATAGCGATCGCGGGCATCATATGGAATATTTGACAACGATGCGCTACATTCAAAAATATTTGAAACCCGAAGATAAAATCTTAGAAATCGGCGCCGGAACGGGAAGATATTCCATCGCTTTGGCAAAAATGGGCTATGATGTGACGGCTGTTGATTTGACACCAAAACATGTTGAAATTATGAAGCAAAAAAGCAAGAAGCTCAAAAATTTTAAATGTATGGAAGCTGATGCTTTGGATCTTAATATGTTTGAAGACAAATCTTTTGACATGGTTTTGAATTTTGGGCCGATGTATCATTTGTTTCATAAAAAAGACAAGAATCAGGCTATTAAAGAAACTTTGCGCGTTGCCAAAAAAAACGGGATTTGTATGTTTGCTTATCTGCCGTGCGCCTCGTTTATGATCGGGTTTGGACTAAGGCATAAAATGGTTGCTTATTTATCTTCTGTGATGGATGAGAAGGGGCGGCCGAAAGATATCCCCTCTGAGATATTTAACTGTTTTTATATTGAAGAATTCAAAAAACTGTTTAAAAAGACAAACACAAAATATATTACCAATGTTGCAACAGACGGCATTGCTTATGCGATGCGCGAGTGGGTGGAAGAATTGCCTAAAAAAGATTATGAAGCCTTTATCAACTGGCATTTTTTAACTTGCGAAAGACCGGACCAACAAGGATACAGCGCGCATTTGCTTTATATTTGCAAAAAGAAATAAGGCACTAATCTCTGCCGCCGCGAGATTTGTGATTAAATTTTTTCTTATTTTTTGATTTTGATTTATTATCGCGTATAGCTTTAACTTGTGCGTATGAATAGCTTTCCGTGATACGGCCGCGTCTGTCGCCATGAATACGGTTGCGGATTTCAATGTTTGACATTGACATCCCCTCTTCTTCAAGTTTTTCAGCCGCTTCTAAAGCCTTGTTCAGGCGGTATGTATTTTCTTTTTTGGCGTGCGGATTGGCGCTTGTTTGGATATTGACAACCGTATATAAATTATCAATCTTTACAAAGTTTTTATCGACCAAATCAAAAATAAACACATTATCAACGCCATGACCGCTCAAAGCATGTTTTTCAAGGGCAATCCATGTTTGATTATCAAAAGGAATGCCTTCAATTTTTGTTGTTTTGCCCTCGCTGATTGCTATTTTATCCGTATTTTGACACAGCAATGTTTTATCGCCTTTTTGTTTGAAAATTTCTTCCAAAGCTTTCAGTTGATCGACATCACCATGAATACTGACAAAATATACATCATCGCGGCCCGATTTAATCTCTTCCGAATTTGCGCAATTTTCAAGCGTTAAGCGGCGAAAAGTTTCTGACTCATCACGGCTTGCATGACCGCTTCGTTGATATTTTTCATCTGCGGTATCGCCATTTAAAACGACAGTTGAGCCGAGAGCCTGTAAACGGCCGACAAGCGCACGATGTTTTTCGCCGTTAATTGATTCAATCGGTCGTTGACGAAGCAAAAAGAGCGTGTTGGAATCTGCCGTAAATTGCGGGTGACCGCTCATGCCTTTGCCTTTGAGTTTGCCTTTTGCATCATAGCTGACTTTGTTTTGTTCGCTGATCAAAACTAAGCCTGATTTGCGCCCTGCCTTATCTTCAGCAAAAGCACCGCTCGTGATAATATATCTTTCATGAGGTTCGTATTTGTTCAAATATTTTTCAATGTCTGCGCTGTTTTCCGCAATTTTAACAAGGCCGTCAAAATCAAACTCTTCATCTTCTTTGACATTGAAAAGCTTCAAAACTTCGGGATCATTATTTTTCAAACCGGCACGCAAAATATGCACACTTTGTCGCAAGCCTGCACTTGCAATCAAAACCGTGCGCCCCGTTTCTTTTGCCGCTTTAAGATCTATTGCCAGATTTTGAACGCTTCGCGCAATGACCGGTGAAAAAACTTGCATTGAAGGATATTTTTTGAGTTCACGAACCGTGTTTTCAACTGCTTTATCAAAGGTGATGACCTGAGCAGAATCCATTGTTGCGGAGGTTGCATCCGTAAATATGTGGGAAACAAACTTATCTGATATAAAAGCTTGATATTCTTCGGCATCAAAGCCTTTACCAAAAGCAACTTTGCCCAAATGATAGTCGCCCGAAAAAATGAGTCCGGCATTTTCTTTGCCGCCCGTTTTTGTTTGAATATAAAAACCAAGCGGATTTTTTGTTGAATGCGACACATTAAAAGGAAAAACTTTCAGATTATCTGATATTTCAATTTCTTGGCCGTGATGAACCGTTTCAATTTCAGGGATATATTCTTGCAAAATGTTGCTCTTATCCATTTGCGATAAAATGAAAGCTTTGGTGTAATCACTGGTATATATTTTCGGTAATTTATATTTTGCGGCTGCTAAATAAATAAGCGCGCCGATGTGGTCTTCATGGCAATGCGTGATAAACATCGCGTCAACCGGCTCAGAAGCTTGTTCATACGGATTTTCAAAATATTTTGAAAAATCAGGAATTAGAGAATCATAATGCACCCAATCCGGCGGAAACATTGCGCCCGTATCAATCATAATGCGTTTTGTCGGTTTGCCTTCCTCTTTATGTTCAATCAAAAGACTGTTTGCACCGATGCGATATTCATTGTTGCCACCGACAAATTCAACTGTTGTTCCGTATTTTTCTTTAATCATTTTATTACCTCTGTTTGGCATTATGCATATTTTTAGACAAAATGCAAGAAATTTTTTGGAAAAATATTGAAATTTTATTTTTACGGATTACTTCCTTTTTCATCGGAGGTTTTTTAATGAATCATGTTTTGAAATTTGTGACAAGTTTTGCTTTGGTTGCTTTAACGGCAGCTCTTTCTTCTTATTTTTCGTATGTTGGTGTTGATACGTTTTATTCAACGCTTAATTTGCCGCCGCTTAATCCGCCGAATTATATCTTTCCGATTGTGTGGCCGCTTTTGTATGTTTTGATGATGATTTCATTTTATATCGTTTTGAATGAAAAAGATAATCACAGTGCCGTTTTTTTGTTCGCAGGACAATTGTTTTTGCACATTTTATGGTGTTATCTGTTTTTCACAAAAGGTTTGTTTGCTTTCGGGTTTGTTGATATTGTTTTGCTCATTTGGACGGTTTTGGTGATGATTAAAAAGTTTTATGGATTAAATCAGGCTTCGGGCTTTTTGCAAATTCCTTATCTTTTATGGCTTTTATTTGCCGCCTATCTTAATGCTGGCGTATGGTATTTAAATGGTCCCGTTTTCAACTTTTAGACTTGATTTGTAACTTTTTTAATGATATTCTCTTTTACGAGGTATCGTATGGAAAAGAAATGCTTAAAATGCGGCTCGAGCCATGTCGTTAAAAACGGGATAGTCTTTGGAAAACAGCGCTATAAATGCAAAGACTGTTCACACCAATTCACAAAACTCGGACCTGCCGGAAAGCCGCTTCCCATAAAACTTGTTTGTCATGAGCTTTATTTGGCCGGACTGTCAATGCGCGAAATTGCAAATATTATCGGTGTGACGGCACAAACAATTTCAAGGTGGCTCAAAAAGTGGCATGAAGTTTATATGAGCGAAAGCGGTAAAAATGAAATTTTATACGCCGCAACAATTGATAACTTAAACGACTGTTTGGGTATAAAGTCTGACGAACAACTTATTGTTTTTTCTAGAAATATGCCAAGCGGTGCAAAATTTAATGTTGTGATTCAAATACCTAAAAATCATTAAAAAAGTGACATTTTTATTTTTGACCTTGATTTTTGAAATCTGTTTTTGTATTTTGCCGTGAATTTTAAATAGAATCGAAAGGCAATTACAAAATGCAGGTTAAGAAAATCAAAAGCTCTAATATTCTTTCTAAAGTTTTATATGCATTCGCTCTTATTATTTTCGGCGGATATCTTCACGCTAAAATCACACCAAAGCACGATATGAGCTGGGCAAATGAGCCTCCGCACGTTTTGGTAAAATCTTTATCAAGAGCTGATGTCAGCACAAAGAAAAAGTATATTGCCTCGGTTGAAGCGATCAACAGCGTGGATATTGTGCCGCAAGTTTCGGGTTATTTGGAAAAAATTTTGTTTGAGGACGGTTCTTTTATTGAAAAAGGCAACGATATTTTTCTTATTGATCAAAGAAAATATCAGGCAGATTTGAAATCAGCCGAAGCTTCAGTTAAACAGCTTATGAGCGATTATAAGCGTATTAAATCTTTACATGATAAAAAATTTGTGTCGGACAAAGAGCTTGATTTGGCCGAAAGCAACCTGCAAAAAGCAGAAGCCGCCCTCGATCTTGCTAAACTTAATTTGGAGTGGACTCTCATTAAAGCACCTATTTCCGGCGTTATCGGCAAAGCTAATATGACCGAAGGAAATCTTGTGAGCCCCGCCAGCTTAAAACTTGCACGCATTGTTCAAACCAAGCCTATTCGCGTTGCTTTTTCTGTGACGGATAAGGAGCGCACGCAATTTTTAGACAGCTTAAATGATGCCAAAGATGTGTTTGTGGATATTGTGATGCCAAACGGAAAAATTGAGACAACAACGGCACAAAATCTGTTTTTTGATAATGAGGTGAATCCTCAAACGGCAACCATTCCCGTTTATGTTGATGTTGAAAATGAAGACAATCTTTTGGTGGTTGGAAATTATGTTGACATCTATATTCGATTTGACAGCGTCAAAGAAGCCGTTTTAGTGCCACAGGTTGCTCTCTCTGCCGATATTAACGGAAGTTATGTGATGGTTGTGGCTGATGACGGAATCGTGAGCCGGCGCTATTTGGAGCTTGGAGATGTCAAAGGCGATATGCAGGTTGTTCTCAAAGGTCTTGACGGCTCAGAAAAGGTTATTGTTCAGGGACTTCAAAAAGTTCAAGACGGCGCAAAAGTTACAGCTTCAAGCGTTGAACCGAAACAATAGTTTGGAGAAAATATGATGTTTTCAGCATTTTTTATCAGACGTCCCCGCTTTTCTTTCGTGATTTCAATTGTTATTGTTTTGATCGGTATTATTGCACTCTTTAAATTGCCGATTGCCTTATATCCGGAAGTTACACCGCCTCAAATCGCCGTTCGTGCAACATATCCAGGTGCAAGTGCAAGTGTTATTGCTCAAATGGTCGGTGTTCCCCTTGAAGATGAAATCAACGGGGTGGAGGATATGCTTTATATGGACTCTACCTCAGAAGACTCAAGCTATACCTTAAATGTAACTTTTAAAACCGGAATTGATCCTGATATGGCTCAGGTTAAGGTTCAAAACAGAATTAATCAGGCAACATCAAAACTGCCGGAAGAAGTCACAAGGCAAGGCATTACCGTCACAAGAGAATCGTCTAATATTTTGGGTTTTATCACGTTCTTGTCACCTAAAAACACCCTTTCGGATCTTGAAATCAGCGACTATATTTATAACAACGTTTCAAGACCGCTATCGCGTATTGACGGGCTCGGCAATTTGCAGGTTTACGGTTCTCGTCTTTCGATGAGGATTTGGCTCAATTCCGACAAGCTTGCCGCTCTTAAGATGACCGTCGGAGATGTATACAGCTCGATTAAAAGTCAAAACTATCAGCCGAGCTTAGGCAAAATCGGGGCGATGCCGACAGAGGCCTCAAATGCTTATATGGTCTATACTCTGGAAACTGACGGACGTATGAGCAACGTTGAGGATTTTGAAAACATCATTATCCGCACAGCCGAACAAGGCGGTTTGGTTAAACTCAAGGATATCGCCAAAGTCGAAATCGGGCAAGAGTTGTATTCCATTTCGGGCGAATATAACGGACAAACCTCTATTTCTCTTGCTTTGAGTTTGTCTTCGGGCTCGAATGCTTTGGAAACAATGGAAAATGTTAAAAAGACTTTGAGCGAACTTTCGGAGTTTTTCCCGGAAGATATGGAATATATTATTTCATACGATTCAACAAAATATATTCATGCATCCATTGAGGAAGTTGTTTGGACACTTATTTTAACACTTGTTTTAGTGGTTGCCGTTTGCTATTTCTTTTTGCAGGATTTTTATTCAACGCTTATTCCGAGTTTGACTATTCCGGTTTCGATTTTGGGAACCTTTGCGGTTATGCTTGCTTTAGGCTATAGTATTAATATGTTTACGCTTTTTGCGTTGTTGCTTGCCATCGGAACGGTGGTGGATGATGCCATTGTGGTAGTCGAGAGAGTTGTTTATTTAATACAAAATGAAAAAATGGGCGCTTATGAAGCAACCTATAAGGCTATGGGCGAAATTTCGGGTGCATTGGTTGCGACCTCGTGCGTTTTGCTCGCTATTTTTATTCCGGTCGGATTTTTAGACGGGATTACGGGCAAAATTTATCAGCAATTTTCGGTAACTATTGCAACAGCCATTATGTTTTCGCTTTTGAATGCCTTAACGTTGTCGCCTGCCCTTTGTTCCCTTTTGATTAAAAAAATCAAACCTAAAACAAAAGGTTTTTGGTTCAAGGTTAATCAATTTATTTCAAAATGTATTCATGTATATACGCTTTGTGTTTCTTTGATTGCAAAAAAAATTGGTGTGATTGTAACGATTTTTGCGCTATTTTGCGGCTTGGCCTATATTCTTTTTTCAAATGCGCAAACCTCGTTTATTCCTGATGAAGATCAGGGGGTAATTGTGATGAGTTTGCAACTGCCAGAGGGCGCGGCTAAAAACAGAACCGACAGCTTTGTGCGCAAAATTACCGATGTGATACGTGAGGAAAAAGGCGTTGAGGGTGTTTCAAACGTTATGGGATTCAGCCTCATCGGCGGCCGCGGTGAAAATGCCGCCATGGCATTTATTGTGTTAAAACCATGGGATGAACGAAAAGATGATTATGACTATTCAACAGCCATTTTAAATCGCTTAAGGGCAAAATTGGCACTCTACCCCGAAGCCGAAATTCAGATGTTTGAGATGCCGGCCATTCCGGGGTTGGGACTTGCAAACGGACTGGACATTCGTCTTGAATCACGACAGCTTGTTGACTATCAAAAACTTGATGCGTCATTGCAGAGCTTTTTACAAAGCCTTAATCAATTGCCTCAAATTGCATATGCATATTCAACTTATAATGCCAAAACGCCGAATATTTTCTTGCATATTGATCGTGTAAAGGCTGAGAGCATGAAAGTTCCTGTCGGGAACATTTTTTCAACGCTCGAAAGCTATCTCGGATCGGCTTATGTCAACGATATTAACCTCGGCACACAGGTTAATAAGGTTATGTTGCAATCTGATTGGAAATATCGGCAAGATATTGAGGACATTAACAAACTTTATATTCCGAATATGACCGGTCAGATGGTTCCGATGCGCGGAATGGTTGAACTTTCAAAGGTTTTGGAACCTCGTGTGGTGGAGCGTTATAATCAATATCCGGCAGCAACCGTAACTGCCGTTCAAAGAAACGGATCAAGCACCGGTTCGGCTATGGAAGCGGTTGAAAAACTCGTTGAAAAACTGCCGAAAGGATTTAATATTGAATGGTCGTCCTTGAGTTTTCAGGAAAAGAATTCACACGGGCAGATCGGCTATTTGATTGCGCTTGCCATTATTTTTGCATATCTCTTTTTGGTTGCGCAATATGAGAGTTTTGTGGTTCCGCTGCCTGTGTTGCTCTCTTTGGTTGTGGCTATGAACGGAGCCATGCTTGGGCTTTTCTTTACGGGGCTTCCTTTAAGTATTTATGCGCAGCTCGGACTGATTTTGCTTATCGGGCTTGCTTCCAAAAACGCAATTTTGATTGTTGAATTTGCAAAAGAAGAACACATAAAAGGTGCAACCATTGTTTCGAGCGCAATCAAAGGGTTGCAAGAACGCTTCAGAGCTGTTTTGATGACCGCTTTTTCGTTTATTTTAGGTGTTTGGCCGATGGTTGTTGCAACCGGTGCAGCTGCAGCAAGCCGACGAGCAATCGGCGTTCCTGTTTTTTGGGGGATGATTTTCGGAACGGGTGTCGGCCTTTTTGTGATCCCCCTGATGTATGTTTTGGTGCAAACGACTTATGAAAAACTTTTCAAAAAAAATAAGAGAAAAAAACAAACAGTCTAAAATTTTTCAAAAAAATTAATTTTTTACTTGATTTAAACAAAAAGATTGTTTATAAGGGAGCTCACCGACTGACGGACGCTTAGCTCAGCTGGAAGAGCATCTCGTTTACACCGAGAGGGTCGGGAGTTCGAACCTCTCAGCGTCCACCAATAAAAAAAGCCACCTTTACGGTGGCTTTTTTTATTGGTAAACGTTGAGGTGCGAGAACGCACGAAAAAGGGAGTTCGACTACAAGCGAAAGGCGGGCGAAAGAACGCCGGTCGGCTTTGCCGATGAGCGAAGTGAACGAGGCTTTAGCCGAGTAACCTCGAAGCGTTTTAGATTCTCGGAACAAGTCCGAGAATGACATTTAAGAGATATAAAAAAGCCACCATAAAGGCGGCTTTTTAATTATTGATCTAAGAAAGAACGTAATCTGCGCGAACGGCTCGGATGTTTGAGCTTTCGAAGGGCTTTCGCTTCAATCTGACGAATACGTTCGCGGGTAACGTTAAACTGCTGACCGACTTCTTCTAATGTATGGTCCGTGTTCATTCCGATACCGAAACGCATTCTTAAAACGCGCTCTTCACGCGGCGTTAACGAAGACAAAATCTTCGTGCATGTTTCTTTCAAGTTTGAGTGAATCGCCGAATCTAGAGGCTGTAAGGCACTTTCATCTGCAATAAAATCACCGAGCGACGAATCTTCTTCATCACCGACAGGTGCTTCTAAACTGACAGGCTCTTTGGCAATTTTCATCACTTTACGGATTTTTTCAAGCGGCATAGACAGACGTTTTGCTAATTCCTCAGGCACAGGCTCACGCCCCATTTCGGTTAACATTTGGCGGGAGGTGCGGACAAGTTTGTTGATTGTTTCAATCATATGGACGGGGATTCGAATCGTGCGAGCCTGATCGGCAATCGAACGTGTGATTGCCTGACGAATCCACCATGTGGCATATGTTGAAAACTTGTAGCCGCGGCGGTATTCAAATTTATCAACGGCTTTCATCAAGCCGATGTTGCCCTCTTGGATAAGGTCCAAAAATTGCATACCGCGGTTGGTATATTTTTTAGCAATCGAAATCACCAAACGAAGGTTTGCTTCAATCATTTCTTTTTTTGCACGGTCTGCTTCGCGCTCGCCGTGTTTGATGGTTTCAACCATCTTTCGATATTCGCTGATCGGCAAACCGCATTCTTCCGACATTTGAATAATACTTGCGCGGAGTTCTTTAACCTCTTTGCCATAACGCTCGATAAACATTTCCCAATGTTTGTCTTTTTTAGCCTTAATGTCACCAAGCCAGTTCGGATCAAGCTCTGATTTTTGATATGACGATAAAAAGTCTTCGCGTTTGATTTTGCAAGAGGTTGCATAACGCAACAATTTACCCTCAAAGCCCATTAAGCGCTTATTCATTTCATTTAATTGCTCGACAAGCTGTTCAATGCGAACGGAATTTAAGTGAATCGAGCTCATTAACTCAACTAAATCTTTTTTAACTTCAAGATATTTTTTCTCGACAGTGCCGGAAACTTTTCTTCCGGCTTTAATGGTGTTCATACGCTGTGTCTGAATCTTTTTTAAGTCATCGTAATAACTTGAAATTTTGTTCAATATTTCAAGCACAGGCTCTAACAAAGCCGTTTCCATCGCCGAAACAGATGTGTTGGCATGACCGATATTTTCGTCATCTTCCGCCTGTTCTGACGTTTCTTCCTGAGAATCAGAATCTTCTTTATCATCAACGTCATCTTGCTCTTCGTCATCTGATATATCTTCATCATCCATATCATCTTCGACATCAGACTCAAGCTCAATATCGGTATCTAAATCGTCATCTATTTCATCAAGATTTTTTTCTTCCAAATCTTTTTCAACGGAATCCAAATCATCAACCTGATTTTCATCGTCATCATAGGAAATGGCTTCACTATCATCGCCATACATCATTTCCAAATCAACAATGTCACGAAGCTGCATCGTTCCGCCAACCAGCTCGTCGCGCCAAGAAGCAATGGCCTTTAAGGTCATCGGGCTTTCGCACAAACCGCTCAACATCACGGTATTTCCGGCTTCGATACGTTTGGCAATAGCGATTTCACCCTCACGCGAGAGCAATTCAACCGCCCCCATTTCGCGCAAATACATACGAACCGGATCATCAGAACGGCTTAACTCTTTTTCATCAAAGTTTCCGCTCTCATCAATATCGTCTTCTTGTTCGAGGTCTTCGTTTTCAGCTTCAAAGTCGTCTGTTTCGGATTCTGAAATCAGGCTGATCCCTAAATCAGAGATAGAAGCCATAATGTCTTCAATATTTTCAGAGGTTTCTTTTTCTGAGGGAAGCGCCTTGTTTAATTCTTCAACCGTGATATAGCCTCTGCTTTTGCCTTTTTCAATAAGGTTTTTAACAGCTTGGCCCAATGTATCGAGGATAGGAGAATCCGCGTTTAAATCTTGATTTTCTTGTTCAGACATAACGTTCCTTAAATCGATTTAAAGAGGAGTTTGAAGACTCCCCATAATTGCTAGCGCCCCTATTTTTAATACTCTTTTTTTTAAAGTCAAGAGAAAGATTGAAAAATATCTTCTGTTTTTTATAAATTTTGTGATACTCATGAGAAAATGCTTGCATTGAAAGAGAATTGTTTTATTTTGGGTGCAGAAAACATTCTTTTTTAGGACAATAAAACAAATGAAAGCAAGAACAAGATTTGCCCCATCGCCGACCGGATATATGCATATCGGCAATTTAAGAACAGCTTTATATGAATATTTAATCGCCAAATCTTTAGGCGGTGATTTTATTTTGCGCATTGAAGACACAGACCAAAAACGCTATGTTGAAGGCGCAACAGATATTATATACAACACCTTAAAACAAGTTCATATGGAATGGGATGAAGGGCCGGATATCGGCGGAAATTTCGGGCCTTATGTGCAATCAGAGCGTAAAAATATTTATGGGCAGTATGCACATAAACTTGTTGAACTCGGCGGGGCGCATTATTGCTTTTGCAAGCATGAAGAAGATGAGGCGGAAGATGGAGAAGATGCCGTGCCGGTCAAGTTTGATGATCCGTGCAAGCATATTTCTTTAAGCGAGGCAAAAGAACGTATTGCAAACGGCGAATCGTTTGTCGTGCGCCAAAACATCAACAAAAAAGGTACTTCCGTTTTTGAAGATGTGGTTTACGGCAAAATCGAAATTGATTATGACGAGTTGGACGAAGGTGTTTTATTGAAATCTGACGGTTTGCCGACCTATAATTTTGCCAATGTGATCGATGACCATTTGATGCAAATTTCGCACGTCGTGCGCGGTAATGAATATATTTCTTCAACCCCGAAATATAACCTGATTTATGAGGCTTTCGGTTGGGAGCCGCCGATTTATGTTCACGTGCCGCCCGTGATGAAAGACGCACAGCATAAGCTTTCTAAACGGAACGGCGATGCATCGTTCCAAGATTTGGTTAAAAAAGGCTATCTGCCTGACGCCATTTTGAACTATATCGCGCTTTTGGGTTGGAACCCCGGCACAGAACAGGAAATTTTTTCTTTAAGTGAGCTTAAAAAAGTGTTTACCGCCGAAAGACTGAATAAATCGCCGGCAATTTTTGATATTACAAAATTAACATGGATGAACGGCTATTATATTCGTGCGCTTTCAAAAGAAGATTTTCACAAGCTTGCCCTGCCCTATTATGCAAAATGTTTGACACGCAAGGTTAATCTTGAATTTTTAAGCGAGGTTTTGCAACCAAGAATTGAAACGCTTGCTCAAATTGAAGAAAATGTCGATTTTATCGAAAACTTACCTAACTATAATATGGCGCTCTACCAAAACAAAAAGATGAAAACAGATGAAAACATTGCGAAAGTTTCGCTTGCTCTTGCTTTAGACGTTTTGAAAAATGTTGAGGTTTGGAGCAATGAAAATCTTTTTGCCGAGCTGAAAGCTTTGGCTGAAAAAGAAGGGCTTAAAAACGGGCAAGTTTTATACCCCGTTCGGATTGCGCTTTCAGGCAAGGAAACAACCCCCGGGGGCGCTACGGAATTGGCCGTTATTTTAGGCAAAATCGAGACATTAAACCGTATAAAACAAGCACTTGAACTTTTATAGGAGAAAAGATATGACAAGAGTAATTACAATGATGCCTGTTCGCTTAGCTGCAACCAGACTGCCGAACAAACCGCTTTTAGACATTAACGGCAAGACACTTGTTCAGAGAGTTTATGAAAATGTTGAAAAAGCGATGAAAGGCAAGACAGATATTGCCGTTGCTGCCGGAGATCAAAAAATTGTTGATGAGGTTGAAAAATTCGGCGGAACAGCCGTTTTGACCGATCCCAATCTGCCGAGCGGAACGGACAGAATCGCTGCCGCGCTTAAAGTTTTAGACCCCAAAGGCGACAAATATGACGTTGTGGTGGATTTTCAGGGCGACAATTTAAACGTTGACCCGAGCGTTTGTTTGCCGCTTGTCGAAATGGTTCAAAAAACAGATTGCGACATTGCAACCTGCGGTATGGTGATTAAAAATGAAGAAGACAAGACAAACCCGAATGTCGTTAAAATCGTGATGGGCTTAAAAGACGGCGAAACCGAAGGCAGATGTTTGTATTTCACACGCGCCACCGCGCCTTATACAAGAGATCCTGAAAAATGCAAGAATCAAGATTTATATTATCACATCGGGATTTATGTTTTTAAGGCTGCTTCATTGCAAAAAATGGTTTCGCTCCCGACAGGCGTTTTGGAAAACAGAGAAAAGCTCGAACAGCTCCGTGCGCTTGAAAACGGTATGGTCATCCGCGCCAAAATCATTGATAAAATCAAATTGATTGAAGAAGCACCGGCAGATATTAACACCGAAGAAGATTTGAAAAATTCTCTGCCGTTCATAAGATAAAAAATAACAAGTTAGTTTGTTTTTGAGCCTCCCTTTCAAAGGGAGGTTTTTTTATGAAAATATTTCTTGACTTTTTTGGAAAATTTGTCTATATTGCCTTTACTTTTTTATTTTTTACAGATTATTAAAAACTAACGCATATGAGAAGCTCTTATCCTCCCCTGCGCCTTAAAGTTCGTCTTTTGGCACCATGCATCGCGATTAACCTCAAGCATGACGATGATTCGATTCTGATCAATCCGACCGAAGATTTTGAGGAACGCTCCTTTATCGCTGACTACAACGGCGATTATCACACGATTTTCGTTGTCGGCGACGATGAAATTCCCCGCTTTCTTTACGGACCGATCGGCGCATTCAAGATTCTCTTTGAGGCTGAGCCGTTCGTAACAATTATGAAGACGTTCCGCCGTCAGGACAAGTTCGTATTTTTCAAGCACGCCGTGCTTAACGATCCGACTGAAGTTAGAAAGTTTCTCGCTCTCATTGAGCAATCTGACCTTTCTGAAAAGGATCGCAACCGCGCCCGAACATGGCTTCACCAGATGAAAGCGCTGAAAAACTAGCCTTTCGTATTAAGCACGTTTTCGAACGTGCTTTTTTTTATTAAAAAATTTCTTGACTTTTTTTTAGAATTTGTCTAAAATTTTCTTATCATTCTATGGATATGTTTTATTTTCTTTATTATTTATATTATGGCACAAAACGGTTTTCCTTCGTTAATGCTGGGTCGACCATATGATCCGGTTCATGTCAAAATCAAGATTCCTCTCCAAGCTGTCACTCGAGACAGGTATAGCGGTCGTAAGACCTGTTTTTACTACGGCCCCTTTGAAGAGTGGACTCCCACTCTTGTTCTGTCTGCCGAAACGGATTACAGAATTTATTCGTTTTTCGTTAAGCACCCTGTTTATGCCTTTGTGCATATCCTGCATCCGAGTTTCATGCTCATCTTGTTTGAGGCTGAGCCTTTTTTCTACTTGATGAGATACGCAAGTCGGGGCAACAAGCTCAACTTTTTCAGGCACGCTGTTATCGAAAGCCCTGAGGAAGCTGAGAAATTTTGCGACATGGTCAAGTCTTCCGACCTTTCCGACAAGGACAAAAGGCGCGCCTTGACCTGGGTCTATCGCAGGCAAAAGAACCTTGATATTTGAACAACCTTAAAAAAAGTATTATATATGGAATTTGACACCTTTTTTTCTTCTTGGAAGCTCGCTGATATGGGATTTCAGCCTGCTTTGATGGAACGCTGTTACTTGCCTGTTCCGCTCAAAGTAACCTTCACGGCACCGTTGATCGGAGAAAATCCTCTCAACAGCTGGGACGAAACGATGGAGCATGGTCCTGAAGACATTCAGGATACCGAGTGCTTTGTTTTGGCGGCCAGAGATCTGGAGGGGCAGCGTGCTTTGTTCATCAGAACCCCCGAGGAAATGCAGGCATACGCTTATGATGCCTTTATGGGGCGCATTGTGCTGACTTTTGAGGCTGAGGCTTTTTTCTACGTTATGGAAGCAGCCAGCAAGAAAAACAAGCTCAACCTCTTTAACAACGCTGTTCTCCCCAGTATCACGGAAGCCAACAAGTTTTTGGCTCTTGTGGACTCTTCGAACCTTTCTAAGAAAGACCGCAACCGCGCCTATACGTGGATGCAACAGATGGTCAAACGGCAGGCTCTTTAAACTAGATTGCCTATGTGTAAAGGTTATGGTTGGCCGAAGACCAACAAAGACGATGGTCCTGTCAAGATGAAAATCCGCACGGTTAGCAGAATTTATCTCAGCGGTAACTCTGTTCCGTATTTTCGCAGGTTTGAAACGGATGATCGTTTTAAGGAAGTCTGGGGTATGTTTACAAGAGACGCTTCCAAAGAGCGCCGCTTTTTTATTCTGCCTCCGAACAGCGAACAGGCTTATATGTTGCTGAGAGGTAATTTTGAAATTCTCTTTGATGCCTCTTTGTTTTTCAAAATAACAAATCGGCCGAATAAGAAGAATATCAATGCCTTTTGGGAACATGCCGTTTTGAAAGATATTGATGAGCTCGCCGCCTTCAGGGCAAAGCTTATCACATCTTCTTGGTCTCAAAAAAAGAGGCATTTTGTTCTCAATTTGATGAGCCGCCTCGAAAAGGCTTATGAGAATGCGGAGAACGCCTAATTCTTTAAAAAAAACGTTCAAGCCTAGTGCTTGGACGTTTTTTTGCTTATAACTTTAGTTAATTTCTTTTGTTTTCTTTTGTTTTTGTTATACTTTTCTTGTTTGCATAATATTTTAATCAAAGGAAAAACAAATGAAAAAATTCGCTCTTTTAACGGTTTTTGCACTTCTCGCCGGATGTTCTCAATTTTCGGCAGATTCTGCTTCAACAGCCGGTAACACATCTTCTGCCAGAATGAAGGCTTGTATGCTTTCTGAGGCAAATACAAGATATACTGCCGGAACGCTTTTCACAAATTCTATTCGCGAAACGGCTTCTGATCTTGTTAAAACATGTATGAAAAAGTTGGCTTTGGAATCTGCCGGAATCAGTGCGGAATCGCAATCGGCAGCCGAAAATATTATTTCGAACTTAAAAACTTTAGCTACAACGGCTCAATAGTTTTTTGTTGGTTTATGAAAAAACCCTGTTTTTCAAGCAGGGTTTTTTATTTTTAAAATTTTCTTTACTTTTTGTCAAAAATATGTATAATAGGACATAGAAATAAGATTATTGTTTAACTCTAAATTATTATATGTCATGAAAAAAGTATTATTTTCTATGATGGCAGCCTTTGTTTGGCTCACTCTTTCGGCCTGCTCTCCCGAACCTCTTCCCGAGCTGCCGCCCGAACAGATTCCCGAAGACCAGCAGCCTGTTTCCAGAATTGACGAATCGCATTATCATACGATCGTCAACCTTTGGGAGATGAAGATGCGCCAGCATCTTCTATTGCCGTTTAATCTCTATGTTTTACAACTCGAAGACGGCAAATGGTTCTACATCAATCGGACGAACTACGGACAAGAGCTGCGTATGGGTGATGAAATTGCCTTCGGCTATTACGCCAATTGTCCCGACGAAATTGCAACCATCGTCGGACACAAGAAAGGTGGTGGAGCACCCGCCAAGGTGAATGCTACAAAACCGGCTCTTGGATCCTATCTTGTTGCTTCGGATCCGATTGAGGCAGATGTGAAAGGCATATTCGCCTTGAATATGAGATATACAGCCATACCTCTTGTTACGGTCGATCCGTATTTCAGTATATGGTCTTTTGCTGACAAGCT
>CAJOLB010000012.1 GCA_905235385.1 uncultured Alphaproteobacteria bacterium | reverse complement strand
ATATTTTTCAATAAGTTAATGATGATTTTTTTAGGGTACCAAGAGGGCAACATTCGATTGTATGGCACTTTTTTGTGCATGTAAAAGTATACCTTTGGCGAAAAAGTATACCTCGCATAAAAAAATGAGAAAAAGTGGCCGCTAGGTATAACTCATTGAAATACATATATTTTTACATTGCTGTCGCCAGTTCAAATCCAATAATGTGGGGTTGACCTCTGGTTGTGAAAAACAGAACTTGAGTTTTTGTACAAACTTATTATAATTTATTTGTAAAATCAGATATTTATAATAAGTTTGGAGGTCAAAATGTCGATAGGTAAGCAAGCAAAAATTTTAAGCGACAAACAGCAAAATTTAACAATGGCTCATTTGGAAAAAAACGCGCTACCCGCTACGCAATAAAATTATTTTTCTGCTCAGTTTTAAAGAGGGCTTGCGGGCTAAAGAAATTTCAAAACTGGCTTGGGGTATGGTGTGCAACTCTGACGGCAAAATTGCCGATATTATTAATTTAAGCAATAATGCAAGCAAAGGTAAATACTCCGGCAGAATAATCCCTCTGCATAAAGAACTGAAAATTTTACTGGCTGATTTGCTGGCAGAAAAACAGAAAGACGAATATTTTAGTTTGGACAAGCCAATTATTGCAACCGAGCGTGGCGAACATACGACACCGCAGGTTATTGTTAATTTTTTCTACAATTTATATAAAACAATCGGCTTTAATGGTTGCTCGTCACATAGCGGGCGTAGAACTTTTATTACAAATGCGGCAAAACATATAAGTTTGGTCGGTGGCACACTTAATGATGTGCGTATGCTTGCCGGTCATTCGTCGCTTGCTACTACCCAACGCTATATTGCTTATGATACAGAAGCACAGAGAAAAATTGTTGAGATGAGTTAAGAACTATTCAAAAAAATCCCAACGGTTCAGGTATATATCATTATCATCTTTGAAATTGCGTAAGTTATTATCGCGATGATTTCCACCATCTTTTCTCGGTGTTTTTAACCAATTATGATGCCTTTCCTTCACTCCTTTAGCCACAATGGCACTGGGGACAATATGAAAACTTGGCGCTTCAAGCTTATTCAAAGCTACAAAAACATAAATAATATTATCACCGATTAAATTTTCATTTTTTGCCGTTAACATCCATTTTTTACTTTTATAACTTGTCGTTTTTACTTGTATTGCAAACTGCTTATAAGTTTTCTTATGTATCGCTAAAATATCAAAATTTTCAACATTTGACATAGGCACCGCTACAGTAAAACCTCGTCTTTCAAGTTCTCCAGCGACAAAATATTCTCCAGCATTTCCTGTATTTACATTATTTTCATTAGGCATATTTATTTCTTATTTACAAAATACACAGGTGTTATTGGCATTAGAGCTTTATCTTCATCTTCCATTTTATCATAAAATTCTTGCCAAAGTTCTGCGAAACGCTTTAGGTCAATTAGTTCAATGTGCGGATGTTGATTAGATTTAAATTCTTTCAACGCATCAGAAGCAAATCCATCGACAGAGATAAAAACCCCTATATCATTTGGAGTTAAAATTCCTTTCAGTTGTCTTAATTCCTGAGAAGTAGCTTTTGTCCCTTGTCGATATTTTACTTGAATTTTAATATGGGGCGTCTCACTTCCGATAGGATCTTTATAGGCAACGATATCTTTTCCACCATCTTTGCCTCGTGGTGCAATAAAGGGGGTATAATATCCCATTCCACGAAACAGAGCTGCACATAATTCTTGGAAACTATAGGCATCAAATTCATTTAATATAAAATCACTAAAGGATTTTTTCGCTTTTGCTTCTGCATCTTCAAGTAATGAGGAAATATCTTGTGATGCTTCTTCAATTTGTTCTTCACGAATATCCTTATTTGCAGAATGAATGTCTTCTTGTTTTTGATTTTTTTCTTTCCACAAACGATATAAAGAACGAGCTGTTTCAAATAAATCTCTTTCACCTTTATCTATTGCCTTTTCTCCTTCTGGTGTCAAATACCAAACACCTTTTTTCTTTAATAAATATCCAGCTTTAATCAAATCTATAGAGTAAAAATGTAATATTGATTGCCAACGAATATTACCTGTTTTTTCAAGAGTACCTCTTGCCCAATCATCTAAATTTACTCTTCTAGAAAGAGTTTCCATTAACAAGGAAGAAGCCATCTCTCCATCATTTTCTTTTAACACTTTCAATGTTTCAAAAATAAGTTTACTAGCAAGTTCCGTGGTTCTAGACATTTCGCATATCCTTTCTATTCTGTTTATATAGTTTCTATCATATTTGTTATTAAAATCAAGGTTGAAATGTATTTTATCATATTGTTTGGTTTAGCTTTAGAATAAACATATAAAATTTGTATATATAAAAAATCTATTGTTTTTATCTCTATTTTTCAGGCCCTACTCTGTTGGTGCATATAATTTGGATAATACCTAAAAAAACATACCATAAATTTTATATATTAAATTTTATAATTCTTTTTCCTTATTCAGCATATTTTTAACTTCTTCTATGGCTATTATATCGTCATCGGTAAATGTTCTAATAATATCGAGTGAGGACGACCATTAAAAAAGACACCCTTGCGGTGTTTTTTTTAATGGTTAAAATATGAAAGTTATTCGAAGCTCCGAAAAAGGAGGTTCGACTACAAGGCAAATAATGATCCCGTCCGATTATTATGTGTGTACAACGGCCGTTATCAAAGCGGTCAGCCATAAAGCAGTTAATGTCATTATTTTATATCCTTCCACCATTGGTTGAACTTTTGCATGGGATCATCTAATTTAACGACATCTCCGATTTTTGGAGTGATTACATTCAAATTTTCTTTTTTGAGGAGCTCCGTTATTTTCTCAAGCGGATCATACCAAGGGTGATTACAAATCGAAAATTTTGAATTGTGTACCGGTAAAACCCTCTTTGCTTTTAAGTCTTTCGCAGCTTTGATAAATTCCTCCGGCATTTCATGAATATAGCGCCAATTTTTATCATATTGTCCGGCTTCCAAAAGCGCAAAATCAATACCGCCAAATTTCTCGCCGATTATTTTATAGTGATCATCATAACCGGAATCGCCGCCTATATAGATTTTATATCCTTCCAATTCAACTAAAAACGATGCCCACAAGGTTTTATTTGCGAACAATCTCCCGGAAAAATGTCTTGCCGGCAGGCAATGTATCTTTCCTTTTAAAATATTGATGCTTTCGTTCCAATCCATTTCCGTGATTTTTTCGGGTTCATATCCCCAATATCTAAAGTGAGAACCCACCCCAAGCCCTGTGATAACGTGTTTGATTTTCGGCTTTAAGGCCATAATCGTTTCATAGTCTAAATGATCATAATGGTCATGCGTGATAATCAAATAATCGATTTCGGGAATATCCTCTGTGCTATAAACCTTTGTTCCTTTGAACGGCACAACATTATGCGGCACAGGCGAAGCGTTGCTTGAAAAAACAGGGTCTATTAAAAATCTTTTTGAACCCAACTGAAAATATGTTGATGAATGTCCGAACCAAACAAGAGCGTTTTCGTTTTTCTTCAAGTTTTTGATATCTGTTTTTACGGTCGGTATCTCTCTTTTAGGTTTTTTATCAGGATAATCCTTAAAATAAAAATCATACATCACTTTCCAAAATCCTCCCTCTCCCGTCATTTTTTCTGTCGGGTGAATGTTATGGAATGTGCCTTTTGTTTGAAAGGGTGAGGCCTTTATCTTTTTTAAGCTGATTTCATCCGGCAAATGTCCGAATTTTGCAAGATTTACATATCCTATTGTCGAAGCTGTTACAAGTAAAGCCCCTCCTAATAAAAACTCACGCCTTGTCATTTTTTTATCCTTTTATAAATTTATTTTAAGAAGAGTCTAGCTTTTAGAGCATACTCTAAGTCAAGCTTTTTTTTATTTTTTTGCCATTAAAAGCCCTGCTTCAAATAATCCATAGGTCGGAAGCGTTAGCATTAATTGGCTTAAAATATCCGGCGGTGTTAAAATTCCTGAGAGAATCAGTATCCCGACAAAAACATATGCGCGCTTTGCTTTTATAGCTTCGTAGCTTATGACGCCTACTTTAATCAAAGAATATGTCACAAGCGGAAACTGAAACATCACACCGAAAACAAATGAGAGCATTAAAGCCAGAGACACAACGTTTCCGATGCCGAACATCGGTTTGATATAATCATCCGTAAAGCTCAATCCAAACCTTAACACTAACGGTAAAATCAAAAACAAACAAAATAAAACCCCAACAACAAACAAAAGGCTTGAACTTAAAACAAGGGATTTTATAAAATGCCGTTCGTTGTCATAAAGTGCCGGCAAAATAAAGCTCCAAAACTGTCTTGCAATATATGGAAAGCATACTAAAAAATCGAGTAGCAATGCCATTTTTATTTGTAATATAAACACTTCCATCGGTGTAAAAAAGTTAAGTGTTACTTCATTTTTTCCGACCATAATTTTGATGAGTGCATCCATCGCATAAGGCGAAACAAAAAGCATCGGCACCAGACATAAAGCAAGTGCCAACAGGCTTTTAATTAACACCTGGCGCAACGCCTCCAAATGTTCAATCAATGTTTGTTCTTTTTCCTGCATTTCTATTTTTTAGATTTTGCGGCTGTTTTTTTACCGCTCGTTTTTTTAGCTGTTGTTTGTGATTTTTTCTTTTTCGGCGCAGATTTTTTTATGCTTTCTTTTTTTGAAGATTTTTCAACCTCTGCCTTAAACTCGCTGACTTCGTTTTCGATTGCTTCTTTGGCTTTTTTGTATTCTGCCTGAGCTTTTCCTAAACCGCGAGCTAACTCCGGAATCCTTTTACCTCCGAACAACACTAAAACAACAACCAATATTAAAATAATTTCCGTCATAGAAAGTGACATTTTGTATTTCTCCTTTAACTTAAAATGATTTGATTTTCTGCCGGTGTCATTGAAATTGCCTGAACCGGACATACGTTTGCACAAGCGCCGCAACCGATACATTCATCGAATCTGATAATCGGCGGATTGCCTTCGTTTTTGATAATAATTTGGCGCGGACATTCATAAGCACAAACACCGCACCCGATACATTTTTGCTCATCAACCACAGCTGTTGCGATTTTTGTTTTTTGCTTGATCTTCAAACTGATTTTTTCAATTGCCCCAGACGGACAAACTTCAGAACACTTATGGCATTTATATTTGCAAAAATTCGAACCATATTCAATATGCACAAAAGGCGTTTCCTTTGTTGCTTTTTTAATGATTTTCATTGGACAATTTTTCACACATAAATTACAATTCAAACATCTGTTTGCAAAGTCTTTTACGTTTTTCGCCCCAGCCGGCAAAATCACACTTTTGGCTTTAGAGCTCACATATTTGCTCAAGTCCATTCCGGCTTTTATGGTTGCCCTTAAAACCAAAAGCAGCGCACATGATTTTATGAGATTTCTGCGCGAAAGATCGAAAGCCGGTTCTTTTGAAGCTTTGCTCAAAACAATGGCTCCATGCTTGCATGTCGGCAGACATTTTAAGCATTTGACGCACGTCTCATTGTCAATTTTTTGCTGTTTGAGGTTAATACTTCCTGTCGGGCATATTCTGGCACATAAACCGCATTTTTGGCATTTATCTTCTTCTATATTCATTTTTAAAAGTGCTCTTTTGGATATAATCCCTAAAATGCAACCGACGGGACAGATATTGACACAAAAGAATCTCTTTTTGAAGAAAACAAGAATTGATAAAGCCGCCGCAAAACCGATACCGAATCCCGCACCGCTTATGGCATTTCCGAAAACGCTATAAGGATCAACAAGCCTTATGATGACCGCTGTTCCTCCAAAAAAAATCCCAAATAAAACGCATGCTAAAATATACGAAACAAAATAATGTTTTATCTCAACCGTTTTGTTTCTATAAATAGGCTTAAAAAGAATCGTCAATATTTCCTGAAATATTCCGAGCGGACATAAAACAGAGCAATAGATTCGCCCAAAACAAAAACTTAAAACCAAAATGAGTCCGATTAAAACAAAACTGATTAAAGCCCCTGTTATTATCCCGCTTTGAAGAGCCGCCACAAATTGTATATCAAATATTTTAAACGGATATTTTTGATAAAATGCCAGAACAGCAAGTGCAAATACAACTAATCCCAAAAATAATCTGCCGTATATTACAATTTTGTTTTTCATGCGTTAATCTCTTTTTTATTTTTGGTATTATATCTTAGAATATCAATTTGTTGTCAAATAAAAACGAAAAACTTAAACATTTTTCTTGACTTAGAGTTAGCTCTAAGCGTTAGCATTTTAGCGATAAAGGAAAATATTGTATGAAACGACGTGATTTTTTAAAACTGTTTTCGAGCGCTTTTCTTTTGAGTTTCTTTCAAAAGAAAGCCTTTTCATTAACATCTAAGGAGACTGATATGTCAAAACCGATTGTTTATTTTACAAAAGAAATAACCCCCGACAGTTTGGTTAAAATTTACGAAAAGCTGTCCCCAAAATTAGAAGGGCGTATCGGTGTTAAAATATCGACCGGAGAACCGGGCGGACATAACTATTTAAAACCCGAGCTTATCGGTAAGCTTGTTAAACATTTGAATGCCAATATTGTTGAATGTAACACGGCTTATCCCGGCCGTCGCAACACCTTTAAAGAACATTTGAAAGCTATTGAAGAACATGGTTTCACTAAGATTGCAACGGTTGATTTGCTTGATAGTGAAGGCGAATTTGATATTCCGGTCAAGGGTGGAAAACATTTGGATGTTGATATTGTCGGAACCCACATGAAAAACTATGATTCATTTTTAAATTTGGCACACTTTAAGGGGCACGCCATGGGCGGTTTCGGCGGTGTTTTGAAAAATCAATCCATCGGTTTCGGCTCTTCAAACGGCAAGGCTTATATCCATACAGCCGGCACCTCCCGTGATGTTAATCATTTGTGGGATCAAATTGCCGAGCAAAACGCCTTTTTAGAATCGATGGCCGAAGCGGCCAAAGCCGTCAAAGATTATATGAAAGGCAAGATTTTATATATCAATGTCATGAACAATCTTTCCGTTGATTGCGACTGTGATTCTCACCCTGAAGATCCTTGTATGAAAGATATCGGTATTTTAGCCTCAACCGATCCTGTAGCTGTTGATCAGGCGGCCATCGATAAAATTTGGAGTTCGACAGATTCGGGACGAGATCATTTTATTGCGCGTGTTGAACGTCAAAACGGACGTCATATTTTACCATATGCCGAATCGATCGGTTTAGGCTCACGCGAATATGAGCTTGTTGAAATAGATTAGTTTCTCGGCTGTTCATTTCGCTCTTTTAATATTCAAATTAAAAGAGCGATTTTTTTTTATCTGATGACCCCGCATGCTATTCGTTTGCCGCCACCGCCCAAAGGCAACGGCGTATCCTTATAATTATCCTTTCCTTCATGAACGATAATTGCTCTTTCTCTGACTTCTTTGACCATCAACTTCGGAACATAAAAGCTGACCTTTACATTTCCTTTCCTATCAACTTTTAGCACCGGCAAATCGCCTCTATGGCCATTTTTTGACGGGCCTAAATGTTTACCTGTTTTTTCGGGATCAAAATGCCCGCCTGCCTTATAAGCTTTTTGCAACACCCCTTTTTCATCTGTTCCATCTTCACAGCTTCCGTATTCATGAATATGAAAGCCATGTTCTCCCGAAGGCAAATCTTTTAGATCAACTTCAACAAAAAGACCTTTAGGTGTATCGGTCAGCTTTACCTTTCCGATAGGGCTTTTGTTATCTGTTAAGCTCACATCTGCCGATGCGTCATTATCAATTAAATAACATCCGACAATAAGCAACAGAACAATTAATAAAGCACTTCGCATTATATTCTCCTTTTTTTCAAAACAGATATAATAGCAAGGCTTAAAAACACACTATGGACAAGAGTTATAAAAAAAAAAGATGCCTAAGGCATCTTTTTTTGATTTATTTATATCTTAGGCGAACTTTATTAACAGATCCCTCTTTTGAGGCGGCATCTGCTTCTTGAACGGTATAAATTAATCGTCCGCGCATTTTGTGCGAAGAATTCGAATTGTTTGATGTATTTTGTTGATTTCCGCCTGACATAATATTTTGAACATCTTGTGCTAAAGTCATTTCAGGTCTGAAACCATAAAAATCAAACAACATATCTTCAACGCTGTCATAGGTTTGAACGATTTCTTCTCCCCAAGAAGTATATTGAACGGTTACGGATCCGTCTTCACCATAAGTCAGCTGAACTTCACCTCTGATAAATTCACCGGTTTCTTCATTGTATGTGCCGTCCGTACTGCAGGCCGCAAAAACCGAAGAACTGGTAAATAAGCTTAAAATAAATGCTATTAAAAACTTTTCCTTTTTCATGTCTTTTCTCCTAATATGACAACCTACATCGGGATACAATCACCAAGTAAAATCTTACTGATTTTACCATTTTCATCATAAACAAGCTCCGGCATTGCATCATAAGTATGATAGCCGCTGCTGCTACCGCCGATGAATTGACCGTCGCTGTTATAGTTGAGCGAAACCTGATTACCTTCCTCATCAAATTTTTGAACACCTATGACGGTTGGTACATTTGAAGATACGGCACTATTGCCTTCGTACACTCTGCTAATTCTTTGTCCCGTTTCTTCATCGAACCAATATTCCTCTTTATATGTTGCCTCACCTGAAGAAACAGCATCAGGTCCTTGATATAAAACAGACACAGAAGCACCGGTATTTGGATCGCCAAATTCTTCAGCTCTATAGGTGGCTTGATTGGAGGAAACATATTCAGCTCCGTCATATTCAACCTCAATATATTTGCCGTTTTGACTATCTTCATAAGCTTCTCTTCGATAATCCGGCGTATCAGAAGCGACTGATTCGGCAGACCACCACCATGTTTCACTATATACACCGCTTGAAGAATCAACGCCATAAACCTGTTTACGATCTGGCGTATCTGAAGCAATAGCTGAAGAACTATCATAATAAGTACTTGTTTGCATTCCATCGCTTCCGACCGGTGTCACAACTTCCTTAGTATCCGGGGTGTTTGAGTTAACAGCGGATGCCGAATGGTAATTATACATGGTTGAAACGCCGGTTTCGTAGTCCGTTTCCTGTTTCCATTTATTGATAGGCTCATTATATTTGCTGTAATATGTCGACGAATCTTTGTTTCCGTGGTCATCATAAGTATAAATATAATACTTGCCTTGATCCCACCACCAACCGGTTGTTATGGTTTCTTTAATCACACGGCCCTGTTCATCATAAACATATTCGTTAGCAGAAGCAATACTTGAAAGGCTTAAAACAGAAACAAGGCAGAGCGATAATAAAATTTTTTTAATCATTTTCTCCTCCTTTAAAAACGTAAACATTTAAGGAACCTATTTTTTTTACGATTCGGGTATTTCGATTTTTCTTGACTTTTCAATAAAATTGATGTATGATTTTTTTATAAGGAATCGTAAAAAAAATAGGTTCCTTTTTTCTTTATGTTTTCTGAAATTAAAAAAAATCCTTGAGCAAACCTCAAGGATTTTTTGGAGTTGTTTTGTGTTTTTACATCACATCATAAAACATATCTTGAGAAATTTCATCTAAATCAATATCTTCAAGTTCTGCTCTGATGGTTGAAACAAAATCTTGACGAACAAGCATCGCTGCATTATTTAAGGCGACAGAAAAGCTGAATCCGTCTGCGCCGCCATGGCTTTTAACAGACAATCCGTTTAAGCCGACAAACATCGCACCGTTATATTGTTTCGGGTTCATTGTTTTTTTAATTTTTTTGATTGCCAAATATAAAAACGGCAATCCGAGCCATGAAATCGGTGTCTTTTTAATTGAATCTTTAAGCATTGCCGCCGCAAATTTTGCCGTTCCTTCAATCGACTTTAAGGCAACATTGCCCGTAAATCCGTCTGCCACAATCACATCAGCTTTACCGAACGGAATATCATGCGGTTCAATATAACCGATAAAATCAAGGTTAAGATCAGAAGAAGCTTCTTTGAGCATTTGGAGCGCATGTCTGATTTCTTCCCTGCCCTTCATTTCCTCAGAGCCGATATTTAAGAGCGCCACACGCGGTTTTTCGATGTGCAATGCTTTTTTAGCCAACACATTTCCCATCACCGCGAATTCTGCTAAATTGACAGATGTGCATTCAGCATTTGCTCCTAAATCAAGCATCACATATTTGCCGTATCTGTGAGGCATAATCGTCACAATTGCCGGACGATGAATCTTGTGAATCGTTTTCAAGAGCATCTTTGAGATTGCCATCAACGCGCCGGTATTTCCGGCTGAAACGACGGCCTGTGCTTCGCCTCTTTTAACGGCATCTATGGCCATATACATACTTGTGTTTCGATTGCGAATCACTTGAGAGGGTTTATCGTCATTACTGACCATTTCAGACGCATGCCTGATTTCACAAGTATTTTTTAAGTCCGGAAATTTTTTGAATTCGGCGGAAATCCTTTCTAAATCACCATAAACTAAAAAACGTATATCCGGATTTTGTTTTGTGGCAATAGCCAAACCCTCAACGACGATTCGGGGAGAATAATCTCCCCCCATCGCGTCAACTGATATAAAAAGCGGATTTTCAGACATATTGACCGCTCTCCTTCATGTTTTTCTTAAAAATTTTAGTTTGCTTTATTTTTAGCAACAACTTCTTTGCCATCATATTGACCGCATTTCGGGCAAACATTATGAGGGCGTTTCAACTCACCGCAATTCGGGCATTCTTGGTAAGAAGCCGGCGTTAAAGCATCATGCGAACGGCGCATATCACGACGAGATTTTGATGTTTTCTTCTTTGGTGTAGCCATTTTCTTTCTCTTTATAAATTAATTAAACCAATTTGTTAAACCGCTTTTATCTGATTTTTTTTTACAATGCAAGTCTTTTTTTTATGAATTTATTACTTTTTTAATTTTTTTAAGATTGCGAACGGGTGTGTTAATTCTGTTGTTTCTTCATCAAATTCGGATTTAAAGGTAAATACTTCCCCTTCTTTTTTGGGATAATCATCCATTACCAGAGATAATTGTTCAATGGCGATTTGAGCTAAATCAATCTGCCCGTTTTCAATAATTTCCGGAATCTCATCTTCAATATCAGCATCTAGCTCTTTTATGTCGTTATAGGTCATTTGCGTGTCATAGAAATATTTAAATGGTGCAACATACTCTTTTTCAAAATCCTCAAGAGATATAACACTTTTCAACAAGAGTTTTGCTTTAACCGTTCCTTCTATATCAAGCCTGTGAATTTTATGATTTAATTTCAGTTCAATATCCGCCTCAAATGACTTCACATCTTCAACCTTGAGAATCTGCTTTAATATTTCTAACTCAGCGCCCTTAGCTTCTATGTGATATTTGTGCTTGTTCTGAGTTAAATCCTCAATTTTGAGCGTATATGAAAAATTTTTTTGCATTTTGAATTTCCTTGTGATATATAATGCTCGAATATAAAGAAAAGGATGTTTAAATGTCAAGATGCAATTTATTTTTTTACGGTTTACTTCTTATTTTTTTAAATGCTTGTTCTACCGATGTTTTTTTAGTGCATAACGGCAATATGCCCGCAGATGATAAAATTGCACAAATTAAAACAGGTCTCTCGCAGGAAGAAGTTGAAGATATATTAGGTTCTCCGTCAATGGTTTCCACCTTAAACAAAAACGAATGGCTTTATATGTCATCAACTGTCAAAAAAATTGCCTTTTTAACACCCAAAGTTATTGATCGTGATGTTTTAACCATTCGTTTTGACAATAGCGGAACCGTTTCCGAAATTTCACGCTTGAGTGAGGCTGACGGTAAATCTCTTAAGATTGATACGGATCAAACCCAAAGCGGCGGTCATAACCCCGGCTTCTTTAAGAAATATTTCGGCGGTGTCGGACAATATATGCCCATCGGCCCTTCAAAAGAGAAATAAAAAAATAAAACCGCCTCATCGGCGGCTTTATTTTATAAATCTTCAACAAAAGTATTTCGTTTAATGTGCTTAATCGGCGCTTCATAAGAGCGCTTTAAATCTTGAATCTCATCATCAAGTTCAAAAATCAAAACTTTATCCGAGCTATTTAAAATCGGTGGTAAGCGCTCGTCTAAATAGTCCAACGCAATTGTTTCATATTCACCGCGGTAGAGTGTCGCATGCTTTCCGCCATCATAGAGCACAAAGGGTTTTTCCGGTTCTCCCCTTCTTGACTTGATCATAAAGACCAAAATCCCCTCGTTTGTAATAATAACCTTATAATCTTTTTCCTGATCCATTATCTTGCGAGGCCTCTCCCTTTTGCAATCCACTTTTGAGCATATTTGCCCGCCTGCTTTTGCATACTGATAAGAATCGGCTCTCCGATTTTCAAATCAGGAGCCGGCGCAAAGTCATTTGCAAGATTTTTTGCTCCGCCCAAAATCACTTCCGAAACACTTAATCCCATATCGGTAAGTTTCAGACAGACGCCCGCGCTGAGCACAATACCGCCGGCTGCGACTTTGGCTGTTTTAAGAGCTGTTTTTTGTACTTTTGCTTTATCCATTTTATTCTCCTTTTTGTGTAATTTATCTGATTTTTTATGTTTTGTCAATTTTTTTCTTGTACTATTTTTCAATGTGTGATATATCAGAATTGAAAAATCGTATTATGTTCAACAAAAAATATTATTATCATGAAAGAGATCTTAAAAATTAAGCGTGGTTGGGCTATTGTTGCCTATGTTATCGGATTGCTTTACTTTGCCCTTTACCTGTGGGTTGAAAAAAACAGTGAAGCTGCGTTTGCGAGCATCATGATTGTTGTGCTGGCGCACATTGCCGGCATCTGGGCGATGGCTATTGCCCCGAAGTCCTCCAGAAGAAAAATCATATTCCGAACTTTCGGTCTGTGGTTTGCCGTTTTCTCGACGGTTCTTTTCTTCACACCGACGGTGTTGGGATTGGTCGCAAGTTTTGCTTCCTATGTTATCATCGGCTATCTGCACACCTCTCTTCTTGACGACAAAACCGTCTTTTCTAACATTCCCTTAGGGGCGGTTATTGTTCAAGATGATTTTGATGGCACTCGGCAGTGGAAACTTGCCTTATGGGCAATCTGGACATTCACACCGCTGATTGCTTACTGGAATATCTAATAATCTTTAAAAACGGACGGAGCCTTTTTCAAGGCTCCGTTTTTTATTCTTCTATTTCATTTTTATCAATTGAATAACCGGTTGCCCGAACGGTTCGAATAAAATCAGGCCCGTATTCGTTTAAGGCTTTTCTTAAACGTCTGATATGCACATCAATAGTGCGTGATTCGACATATATATTTGCGCCCCAAACCGTTTTTAAGAGATATTCGCGGGAAAAGACCTGTCCCGGATGCTCAACCAAAATTTTCAAGAGTCTGAATTCAGTCGGTCCCAAGTGCACGGAATTTTCTCCTCTAAATACCTTTTTTTGCACCAAATCAATTCTGATATCTTCATAACTCAGTTCTTTGACCGTCATAATTTCAGGTGCACGACGCATATTTGTTCGAACACGCGCCATCAATTCCGGAACTGAAAACGGCTTTGTCACATAATCATCCGCGCCGGCATTTAAGCCTTTGACCTTATCTTCTTCCTGCCCTTTGGCTGTGAGCATAATAATCGGAATATTTTTCAAATCAGGTTTAGAGCGAATCAGCTTGCAAATTTCAACCCCCGAGAGTTCAGGCAACATCCAATCAAGCAATATCAATGACGGACAATTTTTCTCGACCACTCCTAAAACCTTATTTCCTTTAGATTCGATTAAAACCTCATAGCCTTCTTTTTCAAGGTTATATTTTAAAAGCAAAGCCAAAGCCTGTTCATCTTCCACAACTAAAACCGTCGCCATTTTGTTTCTCCTTTATCTTAACGATTCAATATTCTTTTGATAATTTCCGCCTTTAAAAACTGCCGTTCCGGCAACCAAAATATCAGCTCCTGCCGAAACACAATCTTTCGCGTTTAAGGGGTTTATTCCGCCATCAACTTCAATTAAGGCGTTGTGTTTTTTAATCATTTTTTTGATGTGTTTGATTTTATCCAATGCGACGGGCATAAAACTCTGACCGCCGAATCCCGGATTGACGCTCATCACCATGATGATGTCCGTTTTATTCAAAACCTTTTGAATAACCATTTCATCCGTCGAAGGGTTTAACGCAACACCGGCTTTTAACCCGTAATCTTTGATTTGATCAATCAGCGCCTCAAGATTTGACGAACTTTCCGCGTGTATGGTTAAAATATCAGCCCCGCTGTTTTTGAACCATTCAAGCATTTTTTTCGGATTTTTAACCATTAGATGCACGTCAAGCGGCAGTTTGGTGCATTTTCGAATCGCCTTAACGACGGGAACACCGAAGGTTAAATTCGGCACGAAATGCCCGTCCATCACATCAAGATGAATCATATCCGCGCCGGCTTTTTCAAGCGCCTTCACCTCTTTTTCAAGGTTTGAAAAATCGGCAGATAATATGCTGGGTGCCACTAAAACCATCGTTTTTCTCCTTTCTTCATAAAATAACCCTTAAACCTTAAATTGAAGTAAATTTTTTTTCATTTGCCCTTGAACTTTGCTTATGAATACTTATTTTTCTTTCATCAACAAAAAACGAAAGGAGAAAAAATGGGTGATATGGCAAGACGTATTTCAAAAATTGACGTCAACAACTTAATTAAAACCTTAAATGAAGCTTATGCGGAAGAATGGCTCGCATATTATCAATATTTTTTAGGCGCAAAACTGGCAACAGGTATTTTGCGACCGAGCGTTGTTAAAGAATTTGAAGAGCACGCAAAAGAGGAATATGAACACGCCGACATGATTGCCGAACGCATTATTCAGCTTGGCGGCACACCCGTCTTAAATCCCGATGATTGGAGTAAACTTGCCAAATGCAAATATGCGGAACCGATTAATGAAGACACTTTTTCGCTTGTAACGCAAAATCTTGATTCCGAGCGCTGCGCCATCGGCCGCTATCAAGGAATATGCGAATTAACCTTCGGCAAAGATTATGAAACATACCGTCTTTCCGCACACATCTTAAAAGAAGAAATTGCGCACGAACAAGAAATGGAAGATTTTCTAAAAGATATGACCACCGCTAAAAATTATTATACCAAGACCGAAACGAACTGATTTTCATTTATATTTCCTTTAACAAAACTTTCTAAAAAAACTTCAAGATCTTTCTTGAAGTTTTTTATTGACGAGGCCCAAAACTTGTTGTATGTTGCCTAAAGTTTAATTTCATTTAAAAGAAAAAGATGCTTTATTTTAACGCTTACATACCTTTCATTATTATCCCCTAAGGGGATGCATCTTTTTATATAAATTTCAAAATCTTAATCAAACAACTTAAAGTAATAATTTAATATTTTAAATAGGTTTAAATCATGAAACATTATGCTGAAGTGCAAGCAAAGCCTGACTTTGTAAAGCTTGAAAAAGAGGTCCTCAAATTTTGGGAGGAAGATAAAACATTTGAAAAATCCGTTCATAACCGCGATAAAGCCGCCGAGTTCGTCTTTTATGACGGACCTCCGTTTGCAAACGGCACCCCTCACTACGGGCACATTATGGTCTCTTATGTTAAAGACGTTGTTGCCCGTTTCCAAACGATGATGGGCAAAAAGGTTGAGCGCCGCTTAGGTTGGGACTGTCACGGGCTTCCTGCCGAAATGTCTGCCGAAAAGCAGCTCGGCGTTTCAGGACGCAAACAGATTGAGCAATATGGTGTTGAAAAATTCAACGACTTTTGCCGATCAGATGTGTTAAAATATTCTTCCATTTGGGTTGATATGTTCAAGCGAATCGGCAGATGGGTTGACTTTTCGCACGATTATAAAACCATGGACTTGAGCTTTATGGAAAGCGTTATCCATAATTTCAAATCGCTTTATGACAAAGGCTTAATTTATGAAGATTTTCGTGTTATGCCTTATTCTTGGGCAGCTGAAACACCGATTTCAAACTTTGAAGTTAATTTGGGCTATCAAGATAAAACGGATAACGCCATTACCGTGATGTTCACGCTTGAAAACGGTATGAAAATTTTGGTTTGGACAACAACACCTTGGACGTTGCCGTCAAACTTGATGCTTGCCGTCGGAAAAGATATTGATTATGCCGTTATGGAAGAAGACGGTCAAAAATACATTTTAGCCGAAGCCCGCCTCGGCGCATACAAAAAGCAGCTTGAAAATGCCGTAAAAGTCGGCTCGATGAAAGGTTCCGACTTAATCGGTCTTTCTTATGAACCGATGTTCAAATATTTTGAAGGCTTGAAAGAAAAAGGTGCTTTCAAAGTCTTAAGCGCTGATTTTGTTTCGACCGAAGACGGCACGGGTGTCGTGCATATCGCCCCCGGTTTCGGTCAAGATGACTTTGACGCTTGCCGTGCCTATGATGAGAACTTCCCTGTTGTTTGCCCCGTTGACGAATCGGGCAAATTTACTTCCGAAGTTAAAGATTATGAAGGCAAACAGGTTTTTGAAACAAACGAGCCGATTATGGCTTGGCTCAAAAGCAACGGCTTGCTTGTGAAAAAAGAACAATACACCCACTCTTATCCGTTTTGTTGGCGCACCGACACCCCGCTCATCTATAAGGCAATGTCGAGCTGGTTTGTTAAAGTAACGGATTTTAGAGATGAGATGGTTCAAAACAATCAGCAAATCAACTGGATTCCCGATCACATCAAAGACGGCCGGTTCGGCAAATGGCTTGAAGGCGCAAGAGATTGGTCTATTTCGCGCAATCGTTTCTGGGGAACCCCTATTCCCGTCTGGAAGTCTGACAATCCGAAATTCCCGCGCATTGATGTTTTCGGCTCCATTGCCGAAATCAAAGAAAAAACCGGTTTTGAAGTCAAAAACCTTCACAAGCCTTATATTGACGAGGTTGTCTATAAAAACCCCGATGATCCGTCCGGTCAAACAATGATGCGAAGAGTTTCCGACGTTTTTGATTGCTGGTTCGAATCGGGTTCGATGCCTTATGCGCAAATTCACTATCCGTTTGAAAACAAAGAATGGTTTGAAAATCATTTTCCGGCTGACTTTATTGTTGAAGCAATTGACCAAACAAGAGGTTGGTTTTATACCTTAACCGTTTTATCAACGGCTTTGATGGGCAAACCTGCCTTTAAAAACTGCATCTGCACCGGTTTACTCATGGCAGAAGGCGGTCAAAAGCTCTCTAAACGTCTTAAGAACTATCCCGATCCGAATGAAGTTTTGGATCAAATCGGCTCTGAAGCCCTCAGATGGTTCTTGGTCTCTTCTCCGGTTTTGAAAGGCGGAAACTTGGCTGTTGATAAAGAAGGCAAAGAAATTTCAAAAGCCTCACGCGCTACTTTAATTCCGCTCTGGAATGCCTTTTATTTCTTTGTTTTATATGCAAATGCCGAAGAATATGAAGCCAAAGAAATTTCATCTTCAACCCAAGCGATTGACAACTATATTTTATCAAAGCTCAAGGTTTTGCGCGATAAAGTCGAACACGGACTTTCGACCTACGACGTATCAGAGGCCACAAACGAAGCAACTGCCTTTATGGAAGTTTTAAACAACTGGTATATCCGACGCACACGCGATCGTTTCTGGAGTGGCGACAAACAAGCTTTTGACACCCTTTATACGGTTCTTGTTAATTTGAGCAAAATTTTAGCACCTTTGATGCCGTTTGTCAGCGAATACGTTTACAAAAACCTCACCAATGGCGAATCGGTTCACTTAACAGATTTTCCAAAGCTCGAATCGATCAAAGTTGATGAAAAACTTGTGGCTGATATGGATTTTGTTCAAGAGCTTTGCTCCGCAGGCAAATTCATCAGAGAAGAAAAGAACCTGAGAGGTCGTTTGCCGCTTGCCTCGCTGACCTTAATCGGCGCCGAATTAACGCCTCAATATCAAGAAATTGTGAAAGATGAGCTTAATGTCAAAGAGGTTAAGTTTGACAACAATTTAAGCGCTTATGCCGACAAAAAGCTCTATCTTTATACCCCGCTTTTGGGCAAAACGCTCGGCAAAGATATGGGCAAGGTGATGGCTGCCTACAAGCAAAACGAGTGGGCGTTGAATGATGACGGAACGCTTCAAATCGCAGGTCTTCGCCTAACTACTGATTTATTTGAAGTTCGCCTTGATATGAAAGACGGTGTCGCAGGCCAGCCTTTTGCCTCAAACAAAGCTGTCGTAACTTTAGACACAAACCTCACCCCTGAGCTCAAGCGCGAGGGTATGGCGCGCGACTTTGTCCGTTTGGTTCAAACTTTGAGGAAAGAAAAGGATTTCAACATTTCTGATCGTATTGAGCTTTGTTGGCAAACCGAAAATGCCGAATTGGCTCAAGCTTTGGAAGAAAACAAATCTTATATTTCGGAACAAGTTTTGGCTGTTCAAACCTCAGATGTCTGCACTTCCGGAACAAAAGACACGATTGAGGGACAAAATATTATCTTCGATGCAATCGTGGCTTAAAGAAATATAAACTTTTCGCCCTTAAAATGCACTTTCATAAAAAAGTGCATTTTTTTTCAAAAAGTTCTAGACAAAAAATAAAAAATGTGATAAAGTAGGCATATAATGTAAAGGAGAACGACTATGGCAGATGATGTTAAACAGCTTCAGAGCGATGCCTATTATAAAATGGCTAAACTTCTCGGAATGGACACCTCGAAATACGTTATTACCGATGACACTGATTTTGAAACGGTGAAAAAAGAATTAGCTAAAGATTTACATCAACGTGTTCGCGAGAATAGCGCGGAGCAAAACGAATCTGATCTTCAAACTTTAGGAAAAGACAAAAAACAGGGTCCAAAATTTGCTAAGAAGTTTGAACAGATTATGGAAAATATACAAAAAGATAAGGCTCCCTCTCCCAAATCAAACCTTGAAAAAGAGAAGCTATATCAACAAGCCGTCGGTTTGGGAATTTCACTTCCCTCTTATAGTTCAACGTCTGTCTCTTATTCTCAATATGAAGATATTCTTCGAGACATTGAAAAACGCATCAAAGACAGCGGACACGAACCTGTGGAACATTATCCGACAAAAGAAGAGCAAAAAGCGTATCGCAAAGCTGAGGCAGAGAAAAGTCTGCATCGAAACCCGTTTTATCGCATTGCTCAACAAATTGGAATCGACGTTTCCGCATACGAACCTCAAAATCCCGCTGACTTAAGTAATGATTTGGCAAAAATCATAGAGCAAATTAAAGAACAGCTTCCGGAATATCTTAGAAATAATGATATTGAAACTTTTCGAAATAAGCTTCTTGACATCCGCACACAAGCCCAAAAAGACGGTTGGAAAGCGGATGAAAACAGTATAAAAATTTTAGAGGCATTTGTTAATATCAATACAAACACACCAACAGAAGAAAAGGATAAAGAAATGAGCAACGAATGGATGGATAAATTGATTGAAGACCCGATTTACAAAGCCGCTGTTGAGGCAGGTTTGATTGCTCCGGGCTCAATCACAATCGATACTGAAGAACAGTTACATAACCAACTTGAGAGAATTAGCGGTCTGTTGAACGGTGACAGCAAGAGTTCTGTCAACGTCGAGAGCGCGGAAGGCAATGCCGGCGTTCCTGAAACAGAACAACCCACTACTACAAAGGAGGCAAAACCCGAAGTAACCGATACTGCCGAGACCGGTGAAAAACCTGCTCCGGGAAGAAAATCTTTAGTTGCTGAAACCGCTCCGACAGATGAAAACCTACCGGCTCCTGTTACCAAAAAAGAAGTCGAAGAAAAATCATGGATGGATGAAAAACGTGAAGTTTGGAAAGAATTCGCGGATTCGATTGAACACGGTTTAGTTGAAGAAGATAAGGACAACCAAGAAAAAACAGAACTCGCTTTCTCTCTTTCTAAAGACAAGCAAGAAGTTAAAGGAAAAGTTATCTATTCTTCAGAAACAAACGTTCAAATCACACCTGACTCTGATCTTTTGATGTATCAAGGATTGGTCCATGATGCTATTAAAGGCGAAATGAGCTTAACTTTCGGAGCATCCTTGAGCGAAGAACAAAAATTGATGTTGTATGCCGCAGCTTTGATGAGCACAGAAACATACAAAAACGGTGAAAAAATCGAGCTTATCGGCATGCCTGAAATTGATCCGAACAGCAAAGTTTTCGAAAGCTTGCCTAAAGAAGTTCGTGAAGTTTTGATGGCCGAGGTTGAACATCAGGCAACAATAGCCGAAGAGAATGCAAAAAAGAAAGCTGAAGCCGAGCAACGAGCTGCAGTTTCCAAACGCGTTGCTGAGCTTCGTCAGATCATTGGTTCCGATGATGCTAACCATACTCAATATAAAGCAACTCTTTCTAAGGAACAACTTAAAATACGTGAGGAAAAGGAATCAATTCGTGAAAAAATTATGGCTGCACGTTTAGGTATTACTGAAGAATATGAAACGACATATATGGTTGATGTCAAAGATAAAGAAGGCAACATTATTCATCATAAAGGTGATAAACGAATCGTTAAACAGGATGCTACACTTGTGCCCGGCACAGAACGTGTTCCTCAAGAAGTGTATGAAGCTTTGGTGGCAAAATATGGAAAAGGTAAAGGAGAATAAACCATGGCAGATGTCGGAACAGAATTTACGGATTTTTTAAGAGCTTATTGCTTGGAAGATTATAACAAACTTTCTTCTGATTCGGTAACGAGTGCCGACATCAATGCTATTTTTGCAAAACACAAAGCAAAATTTGATGCATGGCGGAAGATTCCTCAGTGGCAACGCGACAAATATTACAATAAAGTTCCGGAAGAGCTCTTGGAAAAAGCGGCGAAAGACCCGAACTTTACTGAAACGGATGCCATTGAAAATGAAGAAAAATATCTTCATAAAAATAATCCCTACTCGCCGATTCCCGAAGTTCTGGAAGAAAGCGTATTTTACCATGAAATTCTTAACATCGGCGTTCAAATCACGCCGGCTCATATCGCTGCCATGAAATTAGCCGCGGATCAGTTCAACAGAAACGGATATTCCGCCAAAACCTCCGAACAACTTTCGATGGAAACGATTTTTAACAAAGCCTTGTTTGAGAGGTATGCTGAAATTTCTCAAGATAAAACGCTTTCTTTGTCTGAACAACGTGAACAAAAGGCAAGACTTGAGCAATTAATCGACGAATCGCGTTTGCGCCGTGTTGATATCGCTTTTGAAGATGTTAAACAAAACCAACCCGAGCGTGCTTTGATGTTAACCTTAAGAAGTATGCAAAGAGGTAAAATTGACAGACAACAGGCTTTGCCTGAAATTGATGCTTATGTCAAACGCATTATTGAATCAGAGCGTATGGATCTGCTTGCCGCAAAAATGAACGAATCCTTATATCAAAAAGTTTTGAAACCTGAAATAAAAGAAGTTTTGGATTATGTTTTAAGAGAAAATAAGGCTGATATTCGTCATCTTGACGCCATGAAGCAAAAAGTTATTCAAGCGCGCGGTCTTGACCATAGCCGTGCCAAAGCCCCGGCAAAAGATTTGCAAGCTCTTCCTGCTTATGCCAGATCCGGTGGTCGTGAATCTCGTTAAAAGGAAAAAATCCTTTCATTAACTTTTTATTATATCTTTCGTTATATACCTATTTACGAACTTGATATTCGAAATATTTTCGGGTATGATTTATTCAGGTACTTGAGGAGGTATCTGTTATTTAACAACTAATTAGTTTAGAAAAGGAATACAAAAATGAGAAATATTAATGAAAATGGTCGTTCAATGGTTGAAATGCTCGGCGTTTTGGCTATTATCGGTGTA
>CAJOLB010000011.1 GCA_905235385.1 uncultured Alphaproteobacteria bacterium | reverse complement strand
ACAGGCGGGACAGGAATTGGTTCAATTTGTTGCGACGGATCATATACAAGCTGTGAAAACAATACATGCGAAGGCGCTTTAGATGTCAGCAGTATTGAACACGCGACGGCGACAACGGTTTGCAGCGCTTGCGGACATACTTATACTAAGGTTACGAACTGTGAAGAAGGCTATAAAAAGAATGATAACGGAACAGCCTGTGTCGCAAAAGATTGTTCGGATTACGGATTGAACGGCGGAAGCTGTTCGGATGGTTTTAAACCTGTCGAATCTGCGGAACATAGCGGTTGTTACACTTGTGAAGCAAAGGTTTGCGAAGATTATGATGTGGATTGGTTGTTGTATTCTTCCGGAGCAAGCTGTAATGAAGGATATAAAGTAACACAACACCCGAATCAGAAATTAGGTAATATAACAGGCATTTGTTATGATTGTTTGTCTTGTCAGACGTATTCGGGTTATATTACCGTTAATTCGGAAGCTGATATTCCGGATTATGTCACAACTCATGTAGGTGGAAAATCATGTGACAAATATCAATATTGTGCGACAGGCTGTGCGGAAGGTTATGAAAAAGTCGGTTGCGAGTGCGTTTCGGCGTCTTGCGAAGGTTATGTCGCAATGACCGGATTGACAAAGATTAATGACACAACTTATACGGACGGCATTTTCACTTATGGCGTTTGCAACAAAGCCGGAGAGAATTTGTTTAAGATAAACGGTTGTTCGGACGATTATCCGTTCAGTTCTTGCAATACAAATCTTGGGGAAGTTGCAACGGGTGATTCTAAAGATGGGTATGATTGCTATCAATGCAACTGTACGAATGCGACGCCGAGCCTTTGTCCATATACCAATGATCAAAATGATACGACGAAACAATATGTTGGTTCAGGAACGCCTTCTAACCAATGTTGTGATGGTAGTTATAAAAACTGCACAAAGGGAACCGCTTGTTCCGGCTTTACATTAACAGATATTCCGCAACACGCCGCTTCAACAGAAAGTTGCACGGCTTGCGGAGATAAGAAATATAAGGCAGTTTGTGAAACAGGATATAAGGGTGATGACTGCAGCCAGTGCGACGAAGCAAACGGTTATTATGAATGTAACGGCGAATGTTCACAAAAACCCACATGTGAAAATGGCGGAATACCAAAATGCACGCCTAACGGATGGGAATGTGATTGTCCTGAAGGGTATGCAGGCGATGACTGCAGCGAATGCGACGAAACAAACGGTTATTATATGTGCGGCGGATCATGCAAGCTCAGATGTAATCAAAATCCGCAGTGCTTGGATGGCGAATGGCAATGTGGATGTCCTGAAGGTTATACGGGCGATGATTGCAGCGAATGCGACGAAGGATATATGAAGTGTGGCGGCGAGTGCAAGAAAATTGAGTGCGAAAACGGCGGTACGGCATCTTGCGTATCAAATAATTTAGTTTGTTCTTGTCTGTGTTGCTATGAGGGAAACAAATGTCAGAATTTAAGTGAGCGCTGTGTTTCGGGAGGCGTTGCTAATACGTGTGATAGCAATGCAACGGGGAATATTTATGACTCTAGCTGTAATGAGAACTGTTCAAGTTGCACGTCTGTTACTGTTCCGACTTGTAATTCTGCCGGAAATGTTTCTTCACTTACGTGTTATGATTCTTCTGCTAAAGGATGCTCTGAATTTTGCGGTAGAAAAGCTAAGTCGGGCTCTTCAGTTGCACTTGTTACAAGTTCGACAACTTTGCAATATTGCAGTATGCCGCCAAGAGTTCAAGATAATTACATTTATTCTTGGCTGACAAGTAATTCTTCTTCAGGTGTCAGCATTTCAAACGGATGCGGAGGGACATGTTATTTTGACGATACGACTTGTTCAGCAGGTCAGAAAATGACGGCATCTGAGAGAGAAGGGCTCAGCTGTGAAGTTGCGGGTTATACTGCGGCAGGAAGTGTTTGTTATGAATGCACAGAACTTAATGATGAATGTTCGTCAGGACTTGTTAGAGAAGAAAATAAAAATTCTTACGGCGCATGTTCTTTGATTGAAACGACAGATGCCGGCACAGGCTGTTATGAATGTTGTCCGAACGGATATGGTATGCTTTCGGGAGACACAACGTGCAATACCTCAGTTCCGGCAAATCAGACAACACGGTCAAGCACGAATGAACATTGTTGCTATGCTTTAGATGCTTGCGGAAGCTGTAATACGGTTTATAGCACTTTAAGTGCTTGCACAAATGCTGTGACGGTAACATATGATTCATATGGTGTTTTTGTTGGAGATTGTAATATATGTAACAACAACGGTTCAATCGGGTGGTATCCGACCTGTAAAGATACATATGCTTCACTTCCAAATGGTGCGACTTATGTAAGTGACGGATATTATACCTGTTGTTCGGAATGGGTAGGAGGAACACTAAGCAACGCCGGACGTGAGTGTATACGTTGGTCTTATCTTCCCAGTAAAGAATGCCAAGAATGGAAATACCTACAAACTAACGTACCATATGGTCCGATTTATTCTTGGAACGAGGTAGGGGAGGTTTCACTCGGTAATAAGACCTGTTCAGATACCTGTTATATCAATTCAGGATGTACGCCTCAAGGTACAAACTGGTGTGGGACGGTTACCTGTACGCCGAACCTTTGTGAACAAAGTTCATATCCCTATAATGCATCAAATAAGGGTAATGGGACTTTGACAGGTGCATCGTGTACACCGATTGATACCGATTGTACGGTGGGTGAGACCGGATATGCGGGGTTGAGTTGTAATACAACGACATATCCTTATACAGCTTCTAATCTGCCTTCCGGTGCTACCTTAACAGGTGTTGCAGATTCGCTTTGTTGCACTGACAGCAGTAATGTTAAACATTGCTCCGATTTCTTGTGTCAGAGCGGCACGCTAAAATCTGATGGTGCCTGCAAGGATTGCGATGCTTTGGGATATTATGCCGTTAATGGTTGTCCGGCAGATAGAACTTGTCAGACGATAAATGTTGATGGTTTGATGTGTAAAGAGAGTGCTACTTGCGATAATTCGAATGGTTTCTACGAATATTCGCTTCCCGATTGTGATGTCTTTAACTGCGGTCAAGTTAATCAATACGGCGTTTCCGCAAATGATACTTTAGAATGTGTCTATGTTGGCGGCTGTAACCATGATGGTGGTTATTATGAAACTCCTGAGCTTGTTGCTGCTGCTTTAGGTGTTCCGCTTAATCAAGTCGATATGGAAGAATTTCCGCATCCGAACGGTGTAGATGTTTGTTATCAGGGTACGAATGCAGGGTCATCTTGTGATGCTTCTGCAAATGTATGTACAGGTGGTACATATTTAGATTGTGAAGCTGAAGGTATGGATATTGATCGCCTAGTTTATACAAATACTTGCGGTAATCCGTGCTATATATGCAAGGCAAAAGCTTGTACATATCAATATCGACAAGGTGTTGATCCTGTAAAATCGGGCAGTGATTCTTGTGTTCGCGATGGTGTGACCTATTATGAAGAAATTTGTACCGGTTCAACATCAAGAACACCGTGTAATGGTGATAGTACAAAATACTATGCAGATACATGTTACACTTATAATGGCGTTCCTTATTACTCAGGGAGTTGTTTGAATATGCCGACGATTACTGTTACAGGAAGTTATCCAAATCAGTATCAACCAAATGTTAATTCAACTATAGTGAGCAACCAAGTGAGGGTTTTCAAAACAAGGAGTACAACGGGAACAATGGTTTTGGGAACGACTTTAACAGGCACATGGACATCCTCTGGATTGACTATTACTGAAAATCTTGGAAGTTTGCTTCCCGGAACGTATTATGTTTACGTTTCAGATACGGCATATAATCAATCCATGGCTGGATCATATGACTTTGGGTGCTCTATAGTCGCAATAGTTATTAATGGACAGTGCTATACAAATTCAACGGGTGCTTCTAGTTATGTTGGTTCTTGCCGAAGCGGTGCACAATCCTTGCCTGATTTGGCCACCAGTCCGATACCGATAACCGTAACAACATCATCAAGTAACACGATTTACATTTATTCGCCTTGTGCAAGGTTATCGAACTAATAATTGTTGTATGATGTGTCCCCTCGGTGGTTTTAGCCGAGGGGATTTTTTTTGTTTCAGGCTTGAATCGTAAATTTTTTAAAGTGTGTCAATGTTTTTAAAAATATGAAGATCCCTTGACGCGTTCGCCTGACGGCGAAGCGAGGGATGACGGTTTAAAGGCAGATCCTCGGGACATACCGATAGGTCAGCGAGCTCGTCGAGCTACAGGACAAAGGTGACAGAAAGAGGGATGATAAGCAAAAAAAACACCACTCTTTCGAGCGGTGTTTGAGCCAACATTTATAATAATTTTTAGAACAAAGGCATGCCTTTATCCATTTTGATTTTTTGTTGTTCCATAACAGTTGAAAGGTTTAATTTTCCGTTTCGGAACATGCTTCGAACTTGGCAACCGGCACTTAAATCAGGGTTCGCAAAAACATAAGTAACGCTGATTTGTTTCGGTGCACCTGATAAGATTTGGTGGAGGCAGCCTAAAAAGCCGTTTGCCACCAATTCGAATGCCATTTCTTCCGAAATGCCGGAAGAAGCAGCGTATTTGACAAGAGAGTTAATAGAGTCAGAAACGTTGTTCGCGTGAATGGTTGATAAAACCAAGTGGCCTGATGTGGCGGCACGTAAAGCTTCTGAGGCAACGTTCGGATCACGAATCTCACCGAGGTAGATATAACGCGGTTTTGAACGAAGCGCAGATTTAATACCTTCTTGCCAAATGCCGTCAGGCGGCGTGGTTTGTTTGCAAAGCCCGAGTTCGCCGGTCGGTGTTAAATAAACACCGTCAAGAGGCAACTCGATCGGGTCTTCAATCGTGAAGCAATAGCCGCCTTTTTGGGTTAAGTATTCTTGCAAAAGCGCTGAAATGGTTGTTGATTTACCAGAACCGGTCGGGCCTGCAAGCAAAATCAACCCTGAACGACCTGACAAAGAAAGCAGGTATTTATATAAACCGTTCGGTAAGCCGAGGCTTTTTAAATTCGGAACGGTTACAGGCATTTTACGGGCGCAGAATTGCGGTCCGTCACCGGAGATTGTGCGCTCAACACGGTAATGGCGTCCGTGATAGGTTAACAAATATGAGCGGTTTCTGCCGTCAAAGGTGGCTTCAAGCTGTTGTAAAAATTCAGGATAGTCTTCAAAGGTTACGACTTTTAAGCCGGCATCAGATTTTGCTGCCCATGTGTAGCATTTTTTATCAGGTGTGATGTAAACATCAGAGAACGGCACATCGTTGATTTTTCCTAAATGTTCGCAAGGAATCAAATCAGGTATTTTGTCGGCTTCAGCCAATTGTGCTTTGATGCGCTCTAAATGTTGTTCGGGCGTTAAGATACGCGGACGCGGCATTTCAATACGCGGTGCGGCAGGACGTGGTTGAGGTTGTGGACGCGCTGCGGGTGCGGCTTGAGGCTGAACAGGCTCGGGAGCCGGTTGTTGCGAGGTGTGCATTGCGGGGCGCTCAGGCGCTTTCGGCGCAGAATCCTCCGATTTTTGCGGGAATAAACTCATGAGAAAAACCTTTCATATATCTTAATCAAATTTGATGGGTTGATTATATGTCAGATATTATAAAAAAAATGTTAATCAAGGAGCGGAAAGATGAAAAAGATCGGCAATCAGTTGTTGTTTAAAATCAGGCGTTTAAGCGAAGCGGGGATTTTGCCTGTTTTTTGGAGATTGTGTTCTTTTGCGTATTCTTTCCAATGTTTCGGGGAATAACAACCTGTTTCAACCTTTTCGGGCAAGAACCAAAATTGATTGTTTTTTAAGCTGATTTGACAATGTCCGAGTGTGGAGGACTTGAAAGTTTGGGTTTGCATTTTTTCAATCAGCTTCAAAATTTTTTCGGCCTCAGGCTGATAGGCGGTTTGAGAAATTGACTGCAATAAAAAGGATATTAAACGATATTGCAGCTCTTGAGGTTGATTTAAAAAGAAGTTTTGCCGGCAACTATAAGCCTTTTTATGCCAGCGTTTGAAATTGTTTTGGATAAGGGTTTGGATTTTTAAAGAAAAATAGTCTCTCGAATTTTGTAAACGTTGCATCGTTTGAACAATTTTGAGCGGAGAGATGTCTGTTGCTTCTTCAAGCAGGGGCAAAAAACGGCGGATACGGACACGAAGCAGATTTTCGTCGTTGTTGCTTTCATCTTCAATCCATGAAATGTGGCGCTTTTTCAAATAGTTTTTGAATACGTCAGGTTGTGTTAATAAGAAAGGGCGAAGAATGGTTATGTTTTCGATTTGGCTTAAGGCTTGCATGCCGCATAAGCCGTCAAGCCCGCTGCCGCGCTGAAGACGCATAAAAAATGTTTCAGCCTGGTCAAGCAAATGATGAGCCGTGATTAAATAAGACACCTTGTTTTTTTTGCACCACTCAGAAATAAGTTTGTAGCGAGCTTGGCGCGCGTTTTCTTCAATGCCTGTTAAGGGTTTTTCTCCGCTCCACGTTAAGATGTGGTGTTCGATGTTGTTTTGAAGCATTATTTTTTTGACGTATAAGGCTTCATCAGTTGAAGACGGGCGAAGTTTGTGATCAACCGTTAAGGCCACAATTTTATAGCCTTTTTTGGAGAGTTCATCATTTAAGATCAGCACACAGGCAAGAGAATCCGCTCCGCCCGAGACACCGACAGCCAGTGTTTGTGGTTTGATGTTGTGTTTTTCAAGAAAGTCTTGAAACATATTTTATTTACATCCGATTTTTGAAGCTTGTGATTTTGCTTTTTCTTTCAGTTCGGCGTCAGCTTTCGGGAACTCGACGGCAACATTTTTTAAGGCTGTACAAGCTTCATTTTTTTTGCCGAGTTGAGACATCGAAAGCCCGAGCTTATATAAGCTGTCGGCGCCTTTGTTTCCGTTTTTGTAGTTTTCATAACCTTTGCCGAAAGCAACAGCGGCTTTGGCATAGTTTTGGTCTTTATAATAGACTTCGCCGAGCCAATATTGTGCATTTGAGGCAAGTTTGTCAGAGCCGTAGTGATCTAAGATAATTTGAAAATGTTGTTCGGCGGACGTCGTGTCGCCGCTTTTTAGCGCTTCTAAGCCTTTTTTATAAAGGCTGTCAACTGATTCTTGAGTGCCGCCTAAATCTTTTAAGGAGCCTGATGTGATGGCATCTCCGACAATGGATTTCGGCGCACCGTTGGCAACTGCCGCGTCATATTTTTTTGTTTCAGATAAAGAGCCTGACGCCGCAGAAATAGGTTTTCCCTCAAGCATATTAAAACGAGTTTCAAAGTCATTATTCAAGGTTGAAATGCGCGAATCGAGCTGTTTGATTTTATATTCAAGTTCTTCGACTTTGCCGTTAAGAGAGCGAATAATTTCGTCGTATTCGCCTAAATTGGCCGTTCCTGAAGAGGTAACGCTGATGGCAGAATCGGCTTGGTCGCGATAAACTTTTCGGTTTAAGATAACCAGCTCTTCTTTAAGCGAATCGATTTGCTCCTGCAGACCGACAGATTGTGCATTCGCATTGTTAAAAGCAAATAAAGAAACTAAAACAGAAGAATAAATAAGCGTTTTTTTCATTTGAAACCTCATTTGTGAAATATAACGCTTTTATATATAAACGAAAACTTTTCTTTTAACAAGATAAAAAAAACGCATTCTTCAAATAAAAGAATGCGTTTTTAAAAGCCTTGCGCTAATGATTACATATCGCTTGTGCGAACAACAGTCACAGCACGACGGTTTTGAGCCCATGCAGCTTCGTTGCTACCCAAAACGGCAGGTCTTTCTTTGCCGTAAGAAATGGTAGAGATGCGGTCTGCGTCAACACCGTGAGATACTAAGTATTCTTTAACGGCATTTGCACGGCGCTCACCCAAAGCCAAGTTGTATTCACGTGTACCGCGTTCATCGCAGTAACCTTGAACGATAACGTTGGTCTTGTTGTGACGTTTTGCTGTTAACCAGTTAACTTGTGTGTCTAATACTTCTTGAGCGTTAGATGTTAAAGCAGAGCTGTCAAGAGCGAAGAATACGCGATCTTCGGCATTTGCCATGAAGTCACGAGCTTCTTTAGCTTCGCATTCGCTACCGCCAAACAAACCGCCGTTCGAACTAAAAGAAGAACAAGCAGAAAGAGCTAACATTGCGCAAAATAAACCTAAAATTTTTTTCATATATTTTCTCCATATGGTTTTTAATAACATCTCTCCTGCAAGGTATTTACAAGAGAACTTAATTGCAATACAACTAATACAAAATGCAATTTAAGCAATAAAAGTAAACTTTTCAATAAAAATAAAGAAAATATAAACAAAAGTTTTAGTTTTTTTGAGCACAACTTAAAGCGGGGAGGATAAAAGAAAGAAAAATTTGAAGATCCCTTGACGCATTCGCCTGACGGCGAAGCGAGGGATGACGGGTTAAAGGCAGATCTTCGGGACATACCGATAGGTCAGCGAGCTCGTCGAGCTACAGCCCAATGATGACGGGAAGAGTAGAGGTTAAAAAAACATCGGGTTTTTAGCCCGATGTTTTTTTGTTTAACTGCAAGGAACACATTCGCCGAAGAGGGCGGTGCGTTCAGTGTTCCAGCATAATTTTGTGGGATCAGATGTCAGGCACAGACCTTTTTCTTCACAATCATCGGCGGTAGTGTCATAGTTACAAAAAGCTTTCCAGTCCGATGCATATCGTTTTCCGCCGCAGTCTTGGTAATCTGAGACAGGTACGTATTCCATCTTTCTTGAATCCTGGCAAACGATTTGACCATTTACTTTTTTCTGAGTAGCAGGACAAGTTTTTGTAAATCCATTTGCATAAGGTGTGTTGTTGCCATCACATCCTGTGCCGTTGATTGTGCAGGATGTCATATACCAATAAGAATATGAACTACAGGTTTCGGTGCATTTCTTTTGATATGTTTCATAGCCGTCTCTAGAGGTGTTAGAGCCATAAGTATATACTATTCTACAAGCTGAGTTGTTATTATAAAAGTCCGGACAATCTGTAGAGCAAGAAGAAAAACAGGTTTCGGTACATGAAGAACCTGAACCAGAACTCTCGCAACCATCATAATATACCTCGCCACCACAATGGACAGGATTAGCTTCGTCTTCATAGAGCTTAACTAAATTGTTATCCTCATCATAAAGCAGTTCACCGTTTGAATCATAAGCATATGTATAAGGTGTTTGAGATGAAGTACATGTTACCATCTTCTTATCTGTTTTTCTGTTGTAAGCGGGCGGGGTGCCACCTGCACAGTCGTCAGCTTTTTGGGTGCAAGAAGCGGTATATACCATGTTTTTTCCGTTTTTTGAACATACATCATCTACAAAATAGATGCCGCGTTCAATTACAATTGTACCAGATATAGTCCAAGAGCAAGGTGATGGGCTAGGATAAGAACTGGCGCAGTGATTGTTGGGTAAAAGCTTAAGACTGCATCCAGTGCGGCTGGGAACTTGCGAACCGTCATCATCGTAGTATTTGCCATTCATCAATTCACATTGATAAGTGTCATTGCAACTGTCACACCAGTAGTATGAGCTATACTTTTTGGGAGTGCATCCGGGGTCGGATATGGCATTGCAGCGAATTCCTTTAGAATCAGTTCCAAAGCAGTATGATGCATCCGGATTGTAGGCTTTACAAGCCAGTCTGTCATATAAAGGATTACAGTTTCCTTGGCAATCTTTATAGCAGTAGGAGCTGTTTAAATATTGAGTAAAGTAAATCTCTTCGTTATAACAAGTTGTGCAAGAATAGGGAATTTTAACGTAAGATGATGAAGTTGTTGGTTTATGGCATGTGCCACCATTAATTGTAACATCTTCATTTCTATCGCAAGTTTCTACGCAAGAACAATTCTCGTAGAAAGTTGCGTTTACACTAGGCGCCGAACATTTCTCGTCTCCGGGTGCTTTATTGATACAGAGTAAACCACCACACAAAGAGCATTGACCTTCTTTATTGATTGACCATGTGTAACCGTTTTCTTCAATAGATAAAAATGTTATCTTATAGTTGTTTTTAAATTCATCAGGAGCGTTCGGGTCATCACATTTTTCAAATTCAATGCATTTAGTCCAATAAGGTCCCATATTTTGTGTGTATGAATCTATATCGGTGATTTTGTAGTCAGCACAAGGCTGTTTTATGCATCTGCCGTTTACAAGTTCATAGCCAAGGTCAGGACTTTCTATGCATCTGTGGTAATTTTCTAAGTAGCCTGACGGAGAATAGGGGCATTTTTCGCAATCATAGCAGTGATCATCATAGTTGTTGATGTCGATGTTGCTGATGGTATAGTCATCATAGCAGGGGTCTTTGAGGCACTGATCGCCTTCAATATAATAGCCCCATCTAAATGTGCTTGAAGGTTTGACTGTTCGCTTATAGTAACCATAAAAATCAGAAGAAGAATCTTGACACGGTGTGAAGTCAAAGCATTTTGAATAATCACCTTTGCTATATGTTGAAGAATATTGCTCAGGGGTGATGTCATAGTCAATACAAGGATCAGGTTCGCACACTTCACCGATAAGTCTGTAATGATCATCAATCGGGTTCTTTATATCACAATTCCAGTTGTTATAAAACTCTGATGTTCGAATGGTGCATCTGCGGCAGTCATAACAATGCGAATTATCGCCTTGGGCTAAGAAAGAATTCTTTTGAGTTTGAGTCATGTCATATCCGGCGCAAGGGTCAGAAACGCATTCGCCGTTTCCGTTTACGCTATACGGGCTTTCGATGTTTTGTTTTTCGGTGCACTTCCAGTTGCCGTTATGAGTCGAATCTTCATTGTTGCACTTTTGGCAATCGTAGCAATGCTGTCCGTCTTCAGAACCGTATTTGCTCTCATATTGAGCCTGAGTAACGTTGTAACCGGGGCAGGGGTCTTGAATACACTCTGTGCCGACTAAGTGATAATCGTTTTCTTCATGAACCGTGCATCTCCAATATCCGCCGTATAAGGGCGCATTTTCGCCTGTGACCTGACATTGATCACAGTCATAGCAATTTTCGGCATCGCCGACATCTAAGCGCTCAGGCAAACGGTAGTCAAAACAAGCATCTTTCGAACATGTTCCGTTAGCGGCAACAAAGTAACCTTCATCAGGGGTCGAATTATCGCATTTGTAAACCGTCGGGCCTTCGGGTGTAACGCAACTTTCGCATTTTTGACAGTGAACTTCAGGTTCGGAAGCATAGGTTGCAAGATATGTTGCGCTGTCGATGTCGTAACCGTCGCAAGGGTTATATGTGCAAACACCGTCAATGACATAATAGCCGGCTTGAAGTTGCTCAGTGCATTTGTAGCGATTGCCCGAGCCGCTGTTGCAAACCTTGCAATTATAACAATGAGCATCATATGTGAGCGATTGGTCTAATGTTAAATTGTAGCTCGCACAGGGATCAAGCTCGTCACAAAGAGTGTATGCCAAATCTGTCGGGCAAGTTACAATCTTTTTGCACCATCTTGATTTGTCTGTTGCGGAAAAGCCAAGGTCAATACAGTTTTGGTTCACGCATTTTTTATAAGACGCATCAAACGGACAATTTACGTAAGCACCGTTCGGACACTCAACTTCTTGTTGATAGCCGAGGGTTACACAATCCGGAACCGGCTCGCACTGTAAGTCAATTTGAGCAAAAGTCTTGGAAGAAAATGCTAAAATACTGATTAAAATGAAAATTTTAAAGGCGTTAAAAAGCTTTTTTGCTGACATATGTCTTTTCCTTTTTTAAAATATAATAAACCCGCCGCATTTGTTTGGTAGGCAACAGAAATTTCTTTATATTGAGTATATTTAAAAAAACGCACAAAGTAAAGGCTTTTTTTGTGAATTTTTTGTTACTCCACAGATTTTTTTAACAAACGATTATTGGACGGCTTTGATATGGGCGCGTTGGGCTTCAAGATCAAAATTGGCTTTTAAGCCAAGCTGAGGTGCGACCGAAGAGATGATTTTTCCTGAAGTGGGGACGGCATTCCAGCCGGCTGTGCGATAGCCCCATGTTTCTTTTATGCCCTGTGGCTCATCAATGACGACAAGAAGCGCATATTTCGGATCAGATGTCGGAAAAGTTGAAATAAATGAGTTTGTGACGCGTGTTTTAGCATAAGAACCTTTGTCGGCTTTGTTGGCCGTTCCGGTCTTTCCGCCGACTTCATAACCGGCGATGTCGGCTTTTTTACCGGTTCCGTATAAAACAACATTGCGAAGCATTTGGCGCATTTGTTCGGATGTGTATTCGGAGATAACACGTTTTGAAACTTTTTGGGTGTCTGATTTAATCAAGGTTGGGTTGTGGTAAATTCCGCCGTTAACAATCGCCGAAAATGCCGTGATGATATGAAGCGGGGTGACAGAGATGCCGTGTCCGTAAGAGACGGTTGCAACCGTAATCGGTGCCCAATTTTTTTCGCTTTGGAACAAAGGTCTGCCCATTTCGGGAATTTCAAAATCTTGCACCTTTTCAAAAAAACCGAGATTTTGTAAGAATTTTCGCTGTCCGTCTTTGCCGACTTTTTCGGCCATTTTGACGGAGCCGATGTTAGATGAATAAGTTAAAATTTCATCTACGGTTAACCAACTGTTTTTAGGGTGATCATCGCTGATTTTGCGTTTTTGAACCACGACGGGCTTTGTCGCATCAAATTTGTCCGTGATTTTAATTTTTCCGCTTTCCAAGGCAAGCGCGGTGTTAAATGTTTTGAAAACAGAGCCCGGCTCGTATGTCGCTTGGGTGATGAAATTGAAAAGAGATTTTTCGCCAAGCGGAATTTTAATGTTCGGATTAAAATCAGGCAGTGATACGAGCGATAAAACGTCGCCTGTATTGACGTCCATTAAAATGGCTGCGGCACCTTTGGCATCAAATTTTTTAACAGCTTCTGCCAATTGCTCATGAATTGTGTCTTGGATGCCCATATCAAGCGTGAGTTTGAGCGGCTTTGATGATTGAGTCAGGCGTTTGTGCATAAACTTTTCGATGCCGGATTGGCCGATGTTGTCCATGTCTGTATGACCTAAAACATGGGCGAAAAGATTGTTGTGGAGATAAACACGTTTTTCGCTGTTTTGAAATTCAAGCGCCGGAATGCCCAAAGCATTGACCTCGGCTTGTTGGGCGGGCGAAAGATCGTGTTTTATCATTGAAAACGAACTGCGCTTTTTGGTCAGTTTTGCGTAGATGGTATCATAGTCTATTTCGGGGAACAGCTTAGAAAGCTTTAAGGCAGCGTCTTTCGCATTTTGGATTTTTTTCGGGTTTGCGTAGAGGTTGACGGTTGGTAAGGAAGTTGCAATAAGAGCTCCGTTTCTATCTAAAATATCGGCACGGGCAATCGGAGATGGAATATCAATTTCGCGCTCGGTCAGTTCTTCTTCGGGAAGACTGATTTTAACCCCGTGAGGCAGGCAAACAAAAAAGACGCGAATCGCAATTATTAAATAAGCTATAAAAAAACCGATGACAGCGAAAATCATACGATTTCGGCAGGTTTGAACAGCAACGGCGTTTGAGGTTTCTTCAAACATAGAAACGCCCATATTATAGTTTTTTGGGGTTTGAAGAGCGTAAAAATTATTGTTCTTGCTTTTTGATAAACCTAAGGGAAGCACTTTTTCCTCTATTAACTAACGCTGCGTTTTAACTAATTGTTTCAAATCTTTTGTTTCGGAAGTGGCTAAAGCGACCGAAGAAGATTCATTTTCAAATGGTAACGCAGAATAGTTAATAATTTGTTCAGCTTTTAAATTATTTAACGAAGTATGTTCTTGAGCCAATTTTCTTAAACGAGCAGGCGTGTTTAAATGTCCCCATTCGGCTTTTGAAACGTGAATGTAACGTATGTCAGAAGCAATGTTTTGGTTGATTTTTGAGAGTTCGCGCTCTAAATCATGAACCTGATTTTTTAAGATAAAACATCCGAAAATGACAAAACTTGTTAAAGTAAACCATAAAGCTAAGAGGGCCGTTTTGGTGTTAATCATTTTTTTCTCCTTTATCTTTAATTGCGTAGCGCAGTTTTGCCGAACGTGCACGCGGATTTGAAATTGTTTCTTGTTCATCAGGGGTGATTGCCGGCGATATAAACGAAAAAGCTTTCCCCGTTTCATTTAATGTTTTTTTTGCATATTTAGAAATATGGACTTTCGGGGCCGAATTTGTTTTGAAAAAGTTTTTGACAATTCGGTCTTCGAGAGAATGGAAATCTACGACAACCAATCTGCCCTGCGGTTTGAGCAAATCAGAGGCTGCTTTTAAACCTTCTTCAAGCTCGGTAAGCTCTTCGTTGACTGCGATGCGAATGGCTTGAAAAGAACGCGTTGCAGGATCAATCGTGTTTGGTTTTTTGTAAATGACCTGATAGATGATTTGGGCTAACTGAGTTGTTGTTTCAATAGGCTTTAATGCACGAGCCTCAACGATTTTTTGCGCAATTTGGCGCGATTTTTTTTCTTCACCGAATCGATATAATATGTCTGCCAACTGATCTTCGGAATATGTGTTAACGACATCATAGGCGCTAGGTCCGGAAGATGACATACGCATATCAAGACGGGCTTCTTTGGAAAAAGAAAATCCGCGAGAGGCATCATCAAGTTGCATTGAAGAAACACCGATATCGAAAACGATGCCGTCGACGGGTGTCTCAATCAATTCTTTTAATGAAGAAAAACGACCTTGTTTGAATTCAAAACGCGATTTGTATTTTTCTTTGAGTTCATCGGCTCTTTGTTTTACGCTCGGATCACGATCAACGGCAATGACTTTGCAGTTTGCTTTTTCTAAAATTGCGGTTGTGTAGCCGCCGAAGCCGAATGTTGCATCAACATAAACCTTTTGTGGCTGAGGGTTTAAATAAGTTAAGACCTTATTTAACATCACCGGAATATGTCTTTGCGTGTTCGTCATTTAGGCGTTTTCTCCTGTTTTGCGTGTGTTTAAAACAGGGCGCTTTTTCATCACTTCGGCTCTGATTCTTTCTTCTTCTTTTTCCCAATTTTCAGGTGACCAAATTTGAAATTTGCGGCCTTTACCGACAAAAACAGCCGTGTCTTTTATTTGGGCATGTTTTAATAATTTTTCGCTTAAGACAATGCGCCCCGTGCTGTCAAAGGTAAATCTCTTGGCATCGCCGAAAATAAGGTTTGTTAAATCATCTTGCGTTTGAGAGAAGAAATCGTTTGAGTCTTCAATTTCGGAAGCAAGCTTTTCAAGCAAGTCTTCAGTGCAACCTTCAATGCACGGTGAAACAAGGCTGCGATAGCATACGATTTCAGAGCCAAGCTCTTTGACGATTGCGCGATAATCCGCAGGCAAGGAAACACGGCCTTTCGAATCGACCTTGTTTATGACGGTATCCATAAAGAGAAAAGTTTTTCTCAAAGGTGTGTCTCCCAAAAATTATTTTTTATATTTATGGTATATCATGGTAATTTATGGGAATCAATGGAAAATTTTAGGATTTCATTAACTGTTCTTGGTTTGTTCCTTTTATGTTTTTTGCATTTCTCTTTTATTTCAGCACTTGCAGAAGATTAAAATTTTTTTAATTTTTTTGTGAATTTTATCAAGAGCGTTTTTCTTTGAAGAAATTTTTGAGCATTTTTGAGGAAGAATGTGATAAAATTCCGTGTTCGATTCGGGGTGTAAAATGGCAAGTTTTGCTTTCAAAAAAACGGATTGTGTTGATGACGGCACCGCCTTTTTCATCAAGAGCTCCGATAATCAAATTTTTTATGCGTGCATGAGAAATTGCCGAAGCGCACATTGTGCATGGTTCGAGCGTTACATATAAGGAGCAATTCCATAGGCGTTTGGTGTTTTGCTTTTTACAGGCTTTTCTTATGGCAAGGATTTCAGCATGCGCGGTGGGATCGAGCAGGTGTTCGGTTTGGTTGTGGGCTTTTGCGATGATTTTTCCCGTTTGGTTGTCAACGATGACGGCACCGATCGGGACTTCGTCTTTTAAGGCGGCTTTTTGCGCTTCTTTCAGGGCAATGGTCATATATTTTTCGTGGTCCATGAAATATCCTTTGATTTTTGTGTTTGTTTGGGCTATATTGACACAAATTTGATAAGGATAAGTTAAAAATGGCACAGAGATTGGCAAAGTTTATGGCAAGAACAGGCGTTTGTTCAAGACGGGAAGCTGAAGCTTATATTTTACAAGGCAGAGTGAGTGTTAACGGAAAGATTATCGAAACACCTGCTTTTAATGTTGAAGGGGATGAGGTCATTGCTTTTGACGGGGAAAAGCTCAAAGCTGCCGAACAAACACGACTTTGGCTTTATTACAAGCCGACGGGATTGGTTACGACTCATAAAGATGAAAAAGGTCGTCAGACGGTGTTTGATGCGTTGCCGCCTTCAATGCCTCGCGTGGTCAGTGTCGGTCGGTTGGATTTAAATTCAGAGGGATTGCTGTTGCTCACAAACAACGGGGAGCTTTCGCGTGAGCTTGAGTTGCCGAAGAATGCTTGGTCGAGAAGGTATCGCGTGAGGGTGCACGGCAGAGTTGATGAAGATAAATTAAACGATTTGCAAGACGGCGTAAGTATTGATGGTGTTTCGTATGGCAAGGTTTTAATTGATGTTGAGCAAAAAGTCGGGACAAACACATGGCTTTGTGTCAGCTTGAGCGAAGGTAAAAATCGCGAAATTCGAAAATTGATGAAATTTATCGGATTAGAAGTTGCAAGGTTAATCAGAGTTTCGTATGGTCCGTTTCAACTTGGAAGTTTGAAAAAAGGTGAGGTTAGAGAAGTTCCTTTTAAGGTTTTGAAAGAACAACTCGGCGGGCGTTTTAAGTTATGAGAATTGTGGGAGGAAAATATCGAGGCAAAAAACTTTTTGAGCCTAAGAATGACGATGTGAGACCAACTTCGGATCGCGCGCGCGAATCTGTTTTTAATATTTTGTATTCTAAAATCGGCGGCGCTGAGGGGCGGAAAGTCTTAGATGTTTTTGCGGGCACGGGAGCTTTGGGATTTGAGGCTCTTTCAAGGGGAGCTCAAAGCGTTTGTTTTATTGATAAAAATACACAGCTTGTTTTAAAGAATGCTGCCCTGTTTGTCAAAGAAGAAGATAAAATAAAAGTTGTTTGTGCTGATGTAACGCGCCCTTTACATTTGAGCGAAAAATATGATTTGATTTTTTGTGATGCGCCTTATGATAAGGGGCTTAATGAAAAGGCTTTGGAAAATCTTTCTGAGAGCGGTTTTATTGAAAACGGTGCTGTTTGTGTGGTTGAGACAAGATATAACGAAGAGTTGAAGTTGCCGTCTTCTTTTGAACTTTTTGACGAGCGAATTTATGGTATGGCAAAAGTGCGTTTGTATACTTTTTGTTCATAATTTTGTCATAAAAAGTTATTGCACGCATTAAAAAAATGTGATAATCTTTAATTAAGAAAATGAGCCACGCATTTCAAGGAGTATCTGATGGCAAGGAATTGTTTTGAGACCGCTTGTGTTTCGCACCGTTTTGACGAATATTCACCCGAAAATGTTCGCAAAAAACTGGATTTTTTGAAAATTTTGGGTGATGATGAGGAAAGAGCACAATATGAAAAATATTTGAATAATCCGAATTACGCTGAAGAATTTTCGGTTTTGTATGAAGTTAAAGATAACTCTTGCGAGATGTTTGATGATGGTAAGGGTTGTCAGTATAAATTTAAAAAAGTGGAATATCGCAGACCTAAAATTGAAGATGAAAAGTCAGATGTGGTTTCGCCAACTTCTCAGCTTGAATTGGAATGCAGGTTAGATGATGATGTTGTCTTCGGGCTGTCGGTTCATAAGGCGACACACAAAACAGCAGATAAAGATGAGCCGGATCAGTTTATCGGTCAAATTCATATTCCTGATGAAACAATTGCTAAGCTGAACGAAGAAAGATTAAATCGCATTTTTGAGTTTTGTTCGAAATACGGATTTTCGACTTTCGGTCTTGATGTTCCGATGAAAGACGGGGTTGTTGATTTAGATGCAAAGCTTGCTGATTTAATGGAGAAATATCAGGAAGAGCAAGCTAAAAAAGCGGCTGAAAATCCGGGGCCGGAAAAACCGAGCGAAGATGAAAATGATTCTAAGGGGGCTCAAACAAACGATTATATCGGGCTTGTTGATGATGTTGATACGTATGTTGATACTGCAGGTTTGGGGAATGCGGCACAGAAAGCTAAAGAGAATCTGAAAAATTCTGCAAAGGCGGTTTCTCTTGACGATATTGTCAAGAATATGAATAATTTTTTGACGAAGGATTTGCATAAAAGAAGAGGCTTGTCTTATTGGGAGCATGTCAAAAAAATCGACGGCAGAAAAACCTATGTGTATAGTATTTATGATAAAGAAGATCCGAAAAACTATGAAAACGACGGAAAGCCCGATCCTAAGAATTCAATGGTTCGGGTGCCAACTTTTTCCGCAAGGTTGTATGTTTCTCAAGATGGTAACGGCAAGTTTTATTTCGGCTATGGAACGCCTGGCAGAAAGCCGATGGATGCGGGGTTAGCAAGTGATTTTATGGGCGAAATTAAAAAGACCGGTATTACACATTTGAATTTGAAAAATTTGCCGAACTGTGATAAATCGACATGGATGAAGGCTTGTGCCGAAAGGGGTATTGTGCCGACCGGGTGTGGTTATAACATACAAAAAGCCGACATGATGCTCAAAGCGGCAAAAGAAAAACTTTCAACTCAAGATTATGCCAATTTTGAGCGTTCTTTGATGGAACAATGGGAAGAAAACGCAAAAAATAGCGGCAAAGAGTTGCCAATCAGCGATTTGGAATATATCCGTAAAAAGAAAAATGAAGCGCGTTATTTAATTGATAACCAATCTGATTTGCGCGAGGCGGCGGAATTTGAAAGTAAGTTTGAGAATTTCAGAAAAGCATATGTTGCCTCGGACGGCTTATATAATATGGCGGATACAACTATCAGAAAGGGCAGCTTAAATAAGAGTACCGGTGCGGCAAGTGTGATTGCGGCAACGCATACATTGGCTCGCGTGTTTGATGTTGTTGTGGGTGATGATAATAATCTTGAGGCACGCTTTATGAGCAGATTGGATCAGCTGATGTCAAATCCGACCAGAGATGAGGTCGGAAATGTGACAATGGTACGTTTAAGCGATGAAGAAAAGAAACAACTTTTAGCTGTCGTCCCTAATAAAAAGATCAAAGAATTAAGCAAGGCTGATTATCAAAAAATTTATACCATATTATATGAACGGCAACTGAAAAATGCTGATGCGGATATCGTTGATCGAATTCGTAAAAGCGATGCGTCAAATACGAAACGTGCCGTTCCGATTTTGTTGGGTGATGCTTGGGGTGTTGCGCAAGGTCAGCTGACGGAAATGAACAGAAAGCTGAAAAAAGATATTGGTATTAACCCGCTTGAAGTTCCTGAAAAGCACTTCGGTCTTTTCTATGAAAAGTCTATTGAAATTTTGGCGCAAGATAAGAAGAAAGCTGAAGAAAAGGCGAAGAAAGAAGAGCAAAAGTCTCAAGAACAAAAGATGCAGCCTAAGCCTAAGGTTTCTTCAGGTCGCGAAATATAGCACAAAAAAAGCACCTTGAAATAAGGTGCTTTTTTTGTTTGTTTTTTATTTAAGCCGGAGAGATCATCATTGACATCTGTTTGCCTTCCAGTTTCGGAGCCGAATCGACTTTGCCGACTAATTCCAAATCTTCAATGATTTTATCCAAAATTTCTTTTCCCATGTTATTTGCGCTCAATTCTCTTCCTTTGAAACGCATCGTGAATTTAACCTTATCACCTTGGCTTAAAAACTTTTTGGCTTGTTTTAATTTGACGTCGTAGTCATGCGTATCAATCGCAGGACGAAGTTTTAATTCTTTAATGTTGACAACTTTTTGATTCTTTTTGGCTTCGTTTTTACGTTTTTGAACTTCATATTTATATTTGCCGAAATCTAAAACTTTACAAACAGGCGGGTTGGCCTGCGGGGAAATTTCAATTAAATCAAGACCTGCATCTTCAGCGATTTCAAGTGCTTCTTTGATCGAGACAATGCCTCTGTTTTCACCCATTTCATCAATTAAACGAACTTGTTTGACTTTTATTTCTTCGTTAATGCGCGGTCCGTCATCAGAACGTACTGGCGCAGAAAAATTTTCTGTTGCTATAGGAACCTCCTAAAAAAAGTTAATAACAAGACGTATCATACATCACAAATAATAATTATCAAGAAAAATTACAAATAAATATGAACATTTTTTTTTGCTTTTCGTTTTATATGGTGTAAGGTTATTTTAGAAAAGGAATTAAATTATGAAAAAACTTTTGTATGCTTTAACTTTTATGCTTTGTGCAACAAATGCCATGGCAGAAACATATTTCGTGATTGATGATAACGGGTATGTGACAGGGCAAATGACAACAACGACGACCACAACTTATGCCGCGCCTTCTTATGTTACGACACAACCGCAAGTAACCGTTGTTCGTTCATCGCCGGTTGTTCGCAACAGCTATTATTACGACAGCTATTCAACGGGTTCGGCCTTCGCAGCCGGAGTGACAACCGCGGTTATCGGCGCATTGTTGTTTGACGGATTCCACGTTCATCATCACCATAAATACAGAGCGCCGGCAGTGATACATCACAATTCAGGGCACCATGGTGGTGGACACCACAGAAAGTGATTTTGGTACAAAAAAACCTCCTGACTGGAGGTTTTTTGTTTTAACGAATGTTGAGCTTTGCAACTTTTGCTTTCTCTGTCAATAATTGTTTTTGGCTTAAAACATTTGAACCTTTATCGTAAGGATTGTTAAAGTGGTTTATATCAGGGGTGAATGATTTATCCGGATTTCCATATCGGGCAAAATTTTCAAACGGCATTTCTTTAAGTGTTAACGCTCCCGTCATAACGGTTGCGTCCGCATTATTGCGCCATGACTCATAGCGATGAACATCGTCTCTTAAAAGAGGATTTGATTTGGCGGCTTCACGCATATAGGGCATAAGCTGTTGTTCCATATTTGCGACATTTTGGTCTTTATAATACGAGCCTTTGGTTGCTTCAGAGGCTGCGTTTGGAAAGCGCTTTTGGGCTTCTTGTAAAACAAGCCCGATTTCGCCTAAAACTTCAGTTTTAATATTGTCCGGTGTGTTGAAGTGTTCCAGTCTTGCGAAATTGTCATAAGCGGCTCCTAAAGCGACGGCAAACTGCCCATCGTCTAAAGAGGCATATTTTGCTGTTTTGCCGGCGTTGATTTTTTCTTTTAACATTTCATTTCTTGCTTTGATGGAAGTGCGTGCCCGCTGTTGCTCAATGCCGCGCAGCTCCGCAATCGTTTTTTGAAATCCTTTGTGCATACCATCTGCAACGCTTGCGGATTTTCTAAACACAACGGACGTTTCCATCATATTCGATTTCAATCTTGTTGCATCTTCGTGCATCACTTGCTTCAAGGTTTTTTTGCCTGTGAGCAAATCGGCTCTGTTTTGAAAACTGGTTGCCATATTTTCTTTGACTTTTTCCCACCAACTTTTCTTTTGTTTCGTTTTAAGCCCGATATGCCCAATAGTGTTGCCCTCGCTGTCTTTTACCTCCATTGCGGAAGATGTTTCATATTTTGCATTCAAGTCATTTGTGCGGATTTCGTCCTTGACTGATTCCTTAATGTTGCTTTTAAGGGTTGATATGATTCCTCTAAAAGTATCAAATTCGTTTTTAATTTTAGCAATTTCTGAGTCGTTCGTGGTAACAGATTTGATGACGTCGTTAAAATTTTTCTTTCCTTCAGCAACGTCGGCGAGTTGACGCAGTATGTCTGCGGTGAGTGTTGAGGTATTTGACATGGCTTTTCTCCTTGTTTATTGTTTGTAAAAGTGTAAAGAAAAAACGAACCTTTTTTCTTTACACTTTTTAAAAGACGATTTTTATTGTTTTTTAATAAAATATTTGATATAATAAAGGAAAAGGAATCGTAAAAATTTAAGGTTCCTTTTTTCTTTACGCTTTTGGATTATGCAAAAAGAGAATCGAATATATACTTTTAAATATATATACATATGTATGGCTGGATGTTTTCTCTTTTTTGTGGTAAATTTTATCTGTTCAGTTTTTTCAAAAGCCTTTTTACACAAAATAAAATATTGAAAATCAATCGTTTATAAAAAACTTTCAAAAAAACAAAAAAAAATTAAAAAAGGTGTTGACAAGGTCAAAGTGATAGGTTATAAGCACACTCACCGACGCGGACGGGGACTGAAGCGTTGGAGTTATAGAAGAGAGTAGATAAGAAGAGGATATACAGGCAGCGTGCTTTAATAAAAAGAAGATGTCTGTATATTGACAAGGAACCTGAG
>CAJOLB010000010.1 GCA_905235385.1 uncultured Alphaproteobacteria bacterium | reverse complement strand
GCAGATCGCCAATTCGACCAAGGGCGTTGACAAGTCCTATGCTATCCAGGCAGGCCGCGAGATCCGCGTAGCAGTCAAGCCTAACCAGGTCAAGGACGACGAAGTTCCAATGCTCGCAAGAGAGATCGCCAAGAAGATCGAGGAAGAACTCGAGTATCCTGGACAGATCAAGGTCAATGTCATCAGAGAGACAAGAGCAACAGAATTCGCCAAGTAAGCTATTTATCGTAACAAATATTATAAAGGCTCCTCGTTCAGGGGAGCCTTTGTACGGTTAAGACATATGATTTATCTAGATAACAGCGCAACAACAAGACAATACGATGAAGTCACCGAACTGATGTATAAGATGGCTAAGGAAAACTACGGAAATCCTTCGTCGCTGCACGCGCTCGGTTTTGACGCAGGCAATATCCTCTACGACGCAAGAGGTGAGATAGAGAGCATGCTGGCGCCGGGCGGCCAGGTCATTTTCACATCCGGAGGCACGGAGAGCGACAACATGGCTCTTGTATCGACTGCGCGCAAAATGAAGAGACGCGGAAAACGCATTCTCACGACGCGAATCGAGCATCCGGCTATACTTGAGACCTGCCGCAGACTCGCTGACGATGGTTATGACGTGGAATATCTCAGTGTGGACAGTTCAGGCTGCGTAAGCCCGGAGGATGTTGCTGATGCACTGACAGAAGATACTATCCTCGTGTCGATAATGACTGTCAACAACGAGACCGGCGCGATCCAGCCTGTGCTTCCTGCATCGAAGGCGGTCAGGGAGTTCAACAATCATGTATTACGAAATGACTCTTATGGCCTTTAGGAAAACCTTGAACATTCGCCATAAGCTCCCCGGCCATTTCAGTCGGGGATATATTTATTATTTGGCAGATATCCAACTGCCACGTAATACAAAGGTTGTTGACAACCCCGCGCCAACACGGCGCTCAATATAAAAATATATTGTAACCAAATAGTGCTTTAAGTTCGTTCAAAAGTCAAGGTATATTTTTTTTTGCCTTGAAATTTGAAATGAAGTTTATATAATGGGCTCAATTTCGAAAAAATAAGGATAAATAAATGACAAATATAAAAGTTCGTTTTGCGCCGTCGCCGACGGGACATATGCATATCGGAAATACAAGAACGGCTCTTTTTAACTGGCTTTGGGCTAAAAAAATGGGGGGCGAATTTATGCTCCGTGTTGATGATACGGATTTTGCACGCTCTAAAAAAGAATATGAAGATTCAATGCGTGAAAGCTTAAAATGGCTCGGGCTTGTATGGAGCTCGGAGGCACGTCAATCGGCTCGTTTTGAACGTTATAAAGAAGTAACTTCAAGGCTCATCAAAGACGGGCGTATTTATCCTTGTTACGAAACCCCTGAAGAATTAGAGTTTAAACGCAAACGCGCCCTTTCAAAAGGTGTTCCGCCGATTTATGATCGTCAGGCTTTGAACTACACAAAAGAAGACATTGCAAATTTTGAAAAAGAGGGGCGCAAACCGCACTATCGTTTCAAATTAAACGCCGGTGAAATTAAATGGAATGATGCTGTCAGAGGCGAGGTTAAATATGAGGCGTCGAATTTGAGCGATCCGATTATTATTCGTGAAGACGGCTCATATCTGTATCATTTGCCGTCGGTTATTGACGATTCTGATTTCGGTATCACGCATATTTTGCGCGGCGAAGACCATGTTACGAACACGGCATCTCAAATTCAGATGTTTGAAGCCATCGGCGGTTTTGTGCCGACATTTGCACACTTGCCTTTACTCACCGGCAAAGAAGGAAAACTTTCAAAACGCTTGGGTAGTTTAGGGGTTCGTGAGCTCAAAGCCGAAGGTGTTGAAAACATGGCAATCTGCTCTTATCTTGCAAAGCTCGGAACGTCGGAAGATATTCGCTCATTCTATAGTTTGGAAGAGCTGGCTCAAACGCTTGATTTCTCAAAAATCGGACGTGCTCAGCCGAAATTTGATGTTGAAGAATTAAAACACTTTAATGTTAAACACATTCACACAATGCCTTTTGATGCTGTCAAAGATCGCGTGAAGGTCAATGAAGAATTTTGGAATGATGTGAAAGCAAATTTGGAAAAAGTTGAAGATGTCGATATTTGGAACAATATTTGCAACGGCGAAGTTTCTCCTCAGCTTGAAAACAAAGCATTAACGGATATGGCTGCCGATTTGTTGCCCAAAGAGCCGTGGACGGACGAAACATTTAACGCATGGCTCGGTGAGGTAAAAGCAAAATCCGGCCTCAAAGGCAAAGATTTGTTCCACCCGATTCGTTTGGCCTTAACGGGCGAAGCATCAGGGCCGGAATTAAAAACATTGTTGCCGATGATTGGTTATAAGAAAGCGTATGAGCGCTTAAAAGGCAATAAGGCCTGATGCAAAATTTTTCGTTTCATACGCACACTGTTGGCTTTGATGGGCGCAATACGGAAGCGCAAATGGTGGAACAGGCGCGCGCGTTGGGGTGGTCAAAAATCGGTTTTTCAAATCACTTTATCGTTTGCCCGTATATCAAAGAAACAAAACTGTATGAAGCCGCACTTCAAAGAGGATATGAGAAAATATATTCATCTTCTTTTGAAGAGGCGATTGAAAAGTTCAAACCGCATTATGAACGCATTGATGAGCTGAAAGCAAAAACAGGCTTCCCGATTTATAAAGGGATGGAGGTTGACTTTTTCAGAGACAATGAGTGGCGCGAAGGCTTTGAAAAAGCTGTTGAAATTTTAAAGCCGGATTATCTGATAGGTTCGGCGCATTTTGTTTCCGCAAACCACACGCTTTATAATACGCATGACTTAAAAAATGCTTCAAAAGAAGAACAAAATCTTTTATTGCACAAATATTATCAAAACGTCAGGTCTGCGGCAGGGAGCGGTTTGTTTAACTTTTTGGCGCATGTTGATTTGATGAAAAAGGTCGGCTTAGGTCTTGAAAAAGAATGGATTGATGAAGAGCGTCAAACCGTTGAGGCAATCGCAAAAGCCGGCGCAAGAGTCGAAATCAACACAAGCGGTTTTAAACTTGCCTACGGCGAGCCGTATCCGAGCAAAAGAATATTATCGCTTTTGGCTCAATATAATGTGCCTGTTATCATCAGCGATGATGCGCATGATGTAGGGCGTTTGGGTGATCAGTTTGATAAAGCTGAACAAATGGCACATGAACTTGGTATCAAAAAATTTTATGATCCGTTCGAAGCACCGGCTCAATTCTCATTGATGAACGACCGAGAAATATAAAGCAGGATGGCTCTTCTACGCTGGTTGCTTCACACGGAAGTATTGAGCGTTCCGCTCAATAATCTTATTGTGGGCAGAAAAAATCCTGCAAACACTTCGATTCCGAGTTGGTTCTTCCATAAAGATAAATCAGCCACAAAAAAAACACCCGTAAAGGGTGTTTTTTATGGCTGCTTCACCTGGACTCGAACCAAGATTGACGGAGTCAGAATCCGCTGTCCTACCATTAGACGATGAAGCAATAATCAAAACTTGAAAGCTGTATACGCTTTTTTTTATGGCTTGTCAAATCTTTTTTAACATCTTTGTTCTAGCATATAATCGGTTTGTTTTATAAAAAAGAGGAATAAATGTCAAAAACAGCAAAGTCTTTTTGGAATATGATTTATGATTTTTCAAAAAATCAAGAAAATCAAAAAGGTTTTACCCCGACATATCTTGAAATCAGCAAAAGCTTAAACAGCAAAGACGAACAGGTTTTTGAAGCATCTGTTTACAATCTGTGCGCCATTGCAAATCAAAAAAAAGAATATCAAAGCCAAATCGTAACCCTCTTAATGCAACACATGAAGAAAAGTAAAGCCCCAAAATCTCGAATTTCATATATCAAAAAAATGATGGAAGAACAGGGATTGAGCTAAAAAATACACAACTAATAAGATAATATTTTATATATTAGCAATTTTTAATTGACTTTAAAAACTAAGGTGGTATACATATTTTCGTAAAGAACAGGCAGACCATCAGCCTGAAGTTTTAATTTTAACGAAAGGAAGATATATGTGTACTGGGACTGTTAAATGGTTTAATACCAAAAAAGGATATGGATTTATTGAGCCGGAAACCGGAGAAAAAGATATTTTTGTTCACATCACAAAACTTGAAGAAAAAGGCATACGCCGCCTTGTTGACGGGCAAAAGGTCAGTTATGAGCCATACGATGACCGCGGACGGATTGCCGCCGGAAATATCGAAATTTTATAGTTCTCCTCCTTAAAAACAAAAGCTCCCGTTATTTGGGAGCTTCTTCTTTTTTCTTTTTGGCAGGAGCAGGCGCCGGAGCCGGTTTTAAGTTTTTGGTCATGTTTAAAAACTTTTCGGTTCGAGCCTTTTTAAGTTCTGCCGGTGTGAGTTTTAAAAGCTCAGCCAAGTGTTTCCTCAAAGCAGAACGCAAGTTGTCGAACACGGCTTTCCTGTGGCGATGGGCTCCGCCGACAGGCTCTTCGACAATTTCATCAATAACTTTAAGTTTTTTCAAATCTTGTGCGGTTAATTTCAAGGCCTCAGTTGCTTCTTGAACCTTATCGGCACTGCGCCATAAAATTGAAGCGCAGCCTTCGGGCGAAATAACGGAATAGACGGCATTTGACAGCATTATAACAACATTTGCGGTAGCAATGGCAATAGCTCCGCCGGAGCCGCCTTCGCCGATGATGGTTGAAATAATCGGCGTTTTAACCTGAAAACATTTTTCAATCGAACTTGCAATCGCTTCGGCCTGACCGCGTTCTTCGGCATCAATACCGGGATATGCGCCGGCTGTGTCAACAAAAGTCAGCACCGGCATATTAAGCCTTGATGCCAAGTCCATCAGACGTTGAGCTTTTCGATATCCTTCGGGTTTTGCCATGCCGAAGTTGTGTTTCACGCGCGTGTCCAAATCATGCCCTTTTTCCTGACCGATCACAACAACGGATATGCCCTCAAATTTTCCGATACCGCCGATCATGGCTTCATCATCTGCAAAACATCTGTCGCCTGAAAGAATAACAAAATCTTCAATCAGCGCATCAATAAAATCAAGTGTGTGAGGTCTGTTCGGATGACGTGCGATTTGGGTTTGTTGCCACGGCGTTAAGTTTTGATAAGCCTCGCCCAAAAGACGATTAAGTTTTGTGTTAAGACGTTTAATTTCTTTTTGAATGTCCACATCTTCTTCTTTTGAAATTTGTTCAAGGTGAGCAATTTTTTCCTCAACCGAAACAATTTCTGTTTCAAAATCTAAGGTCGTTTCAGGTGTTTCTTGACTCATTGATATTCTCTTTAAAAGTTTTCAATTACTCACATTCATACCACTTTTTTTTAAAAAAGACAGAATTTATTTTGATAACTGTTGATTCTTTTTTCTAAACGATTGAAAAAATAAGTCATATTAAGTAAGCTGATAAAAAATCAGATGATCGGGATTATGTAAGGAGACTTTTGTTGTTAACGATTTTGTTTTGTGCTTCGTGCTTTTCGTCACTTGTTTGGTTAATCTATGCAGGGTTGTTTGTGCATAATCGCTTTGCCACCGTCGATGTATCATCGGTTGACGCTTACACATTAGCTCTTTATGCCGGTTTGGTTTTAATTCCGGTTTGGATTATTTTTCAGGTTTTCGGCTTTATCAACCAATATTTCAAAACAAAATCGACCGACAAAAAACTGGAACAGCTTTATACGCAAATGAAAAAAAACCAAGACTATACGGACTTGGTCGTTCGTGTCATGCTTGATGCCGAACACGAAATAAAAGACGGTTTTGTTGTCGGAAAATTTGACGTTTTCGTGGCGGATATGAATGAAATTTTAGCCGATATTGCTCAAAGATCAAATGCGGCATCGAGTGTAAAATTAACCGAACTTTGGTCAAGAGTTAAAAACGGCGAGCGGTGGAGCATTGCAAAGGCATTTATTGAAAGCGCAAAGGTTCATGGCGATTTTGAAGCATATCTGAAAGACAAAGTTGCGCGCGATAAGGTTTTCAGAGGAACGCTTTTAGAGTTTTGCGCCCGTTATCAAAACCTGACAAATATGCTTGAAAAGCATGACAGAGACAGAGTGTTTATCACAATTTTGCAAACCGGTGTGATGGGAAAAGTTTATTCAATGTTAGCACCGATTGTGATGCGTGAAGAAACAAAAGATCAAGAGCCTGAAGATGAACCCGAGCAGGAAGAAAATTCATTTGAGGCCGCAACGTCTATTCAGGAAATGGAAGCGCCGCTTGACGAAAAACCGGATTCGCTTTTTAAACGCTTAAACCCGTTTTCATTTAAGAAAAAAGAAAAAGATACCCCCACCGATTTTGAACAATCTCAAAATGATGATGACGTGTTCTTTTCAACCCTAAAGCAAAATATGGCATTAAATGAAGAAGAGAAAACAGAGCCTGTCTTTTCTGCAAAACAAGAAAAAGAAGAATATGACGAGCCTCATTTTGAAATGGCGACAAATACCGAAGAAAGAACGCAAGAATTTTCATCATCTGACATCAAGCAATATCAGGAAACAAGTTTGAAAGCCTTCTTAAATGAGCCGGTATCGCCTCAAAAAGAAGAACCGCAAACAGAAGACGACAACAATCTGGCATATCCTTTTGGCGGATGGACGGATGCGAGCAATTCTTAAAGTATTCATCGCTCTTTTGTGTTTTTGGAGTGCGGGTGCCGCGGCTTTTGACAACAAAATAGCTCTTTACGGTAAAGCAAAATATGAAGACGGCTTTAGCGCGTTTTCATATGTTAATCCCGATGCCGTAAAAGGCGGCAGGTTGGTTATGCCTGAGTATGGCGGCTTTGATAATTTTAATCCCTTTATTTTTAAGGGCTCGGCTTCGGGAACGGTTGCAGACTTGATATGGGACAGTTTGGGCTATACGCCGATAGACGATATTTCAGTTGTCTATCCGCTTGTTGCAAAAAAATTCGAGTTGAAAGAAAACTACGTCGATTTTATTTTAGATGAACGTGCAAAATTTGCAGACGGCAGTCCGATTTTGGCAGACGATGTGATCTTCAGCTTTAATGTTTTGCTTGAAAAAGGGGCGCCGATTTATAAAGTTTATTATGCAGATGTTGAAAAAGTTGAAAAAAAATCAGAAAGGTATGTGCGTTTTTATTTTAAGGAAAACGCACAAAACAAAGAGTTGCCTCTGATTTTAACCCAATTTAAAATCTTTCCGAAAAAAGATTGGGATAACAGAGATTTTGCAAAGCCGAGCCTTCAAATTCCTCTGGGCGGAGGACCATATAAAATTAAAAATTTTGAAGCGGGAAAATATATTATTTTGGAGCGCGATAAAAATTATTGGGCAACCGACTTACCGACACGCAAAGGCTTTAACAATTTTGATGAAATCCGCATTGATTATTATCAGGACACAACGGTAACGCTTCAGGCGCTTTTTGCCGGAAATATTGATGTCAGAGAAGAATATATCGCAAAAATTTGGAAGGTCGGTTATGATAACGATTTGGTAAAATCGGGCAAAATCATCAAACAGGCATTTGAACACCAAAATCCGGCTGTTCTGCAACATTTTGCCATCAATTTACGGCGTGATAAGTTCAAAGACAAGTACGTGCGCCGTGCGCTTGATCTGGCATTTAATTTTGATTGGGCAAACGAAAAGTTGTTCTATGGCGCCTATAAAAGATTGCATAGTTATTTTACAAACACGGACTTTGAAGCAAAAGGTCTTCCGCAAGGCAAAGAAAAACAGATTTTGGAAAAATATAAAGACCGTTTGGATGAAAGCGTTTTTACAACGCCCTTTACCTTGCCGGACAATTCGAGTGCTGAAAAAATAAGGCAAAACTTAAGGGAAGCGGTTGCGCTGTTTGAAAAAGCCGGTTATCGGATTATAGACGGCAAAATGAGAAACGCAAAAACGCTTGAGCCGTTTGAGCTCGAAATTTTGAGTAACTCCGCAAACGGCACAACGTTCACACGCGTGATGCTTCCGTTTATTGAAAATTTGAAAAAAATAGGTGTTAAAGCAACTTTTCGAAACTTGGAAGTCAATATTTTTAAAAATCGCATGGACAACTTTGATTATGATATGGCGATTATGTCGTATCGTATCAGCGCGATGCCGGGCAACGAGCTCAAAGATTTATATGGCAGCGAGGCGGCAAATGTCAACGGAAGTTATAATATTATGGGAATTGAAAATGAAGTTGTTGACGATTTGATTCGCGAAGTGATTAAAGCCGATTCTAAAGATGATTATGTTGCCTACCTAAAGGCCTTGGACAGAGTTTTATTAAATGAATATTATTTAATTTTTCAATGGTATTCGCCTTATAACAGAGTGGGTTATGCCAATAAGTTCGGCATTCCGCAAACGGACACGAAAGTCGGTTGGCAGCCGTTGACATGGTGGATAAAGGAGCTTGAAAAATGAGAAATTATATTATCAGGCGCTTATTGCTTATTCCGCTCACATTGCTTGGAATTTTAATCATCAATTTTGCCGTTATCCAGCTTTCGCCGGGGGGACCTGTCGAATATATCTTGGCAAAATATCAGGGAATGAACACCGATTCAAAAGCACAATTTACGTCAACCGCCCAAGTTCAAAATTCGTCCCAAACAAATCAATACAAAGGTTCGCAAGGTGTTCCTCAGGATTTGGTTGAAGAATTGAACAGACAATTCGGTTTTGATAAGCCTTGGTATGAAAGATTTTTGAAAATGATTAAGGATTATGCCGAATTTGATTTTGGAAAAAGTTATTACAAAGACAAAACGGTTTTGGCGTTGATCGTTGAGCGTATGCCTGTTTCGATTTCATTAGGGCTTTGGTCAACTTTGATTATATATTTAATTTCGATACCGCTCGGCATCAAAAAAGCCTTATATGACGGAAAAAAATTTGATGTTTTCTCAACAGTTGCGATCATTATCGGTTCGGCGATTCCCGTTTTTCTTTTTGCGGTGTTTTTGATTGTGTTCTTTGCCGGCGGAACGTATTTCCAATGGTTTCCGCTTCGAGGCTTAACATCGGATAATTTTGAAACACTTTCAATGTTTGGAAAAATCAAAGATTATTTTTGGCATATTGCTTTGCCTGTTTTTTCGATTGTCATCGGCGGATTTGCAACGCTGACAATGCTGACCAAAAACTCGTTTTTGGATGAAATCAGTAAGCAGTACATTTTAACGGCACGCGCCAAAGGCTTAAGCGAAAAAGACATTTTGTATAAACACGTTTTCAGAAATGCGATGCTCATCATTATCGCGGGTTTTCCTTCGCTTTTAATTAAAATGCTCTTTACGGGTTCGGTTTTAATAGAAGTCGTGTTTTCGTTAAACGGGCTCGGGCTTCTGGGCTATGAGGCCATTATGACGCGTGATTATCCCGTTATTTTCGGCACGCTCTACATCTTTGCCTTGCTCGGTTTAGTCTTAAAACTTTTAAGTGATATCACTTATTGCTTGGTTGATCCGCGCATCAATTTTGATAAGATTTAAAAAATTTCTTTACTTTTAAAAAAATATCTGCCACAATAAAGTCGGATGCGGAAGCTTTCTTCCGTGTCAAGTGCCTTGATGGGCGCGGGCTGTCGAAAGCTTATACAGTATGCGGTGACGGATAACACCGCTTGGGTGCTATTTTTATTTTAAATGGTGCGATTATCCCCGATATTTCGGTCGGGGAGCTGGTGGCGGATGTTCAAGGAATTTTTCCCAAAGGTCATCAGAGTCATTTCATACTGTATGATTTTCGAACTTCCCGTCCGCTCTTTCAAGGAGCGGTTTTTTGGTGTCTTAGCATAGGAGGGAAAGTATGTCTTATAAGATTTTATATGTTTTAATATTTTTAACTGTTAGTACTAACGCTCATGCAGAAATCATTGCCTCTGGAAACGATTGCGGTGAAAATTGTTCTTGGACAATCGATGATAAGGGTGTTTTAACCGTTTCGGGAACAGGTGATATGAAAGATTATTCGGATCCAGAGGAGTGGAGTCGCACATATCCAAGACCGTGGCAATCTTATAATAATACAGTTAAGGAAATTGTTATTGGCGAAGGAATAACTTCGGTTGGAACATGGGCATTTAAAGATTTTAAAGCGCTTGAAACATTAACTCTTGCAGATTCAGTAAAAAAAATCGGTATGATAGCTTTTGATAGCGCAACATCCTTAAATAAAATAAATATGAGCGAAAACTCACAGCTTGAAAGTATAAATTGGCAAGCGTTTTCACATGATAAAGCCTTGACAAGTTTTGTTGTGCCTTCTGCTGCAACGAATGTGGGATCTGCGGCTTTTCATGATACGGATACCATAGTTGTTTATTGTCCGGAAAGTAATACTTCATGTAAGGCAAATATTGGAGGTAGCGGGTTAACAATCATACGATTCACACAAGAAGATGGAATTTATAAAATAGGCGAAGGAGAAGATGCGAAATATTATGCTTCGACTGAGGCTATGGTCTTGGGTGAAGATTGCGGTTCAAAATGCGCTCAAGCAAAAGCTTTAAGCGAAAGCGGCGAGCCATTTGTTATAGATGGCAAATTTTATGCCTCACTAAGCGATTACGTCAAAAGAAATTATATCAAAAAAAGAATTTATACGGTAGATGAGGCTGAAATGCTCTCAAAGCCGACAGGGAACACTTTTCGTATGCGTTATAAATAAGCCTTAAAGCCGTTCGATTTCGCGGGCGGCGTCAATAGCGGCGTTAAGCGAAGCGCTCGGTTTGAAATTGATATATCGGGCGTCAAGCGGCACGGCATATCGATTTTCATATAAAGCATGAATAAAACGATAGTGCTTTTTAGTCAGCCAGCTTTGCCCCTCAAAAACAAAAACAGGTTTGTTCGTTCCGCATGCCTCGGATGCCATCGAAACAGAATCACCTGTTACGATAATGTTATCAGCGCAAGCTAAATAACCCAAATAAGGATTTTCGTTTTTATCACCCCACACAAATGTGTGCGCCGGAATGTCTTTTAAGGCTTCCATAATAAGCTTTTGAGCGGTTTCTCCCGTGCGGCGTGATGTGGTAATTAAAATTGAACCGCCGATTTTTTTCTTAAAAGCAATGATCTTTTCGGCCAACTGTTTCGCGTTTTCAAGCGTGAATTGACGGTCTTTAATGGCACCGCCGATAATGATTGCCGTTAGAGGTTTGGGCAAATCTTTAAATGTTTCTTCCCATTTTTCTTTTGCTTGAAGCAAAACATCAGGGGTAACACGGTGCGGTGCGCCGATAAGATAGCGAAAACTTTTATGATAGGTTTTGTCTTTATCGTGCTCGGGCAGTAAGACGAGCGAAAATTCGTCAAGCCCTGTTTCGCCGGGGTGCATAATCTGAATAAGTTTTGTTTGAGGGTTGTTCTTTTTAATATAACGCGCAACCGGAACGGTTCTGCGGCTGATGGATAAAACCATATCGGGCCACGGCGCATGAAAGGCTTTTTTGGATTCACTTGTTAAGCCGATAAGGGTTTTGTGGCGCACAAAGTTAGGCAGTCCGGAAAGTTTTGTATAGTCAATCGGCTTTTCAATGATATCAAAATGTTCATGGTTCAAATGTTGGGCAATACCGCGCGCCTGACCGACACTTCCCATCCGGTTATCAATCAAAATCCACAAAACCTTTTTCATGACCGTCTCCGATTCTCAAATTTTGTTACAGTTTATTACAAACTTTTAAAGGTTGCAAGAAAATTATTGCATCATAAAGAATAAAATACACTTTAAATCAGCCGATAACAAAATATAATAATCAAAAGGAGAAAGTCATGAGATATATTTTTCTTTTTTTATCATTTGTGCTGACGGCAACATCAGCTATGGCACAAAACTATCCCTCGTCTGAAAAAGATGCCGTTTATTTGGCAACGCTTAAAGCCGTTTTGGATTATAAAATGAATGATACTGAAAATATAAAACAGCTTGATAAACTCAGAAAAGACGAAAAGTTTAATCAAAAACTTCAAGAAATGCTTGAAGATTTAGACAATGAAAAACGAAGCTCGCGCAAAGATAAAAGAGTTTATGAGCTTTTAATCAGAGCCGGAAAAAATGTTTATAATGTTCTTGATTAACATTTTATTTAACTCTCTGTAGTTAGAATGATTAAAGGTTATATCTAAATGAAAAGAGAAAAATGATGAAAAAAACAATATTTATTTTACCGCTTATGCTTTTGGTGATTTCATGCGCATCAAACAACAATCAAATACAGGTCAAAGAAGAAAATTATGTTTCTGAGGCTGATATGGCGCGTTATCGGAATAATATTGTTGAAAAACGACGCGGCCCTTCTTATGTTTCATACGAATATAAAGATGTTCGTATTGATGAAATAACGCCTCTTGCAACAAACTATTGCGAACAAAAAAATCAAAACAACAGAGCTCATCTTCGCGAAATTATTATGCGCGAAAATCATTTCAGGCTTGCAACGTTTGATTGTATCCCCTTGCAATAGAAAAATAAATTTCCTATATAAACCTTTAAACAATAGTTTATTTTAAAGGCTTTCATAAAATGAAAAATTTGTATGATATTTTGGGTGTGTCAAAATCGGCAACTGACGCCGAAATCAAATCGGCATATCGAAAATTGGCGCGCAAATATCACCCTGATTTAAATAAAGATGATAAAAACGCGGCAGAAAAGTTTAAAGAAGTTTCATCTGCTTATGAAATTTTAGGTGATAAAGAAAAAAAGAAAAAATATGATGCCGGCGAAATAAACGAAGAGGGAAAACAAACCGGATTCGGAGCTGGTTTTTCGGGTTCTTCAAATCCGTTCGGAGACGCTTCTTATCAAACATATTCTTCCTCAAATCCGTTCGGGGCGGGAGGCTTTGATTTTTCTTCAATTTTCGGCGACGATATTATGAGCGCGTTTTCAAAAGCGGGAAGAAAAAGAAGCTCACAGTCTTATTCAAATCCGTTCGGATCCGAATCACCAAAAGGTCAAGATGTTTCATACACTTTAGATGTTGACTTTTTAGACGTTGCCAAAGGAGCCGAAAAAAAGGTAAATATTAACGGAAAAATATTGAGCGTGAAAATTCCGGCAGGTTTTGAAGACGGACAAACCTTGCGCTTGAAAGGTATGGGATCGCCAAGTGCATACGGCGGCGAAAACGGCGATGTTTTGATTTTGATTCATGTGTTGCCGCACCCGTATTTTAAGCTTGAAGGAACAAACATTTTGCTTGACCTCCCGATTTCGTTTAAGGAAGCTGTTCTTGGGGCTAAAATCACCGTGCCGACATTAACGGGAAAAGTCAAAATAACGGTTCCGCCTTATTCTTCAAGCGGTGAAAAATTGCGTTTGAAAGGAAAGGGGATTAGCGCAAAAAACAAAACAGGCGATGAAATCATCACCTTAAAAATTATGGCGCCTGCCGAGCACAATAAAATTTTAGAACAAGTTTTATCCGAGATGGGTGGCGTGCCGAAAAGGAACTTTTAATGAAGCTTGAAAATCTGATAGACTTTGAGTGGTATAACGAACCTGAAAATGTTATTTTTTCGGATCAGGAAATGAAAATTGTCGCCAAATCCTTAACGGATTTTTGGCAGTCGCTTCATCACCAAATCAAAAAAGACAACGGACACTTTTTTTATAAAAAAATAAGCGGTAATTTTTCTTTACTCATCAAATGGCGTTTTGAAAACGCAACCCCGTTCAAGCAATGCGGTATTATGGCGCGCGTTGATGAGCGAAATTGGTTTAAGGCTTCGATTCTTGCAAAAGATGAAAATTCGCCCGAAATAGGAACCTGTTTAACCTTAAGCGGACATTCTGATTGGGCTGGAACGCAGCTGCAAAATATGCCTGATAAGATTTTTTATAAACTTGAGCGCAGAGGTGATGATTTTGTTTGTTCATACAGTTTGGACGGGCAGAAATACATCAAACTCCGCCAGTTTTATTTAAGAGGCGTTGAAAACGAAATTAAAATCGGAGCATATCTTGCTTCGCCCCAAAACGAACCTTTTGATGCCGTTTTGGACGAGATTGATTTAAGCTGATTAAAAAAAATCTCCCGTGAATTGTCTTTTGAAAAAAAAAGCAAAACACGGGAGAAATTAAGGGGCTCTTACTTCTTGCGGAGATAGCGGAGATAAGAGAATATATCTGATATCTCCCTAATGGTCTCCGTCATGAAATAGACGGAGCCTATGATACAAAACATTACGACAACCACCCCAAACACAAAAACTATCATAACTTTTTGTTTTTTTACAAGGTTGTCATCCTTGTTTTTATATTAATCATAATAATTTGTTATTGCTTTGATTGTATCATAGATGTAGGTTTAAATCAAGCATTTTTGTGATATTTTATAAAAAACTTTATCGTAAAATCAATATCAAAACGCGGATTTTTTAAAAAAGTGCGTAATTTAAAGCTACGGTTTATTCATGTTTTGCTTGAAGAACTGTTGCAAAATCACGCTTTTTGATTATTGTTTGCAAAATTCAAAAAAAAATTCTTGCATTTAAGAAAAAAAAGTATATACATACTTTCTAGTATGTATGTTTTGAAAGATAAAAGGCTTTGAAACGAACAAAAGAAGATGCTGAAAAAACACGGCAGGCAATATTGCAGTCTGCTTTGGATTTGTTTTATCAAAAGGGTTATTCCAAAACAACTTTTGATGAAATTGCTTTGCGAATCGGTTTGACAAAAGGCGCTGTTTATTGGCACTTCAAAAACAAGCCCGATTTGGTGGCAGCTCTGATTAACGATTATGTCGTGCGCAAACAGCTTTATCTTCAAAAAAAAGTGCCCACCTTAAACAATTTTAAAGATATTGAGGCATATTTTCTATCTTCGGCAGATTTTATTTTGAATAATCCGAACGCATTTAAGCTTGCTTTTTTCCTCAAATTGCAAATGGAATGGTCCGAAGCCATTATCACCAAAGTGACGGAAAAAATCAGCCAAAATATACAATATTCTTTTGAATATATTAAAAACGGCTTGATAAATATGCAAAAAAATGGTGAAATCAATAACAACATCAATGCCGAGTTATTGGCTTCAACCATAATCAGCTGGTGGCTTGGTTGTTTGGAAAATTATCTTAACAAAATTTGCCCGATTGATTTGAAAGAAATGTTAAAACAAAGTTTTGAATTACTGTTAAACGGTCTAAAAAGGAAGGATTGACAATGTTACTGACGAAACCTCATAAAAGTGCTATATTAAAACGTTTGGTTTTAATTGTTTTGTGTATTGCCCTCGGTTGGTATTTAAAAGGAAAAATGACACCGAAAATAGCTATGGGGGCAATGGGCGCCGGAACACCGTATGTTTTGGTAGAAGAGTTGCATGAGCAGGATGTTTCAAAAGAAAAAGGACGTATTGCGCATGTTGAAGCTATCAACAGTGTTAATTTGCAACCGAAGGTTAACGGAACAATCGGAGAAGTTCATTTTACGGAAGGAAGTTTCGTCAACGAAGGCGATATTTTATTTACGATTGAGGCATCGAGTTTCAAGGCTACGCTTGATTTAAGAAAAGCGGAATTGGAAAAAGCAAAAGCCGGATTGACGGAAGCGGAGCGTAATTACAATCGTCAGATTAAATTAAGCAAACAAAACATTGCGTCAAAAGCGACTTTTGATTCGGCAGAAAGCGCGTTTTTACAGGCAAAAGCAGGAGTTGCGCAAGCTGAGGCAAATTTGGAATTGGCACAAATCAGCTATAATGATACGTTCAGCCGCGCACCGATTAACGGTTATATCGGAAAGGCTTTGGTAACCAAGGGAAATCGCGTTGTTGCTTCTACACAAACTTTGGCAAAAATTGTTCAGTTAAATCCTATTCGTATAACGTTTACATTGACGGATAAAGAATTTTTGGAATTTAAAAATAAATACAACAGTGAAGACAGATCGGCCGTTCGTGCGCGTATTACAACACCGGACGGTGTATCAGTTATTAAAGAGTTTAAATCAAGTTTTGCGGATAATGAAATAAGCACAAATACAGCAACGGTTGCGATTTACGGCGATTTTGAAAATGATGACGAAATGTTATTACCCGGAAGCTATGTTCAAATAGCTTTGATTTTGGACGAAGATAAAAAACTTTTGATTCCCCAGGCTGCTTTGGCGCAGGATGAAAACGGCTTTTATACTTTTGTTGTCAATAATGATATTGCGCAAGAACGCCGTTTGGTTTTGGGCGATGTCATCGGCTCAAAACAAGTTGTCAAAAGCGGTTTGCAAGAAGGAGACAAAGTTGTCATCAAAGGTCTTCAAAAGCTTTCTGACGGTGTAGCAGTAAAAGCTGCTCTTGTTACCCCGACACCTGAACTCTAACAAAAAAATAAGGACAAAGCATTATGTTTTCAAAGTTTTTTATTGAACGTCCGCGTTTTGCGATTGTGATTGCGATTGTGATGTCGATTGCCGGTTTGATTGCCGTTTTTTCGCTTCCGATTTCACTTTATCCGCAAATTACCCCGCCTGAAATAAATGTTACGGCAAACTATACAGGTGCTTCGGCGGAAGTTGTGGCTAACACCATCGGTATTCCGATTGAGCAGGAAATCAACGGTGTGGAAGATATGCTTTATATGTCATCCACATCATCAAACAGCGGTTCTTATCGTTTGTCTGTCAGCTTTGAGGTCGGAACGGATCCTGATATGGCACAAGTCAAGGTTCAAAACCGTGTTCAACAGGCTATGAGTAAATTACCGACAGAGGTTCAACAATATGGTGTTTCGGTCAAGCGTCGATCATCGGATATTTTGGGATTTTTGGTCGTTCGCTCACCGAAAGGCACATATGACAGAAACTTTATGAGCAACTACATTGAAAACAACATTAAGAATAACCTGTCGCGTCTTTACGGTGTGGGTGAAGTAACGGTTTATGCCGCGCCTCTTTCCATGCGTGTTTGGCTTGATGCCGATAAGATTGCTGCTTTAAATATTCCTGTTTCTGCCGTGAGAAGTGCAATTTCAAGCCAAAACCTTCAACCTTCTCTGGGATCCGTCGGAGCGATGCCGGGAGATGGCGAGCAACAAATGATTTATACTTTGGAAACGCAGGGCCGTCTAAATGATGCGAAAGATTTTGAAAATATTATCGTACGCACGGAAGAAGACGGTGGTTTGATTCAACTTAAAGATATTGCGCGCGTTGAAATCGGTTCTGAAAACTATATTTTTAAATCTGATATCAATGGTGAAACTTCGGTTACGATTGCTTTGAACACCTTATCGGGCGCAAATGCGATTCAAGCTATGAAAGCCGTTAGAAATGAGCTTAAACGCTTATCGCAATTTTATCCCGAAGACTTTGAGGTTGATATATTCTATGATGCGACGGATTATATTGTAGCTTCCATTGAAGAAGTGGTTGAAACACTTTTTATGACCTTTGCTTTGGTGGTTTTGGTGTGTTACATCTTTTTACAAGACTGGCGTTCAACGCTTGTGCCGTCAATCACCATTCCTGTATCGCTCTTAGCAACTTTTGCCGTCATGCTTGCTTTGGGATACAGCTTAAACATTTTAACCTTATTCGGTTTGGTGCTTGCCATCGGTTTGGTGGTGGATGATGCCATCGTGGTGGTCGAGCGTGTTTTGACCTTAATGGAGCAAGAAAAACTTTCGGCGCACGATGCTGCCATTAAAGCGATGCAACAGGTTTCGTCCGCCGTTGTCGCAACAACTTTAGTATTGCTTGCTATTTTTGTGCCGATTGCGTTTATCGGTGGCATTACGGGTAAAATTTATCAGCAATTCGCTGTTGCGATCTCGTTTGCCGTTTCATTTTCGTCGGTTAATGCTTTAACTTTGTCGCCGGCTTTGTGTGCGACCATCCTAAAGCCTTTGAAGCCGGCTTCACACGGGCCGCTTTTATGGTTTAACAAGACGATTGATAAAAGCCGCAACAAATATTTGGCGATTGTGGGCTATATTGCGCGTAAAGTCAGTGTGATTGCACTTATTTTGGGTCTTCTGTTTCTTGCAAACACCTTTTTCTTTAAGATGAGCCACACGAGCTTTATTCCGTCTGAAGACCAAGGCGTGATTATTGCAAACGTTCAACTTCCCGAAGGTGCGACACAACCGCGTAATGATGAAGTGGTGAAACAACTTGTGCCGAAGGTCAGAGAAGAAAAGAGTGTTGAATCGATTATGGACATCACAGGCTTTTCAATGCTTTCCGGTCAGGGTGAAAACGTTGGCGCCGCCATTATCCATTTAACGCCATGGGATAAGCGTAAAAAGAAAAGCGAATATTCCACCAATATTTTGAACCGCATTAAAGCGCGTACCGCAGATATTCCGGAGGCGGATATCAACTTCTTTGAATTTCCGGCTATTCCGGGCTTGGGCAACACCGGCGGTATGGATTTCAGGTTGCAATCTATTGATTCAAATGATCCGAAACAATTGGAGACTGTGACCAAAAGCTTTGTGGCAAAGGTTAATGCACTGCCTGAAATTATGTATGCCTTTTCAACCTTTACGGCGGCAACACCGCATTTGCATATTGAAATTGACAAGGAAAAAGCCGAAGTGATGAAAGTTTCCGTTTCATCTATTTATTCGGTGTTGCAGAACTATCTTGGTTCCAGCTATATAAATGATATTAATATCGGCACGCAAGTCAATAAGGTGATGATTCAGGCTGATTGGCCGTATCGTAAAGATATTGACAGCGTCAAGAAGATTTATGTCGCTTCAAACGACGGACACATGGTGCCTTTAGGAAGTTTGATTAAAATTGAAATGGTGCAAGCACCGCGTAGTTTCGACCGTTACAATCAATTTCCTTCTGCTGCCATTACGGCTATGGCAATGCCCGGCATTTCAAGCGGACAGGCCATGCAGGCTATGGAAGATTTGGCGACTAAAGTTTTGCCTGACGGTTACAACTATGAATGGTCAACCATGAGTTTGCAAGAAAAGAAAAACAGCGGTCAGGTCGGCTATTTAATCGCGCTTGCTATATTGTTTGCGTATCTTTTCTTGGTGGCGCAATATGAAAGCTGGATGTTGCCGGTTTCGGTTTTGATGTCTGTTTTGGTGGCCATGCTTGGTGCGCTGTTCGGCATTTTCATTACAGGATTGCCTCTGAGCATTTATGCACAACTCGGTTTGATTTTGCTTGTCGGCTTAGCGGCCAAAAATGCCATCTTGATTGTAGAATTTGCGCGCGATGAACGAGCCAAAGGCGCTTCTATTGATAAAGCGGCAACCGTCGCGACTAAAGAGCGTTTCAGAGCCGTTTTGATGACTGCATTTACCTTTATTTTGGGTATGTTTCCGCTCATTTTGGCAACAGGTGCGGGCGCAGCCAGCCGTGTGGCAATCGGCGTGCCTGTTTTTTGGGGTATGTTTGTTGGTACAGTAGGCGGCTTGGTCGTTATTCCGCTTTTATATGTTTTATTCCAAACCATTACGGAAAAATACACCACGAAAACGGTTAAAAATCAAAAGAGGTCATAAAGACCTCTTTTTTTATGTCGGACATAAAAAATTATTAATTAAGCGATTGAACGAAAACAGTTAAATTTGTAATAAAAATTTTTGCGGAAACAGCAAGCAAAATGATTCCGAAAAATTTTTGTAAAAGATAAATAACGGCAGGGCCTAAAAAGCGTTCAAGATGTTTTGTAAATTTCAAAACCAAATAAACGAAAAAAGTATTTAAAAAGATAGCGCACAAAATGTTGATGGTTTCAAATTGAGAGCGCATGGTTATTAATGTTGTGAGACATCCGGCACCGGCAATAAGAGGAAAAACAACAGGTGTAAAAGTTGCGTCATTCGGCAATTCGGGATTGCTTTGAAAAATTTGCACATCTAAAATCATTTCAAGTGCCATCATAAATAAAATAATGGCACCGGCAATGGCAAAAGAAGAAATATCAATATTAAACAACTTAAGAGAAGCCTCACCGACATAAAGAAAGCAAATAAAACAAAGAAGAGACATGATACTTGCTTTTGTCGGATAAATAACTTTTCCTTGTTTGCGCAAGTTTAAGAAAATCGGGGTGGAACCCAAAATATCAATAACCGCAAACAAAACCACAAATGCACTAAAAAACTCTTTAAGATCAAAATTTTCAAACATAACCTATTCTCCTTGTTTATGATATTAATTGATTTAACAGGTTTTAGTTTCAAGTCAAGCATTGAAAGGATATGTGCAAAAAAAAAGCAACCTTTCGGTTGCTTTTTGAGTTAGAAGTCGTGAGTGTCAGAAGGTCGCCCGCCCATAGCTTCAAGGGCAGCAGTTGTGCGATCTTTTTCAGCTTGGCGTTCGTCCTGTCTCCGCTCTTTTTCGCGATATCTTGAAATGACAACGCCTTCGCTTAAAGAAAGACGATAATCCTCTTTTGTTAAGAGAGGTCTGTTCTCTTGTTGACGCTGACTGTCAATAGAACGAAGATACATCAATTCTTTAATAGCTGTGTTTTCCAATAAAGTTTTGCGTCCCGCACGTTTTTCTTCGGCAATTTCCTTGTTGTCCACATACTTTTTTGCGGCATCTGATCTTACAAAGTTCTCAAAAGCCTCCTTTTCAATAGGACTCATCGAAACTCTTAATTTCATAATTTCGATTTTGTCTTCATTCGGATCAAACATCAAATCAGCCATTTCAAATCTCCTTTTATAAAATTAGCGAATAGTTTATTTATAGCATTATTTGTCTAAAATGACAAGCCTTATTTTAAAAAAAGATATTATGAACAGATTTAAAAAAAAGATTGGATTTTTTGATTCCAATTAAATAATATGAGCATATATCAGGTTATAAACTATAAAGGATAAACACGATGGTTAATATGTATAAAGGTGCTTTGATGTCTGTTTTAACGGTTTTCTTATGGGCCGTATCAAACATCTTCTTGCGTTACAGTTTGTTGGAACACGGTTGCAATCAGTTTGCCATTGCGTGCTCGAATATTTTATTCAGCGGTTTGGCATTAATTGTCATCGGAGGACGGAACACAAACGTTAAAGAAATTGTAACAAACTATCAAACATGGGTGTTCGGTGCTCTCCAAATTTTCAGAAACCTTTTTATGCTGATGGCCTTTGTATATATTTCTTCAACTCAAGCAAATCTTTTAGGCAATGTTGAAATTATCTTTTCTGTGTTGCTTGCGTGGATGATTTTTAAGCGTCGCCCGGGTTCGATTGATTTTGTGGCGATGGTGTTTATTTTGTTCGGTTGCTTTATTTTGGTGGCAGATCTGCCTTTGGACACGGCTGTTAAAGCGGTTGTTTTTGTTGTTATTTCAGCCTTGTTGAATAATGCGAGAACGATTTTCGCTGAAGTTCACCATGACAACAAAGCAAACATGAGCATTCGTGACAGATTGAGCTTTACGGGGTGGGTTTTGTTCGTCAGCGCGATCACATTAATGATTGTTTCGGCACTCTTAGGTGCAATCGTTATGTTCTTGCCTGAAAGCTTTTTGAATACCTTTAAGTTCTTGAAATTGTTGCCGACACCGATGGAATATATTGCCCCGAACAACTTAATCTGCGGCTTTATCAACGGTGTTTTGATTTATGCGGCTTCAATGTATTGTTATTTGTATGCGGTCAGCTTATCAAACAGCGAATATTTTATGATGTTCCGTTCGGCTCAGGCTTTGTTTACATATTTCGTTGAAGCTATTGCCGGCGCGTTTGCTTTGCTTCCGAAGCTTTCGTTTTCATCAATTGATTGGTTTGCGGCCGTAACGATTATGCTCAGCTCGGCATGTATGGTTTTGATGAGAACCGAACGCGGGCAAATGCTGCAAAGAATGATTAACCAAGCTTTTAAGAAATAAAAAAAGAGCCTCTCATTTGAGAGGCTTTTTTTTAAGGAAGAAGTGGCGACCATGCCGGATCCGAGGCCTCCGCAGGTGTCACAACCATACGCTCGTTATAACCCGTTACGTCAATGGTATAAAGTTTAACCGGAGCGGAACGGCTGCCGGAACCGCGGTCTTGTTTGAAGAACATCAACACACGGCCGTTCGGCGACCATGTCGGACCTTCGACAAGCCAGCCGCTGGCCAAAATACGCTCACCTGTTCCGTCAGGATGCATAACCCCGATATAAAACTCACCGCCGGACATCTTTGTAAAAGCGATATAATCACCGCGCGGAGACCAAACAGGAGTGGCATATTTGCCTTTTCCAAAGCTGATACGCTCAACATTTTCGCCGTCAATATCCATGACATAAAGTTGTTGATTGCCGCCTCTATCAGAGTTGAAAACAATTTTTGAACCATCGGGCGAATAAGAAGGTGAGGTATCAATAGCCGGATGTTTCGTAAGCTGACGGGTAGATCTTTTCTTCAAATCCATTTCATAAATTTCCGTATTGCCTTTAGCGGCAAACGAGAGCAAAACTTTAGAGCTGTCAGGCGAAAAGACGGGGGCGAATGTCATGCCCGGAAAATTGCCCAAAAGTTCTTGCTTGCCCGATTCGATATCTAAAACATAAACCTTCGGCATATCGTTTGAAAACGAAATATAAGTCACTTTTTGCATATTGGGCGAAAAGCGAGGGGTTAAAGCCATTGCGGCGCCCGAGGTTAAAAACTTGTGGTTTTCGCCGTCTTGATCCATAATCGCCAAACGTTTAATACGCTTTGTTGCCGGTCCGCTTTCCGAAACATAAACAATACGCGTGTCAAAATAGCCCTTGTCGCCGGTCAAACGCTCATAGATATCATCAGCAATAATATGCGAAATACGGCGCCAGTTGTCTTTTGTGGTTGTATAAGACTGTCCTTGAAGCTGGTCGCCCGTAAAAGCGTCCCAAAGGCGAAATTCGACTTTGAGCTGACCGCTTTCGGTTTCTGAAACGGCACTTTGAACAAGAGCTTGAGCTTTAATGGCGCGCCAATCATTAAAATTCGGGCGTTGATCGATCGAATCCAAATCCTCGATATAGCTGTTTTCATCAATAATTCTGAACAAGCCGCTGCGTTCCAAGTCAGCCAAAATAACGCCTCTGATTTTTGAAGCATAACTGCCCACGCCGAAAAGCTGCCCCAAGGGGTTGGTGTGAGTAATCATAC
>CAJOLB010000009.1 GCA_905235385.1 uncultured Alphaproteobacteria bacterium | reverse complement strand
TATGATTGACCCGAAAATGCTCGAATTTTCGATGTATAACGATATTCCGCATTTGTTGACACCGGTGATTACCGATCCGGCAAAGGCTGTCGCAGGATTGAAATGGGCCGTTTGCGAGATGGAAGAAAGATATCGCAAAATCTCGGATTTGCATGTGCGCAATATTTTCGGGTATAACCAAAAATTAAAAGAGCTCAAAGAAACAGGGCAGACGCCGACAAAAACAATTCAGGTCGGTTTTGATGAAGAAGGACATCCGATTTATGAAAAACAAGAGCTTGATACAACGCCGATGGCTTATATCGTGATTGTGGTTGATGAAGTCGCCGATTTGATGATTATGGCAAGAAAAGAAGTTGAAGCCGCTATTCAGCGTTTGGCGCAAAAAGCCAGAGCTGCCGGTATTCACCTGATTATGGCAACACAAAGACCGTCCGTTGATGTTATTACCGGTGTGATTAAAGCAAACTTTCCGACACGTATCAGTTTTCAGGTTACTTCAAAATTTGACAGTATGACAATTTTGGGCGAAAAAGGCGCGGAACAGCTTTTGGGTATGGGCGATATGCTTTATATGCCGGCCGGATTAAAACCGCAGCGCGTTCACGGAAGTTTTGTGAAAGACAGCGAAGTTGAGGCCGTGGCAAACTTTTTGAAAACGCAGGGTGCGCCCGAATATGTGGAAGATGTGACGAAAATCGAATCGGTTGAGGCTGATACAGGCGCGGTTTTTGATCATACGGCAATGGGCGGCGCAGGCAATGACTTATATCAGCAGGCTGTTGAAATCGTGCGTAGCGATAAAAAGGCCTCAACAAGTTATATTCAGAGGCGTTTGAGAATCGGGTATAACAGGGCCGCCGATCTGATTGACCGCATGGAAAAAGAAGGGATAGTGGGGCCGGCGGATCATGTCGGTCGCCGCGAAGTTTTATAAAACGTGTATAGCTGGCGTCTAATACAGAAACTGTTTTTTTAGCTAAGTCATGTACCAGTATGTACACTCCTGTCGCTTAAAAAAACAATTTCTTATTATCCGCGCACGCTCTCCACGTTTTATTGTAAAGATTGTATAATGGCTAACTAATACATAAATTGTTTTTTTAATGGGGGCGAGCTCATGGCTAAAGGGAAGATAAAAAAGGTTTTTTCTTGAAAAAATTGTTAAAATATGATATTAATTAAAAAATTAACAGATTGAAAGAATAAAGATGATTTTACTTAAAAACGTATACTTAAATGGTCAGACACAAGATGTTTTAATTAACGGGAATCGTTTTGAAAAAATAGGTTCCGATATTAAAGCCGACGGAGCGGAGGTTTTGAATTGTAAGGATAAGGCGATTTTGCCGACTTTTTGCAATATGCATACCCATGCGCCGATGATGTTTTTGCGGGGTGTCGGTGAAGATTTGGAGCTTTTTGACTGGCTTCAAAAAGAAATTTGGCCGCGTGAGGCAAAACTTGATGCAGAATCTGTTTATCATCTTTCAAAATTTGCCATTTTGGAGATGATTAAAACAGGAACAACCGCCTTTTTGGATATGTATTTTTATGCCGAATCAGTAATTAAACCTGTTGATGAAATGGGGGTGCGCGCCGTTTTGACGTATTTCGGTATGGATATGTTTGATGACAAAGAAACAACAAAACATATTCAAAACGCCGAAAACTTTTTGAGTTTGAAAATGCCTTGTGAGCGCATTTCGCACGGTATTTCAGCGCACTCGGTTTATACCGAATCTGAAAGGTTTATTAAAACATTTAAAGATTTGGCCAAAGACGCCGGTGTTATTTATAACATCCATCTTTCGGAAACGAAAAAAGAAGTTCAAGACTGTTTGGAAAAATACGGCAAAAGGCCCGGCGTTCTTTTAGATGAGTGGGGTATTTTAGATGATAAAACCGTGTTGGCGCACGCCGTGCATTTAGATGATGATGAAATCAATCGTATCGGGCGTGCAAAATCTGTCATTGCGCATAACCCTGCTTCAAACTTAAAATTAAACTCGGGGCAGATGCCGCTTCAGAAATATTTGGATAAAGGTTTGAGAGTAACGCTCGGAACGGACAGCGTTTCTTCAAACAATTCGCTTTCAATGCTCAGCGAAATGAAGCTTGCCGCGATGTCGGGCAAAAATCAGGCTTGTGATTGCTGTGCGGCAAAGGTTAATGATATTTTTGATATGGCAACCGTTAACGGTTTTCAGGCGCTCGGGATTAAAGCCGGCCGTATTGAAGAAGGTTATTTGGCTGATTTTATGCTCGTTGATTTGCATAATTTTGCTTTGATGCCTTGCTATAATCTGATTTCAAATATGGTTTATGCCGCAGACAGTTCGTGCATTACAGATGTTTTCTGCGACGGCAAACAATTGATGAAAAACGGATATGTTGACGCTGAAGACGAAATCATTGAAAATTTCCAAAGAGTTTGTAAAGATTTGCTTTAAGGCTTGATTGTTTTTCAAAAATCAAATACAAATATATCAGGTTATATTTTTTTAGGAAACGCAAATGAATATCTTTGTTAAGTATTTAAGCCACATTATTTTTGCATGTGCGCTCGGTTATTTCGGGCTCTTGGCATTCGTTTTGGAAAAAGATCCGATGATCAATAAAATGATTATGATTATGATCGGTGGTTTTTGGATTTTGTGGATCTTTGCAAAGTCGTTTTTGAAAATCGTTTTTGCCGTAGCCCTTGTGGGTGCAATAGCTTTTGCCGGTTATTATGTTATTCATGCCGAAGAAATCGAATGCAAAAAAGCAGGCAGAGAATGGAATAAAGAGCTTAAAGTTTGCGAAGATAAGAAAACCGTCGGCGAAAAAATCAAAAATGCCGTTTCAGATGTTGTCAAATCTACTTTCAAAAAATGGAAAGAGGATAATATTAAGGTTGAGCAAAAGGACGAAGAATAGAAGATTGTATAATGGTCAACTACTTGAAACTTTTTCGCTCGTGTAGCTATTTGTACACGTCGCTTAAAAGTTTCGGCGTATTTGACTCATTATCCGATCTTCTTGAAGCGCTTGACTGATTGAAGGTTTTTCGCTCGTGTCGCTATTTATACACGTTGCTTAAAAGTTTCGGCGTATTTGACTCATTATCCGATCTTCTTGAAATGTTTAACTGATTGAAGGTTTTTCGCTCGTGTCGCTATTTATACACGTCGCGCGAGCACTTGCTTCGTATTTAAACCATTCTCCGAACTTTTACAAAGCTCGTTAACAGCTCAACTGATTGAAACTTTGACCAAAACTGTCGGTTTGGAGAGGGATGACAACAGGAAAAACTAAAGGGTTTTTAAGATGTTTGAGATAGAAGCGTCAATCAGTTTTGAACGTTTGGATTTGGTGAGATTTTCGCTTAAACGGGATTTGACGATTTCAAGTGTCTTTTTTGAAATGGCAGAGGTCATTTCATCGCGGGCTTTATCGGTTGCGGTTTCAATAACACGTTCGGCCTCTTTTTGCTTTTTGATCAGCTCGTTTTCAAGAGCTTGTGTCGCTTTTGTGCTTTGTTCCAAAAGCTCTTTTTCGGCATTTGAAAGAATTTCTTTAAGCTCGTTTTCGGTGTTTTGATATTGGCGTTCATATTGAGCTAAAAGTTTTTGTGCTTCGTCTTGCAAAGATGCGGCTTCGTTTAAACGGGCTTTTATTTTTTCGCGTCGTTTGATTAAAAGGGTTGTTATCGCCTTTGAAACGGGCTTGGTCAGAAAAATGACAACAAGCACAAAAGCTACACCAACCCAAAATTCGGCAGATGTATAAAAGCGTTCAGCCGTTTCTTGAGCCGAAAAAGTGCTTTCAGCCGTTGTTTTTTCAATCATTTCAGAAACAGAATTAACCGCGTCAATCACAGCGTTTTGTGTGGCATCTAGAATATCTGTCGTGCCGTTTTGATCAATAATTTCAGGCATTTTTCTTTAAAACCCAAGCTTTTTCAAAATGATGTCTGCCGTTTTTTGAGAGATTTCATCAATCGCATTTAGCGTTTGCACCCGATCTTCGTCTAAAATGCGTTTGCTTTCAAGCATTTTTTCGGTAAGGGCGGAATCAATTTCTTCTTTGCGCGTTTGGAGCGTTAAAGCCAATTCTTGTTTTTGTGTTTTGATTTTTTCATCGGCTTGATCTTTTGCGCTTTCAATGGCTTTTTGATAACGCTCTAAAGTTTGGAGGGCTTGTTTGTTAATAAGCGAGGCTTTTTGAATATAGTCTTCGATTTTTTGTTCGCGCGCGTCAACAATTTCTTTGATGCGCGGAATTATAAACCAAGACATCACAAACCACAGGCTTAAAAACGTTATCGTCAGCCAGAAAATTTGAGAAATGTATGATGAAGGCTCAAGTTGAGGCATTTTTATTTGCCGGTTAAGATAACAAGTGCGACAACCAATGCATAAAGCGCAATAGCTTCAATCGCGGCAAAGCCTGCCCAGCCGTAGATATCAACATCTTTTTTGACTTGGGGATTGCGGCCGACCGTTTCAATCATCGTTGTCCAAAGTTTTGTTACACCCCATGCGGCAACAACCATCGAACAAGCGCAGATTGCGGCAGAAATATAAGCTATCGGTTCCATTTTAAATTCCTTTCTTAACAAAAATTAACGTTAGTGTGAGCGCAGGGCATCACTTAAATATATGCAGCTTAAGACAGTATATATGAATGCCTGTAAGACTGCAATAAACATTTCAAAAATAATTATGAGCGATTGAAAAAGCAACGGAACTATGCCCAAAACACCAAGGGCGACAACAAAACCGCCAAGGATTTTAAGCATAATGTGTCCGACGGTCATGTTCGCAACCAAACGAACCGTTAAACTGAACGGCTTTGATAAAAGCGAAATGGCTTCAATCGGCACGACTAAAGGTGCCAAGGCATAAGGAATGCCCTTGGGTAAAAAGGTGCGCAGATATCCGAGCTTTCGGTTATAAACACCGACGCAAATGTTGAATAAAAGCGCTAAAAGAGATAACCCTCCGACCGCGGCTATATGCGAGGTAAAGGTAAAACTGTATGGAAAAAGACCGAATAAATTGCCGAACGCGATGTATAAAAACAGGCAAAATATGAATGAAAAATATTTTAAGCCTTGTTTGCCGACGTTCGTTTTCACTAAATTATAAATAAACTCATATAAGGCCTCGGGAATGGATTGCGCAAGGTTTGGAATAATTGTGCGCTTGCGGAGTAAAAAGGCAAATAAAATGACAATAAAAACAGAAGTGATTGTCATTGCGAGCGCTGAGTTTGAAAACGAAACATCATAACCATGAAGATGGAGATGGGCAAGGGGTTTTATTTCAAATTGTTCTAAGGGGTTTGACATCTTTTAGTTTTCCCCCTTGGCTGATTTATAGATATTCAAAACACCGGCAAAACCGCCTAAAATTGTCAGAATGGTTAAAAACAAAGGCTTTGTTTGAAAGCTGGAATCCAAAAAATAGCCGATACAAAAACCGATGAAAACTGCAGACAACAACTCAATGCTCATTTGAAAACCTTTTGCGGCATTGTGCGCGGAAGACGGCTCGTCCGATTTTTGGTTTCGCGCAGTTTCTTTTCGTTTGAAAGCGTCGATTTTTTCATCAAGATTTGAGATGTCTTTGGGCTTTTTCATTTAGTTTTGAGCTTCCTTTTGTTCAAGGCGTTCATCAAGGTAAGCTTTGAAATTATGCATACTCGAGATGCCGTAGATAATTTCGTTTTGACTTTCATTTGAAACCAAAAACGCAGGCGTTCCTTCAATTTTAAGCTTATCAATCGCTTCTTGGCGCGTGTATAAAATTTCTTTGGCTAAATCTTCATTTTTAAGGCAGCTTTTTGCCGCGCCCAATTCCATTCCGCTCATGAGAGCATAATTGATAAGGTGTTTTTCAACTTCGTTGGAGAGAATCCATTCGCGCTGTTTTGAAAAAACAAGATTTATGAAATCAGCCTTTTTTTCAGGTCCGACACATTCAGAGAGCATCGCTGCAAGCATTGAGCGTTTGTCGAGCGGAAAATGAATGAAAACAACACGGACTTTGTTTTGAGAAAGATAGTTTTTTTCAAGCTTTGGCAGACCGTTTAAGTGAAAATCGGCGCAGTGTGTGCAACCAAGTGATGAAAATTCGTATATCGTCAGCGTCGCCGTTTCATCGCCGGCAATAACCGTTTGCGGAAAATTTAAGGCAATGTCTTTGGCAAGGATAACTTTTTGCGGTTTTTCTTCTTTTTGGTCGTCTGAGAAAGAAAAATCAAGCAAGCCGGCGTTGGCAGGAGATATCAGCTCAAAAGTTCCGTTTTGATAGACAAAGCCTTTATATGAAAGATAAGCGTAAGCAGCAACCGCATAGATGACGAATGCGGTCACAATTGAACTTATAAGATGTATCCACTTTTCCAAAGTTAATTCTCCTTTTTTTGAGAAATGAGCATCGTTTGTGCAAGAGCAGTAAGCCGAGCCTTTAATTGCTCGTCTTTTATGTCTTGTGTTATGCTGTCAATATAGTTTTGTTCTGTTTGGCTGACAAGTTTTTTCTTATCAATATCCGCAATATTCGTTTTGTTTTCGCTCTTTTCAAAAATGTCTGACTGGTTTTGGATAATTTTGATTTTTTTGATTGCCTGATATCCGAAATAGGTGTTGATTTTTTCAATAATAATGTTCGTTTTGTGTTGTATTTCAAGAGCATAAGCGCCGGATTGCGTTATCAGGTAAAGCGTTCCGTCGGTGCGTTTGTCTTTCTCAAATTCGATTTTTTGGACAAGGGTGTGTGAGGCTAAATCATCGCCGACAATGTTTTTCCAATTTTTGATGATGTCGATGTTTAAAAAACCGTTTTGACCGAGCAATTTTTTAATCATCGGTTCAATGTTTTTTGAAAAAAGCGAAAGCCCTTGAGTAGAGGGATCGTGATTTATGATGTCTTTTGTTTTTTTCATTTTTTGACCTCGCGGATTTCAAAATCTTTTAAGGGGTGTTTTTCAAGAACCGAATCGATGATTTTTTGTGTGCTGACGTGGGTGTAAATTTCGGTTGTGGTAATGTTTTCATGACCGAGCATTTTTTGCACGGAGCGCAGGTCGATATCATGATTTATGAGGTTTGTGGCAAATGAGTGGCGCAGAACATGGGGCGAAATCATTGAAGGCGAGATGCCGCATTCAACAGCAAGCAATTTTAGGGCTTTGAAGAAAGAATCGCGCGTTAAGTGACCGTCGGCGGCTGTTTTTGACGGGAATAAAAACAAAGACGGTTTTTGATTTTTTAAAAATGTTTGGCGGATGTTGTTGATGTAATCAAGCAAAGCACGGTTTGTTTTCTCATCTATGAAAACAATACGTTCTTTTGAGCCTTTTCCTTTAACGGTAATTTGTTTTTTGTTGTGGTTTATGGCAGATAAGGGAAGGCTGAGCGCTTCTGAAACACGTAAGCCGCTTGAAAACATCAGCTCGATAATTGCGGCAACACGGTTAAAAGATTTGTTGTTGTGAGAAAGGGCCGTTTGATAAAGCGTTTGAACCTGTTCAGGCGTCATAAATTTCGGCAGGGATTTTTCGGATTTCGGCGACGTGATGTCAGGCAGAGGGTTTTGATTTAAGATTTTTTCTTCAACCAAAAATTTGCAAAAGTCTCTGATTGCGGAAAGCTTTCGGTTCAAGGTTTTGACAGCAAATCCTTTCGAGCTCAGCTCTTGAATAAAATCAGAAACAGATGTTGCCGTGATGTTTTCGAAAGATGTGTTTTTAAAAGATAAAAACTGCTCAAGGTCAGACCGATAGGCTTTGAGTGTGTTTTGAGAAGAGCCCTTTTCGGCGGACATCATGCTTAAAAACAATTCAAGAGCATTTTGCATGGCTTTAGTGAATATTGATGCTTACATCTTTTTCGATGCGCTGAGATAAAGGGGTGATGTTATGTAAGCTCAAAAAGGCAATCGCGCCGAGCAAAACAAAAAGAATGATGTATATAAGCAGTTTTGAGTTTTTGGCTTTCATGGTAGAATACCTTTTAAAAAATGTTGATATGTGTGTTTATTGAAAGTATGATATAGCATAATTTTATTAAAAGAAGCGTTAAAAAATGAGAAAAAATATAAATAAAATAATTTTGCTTGTCGGTTTGATGGGAAGCGGCAAGACAAGCGTCGGCAAAAGATTGGCTCAAAAGCTCAATTTGCCGTTTGTGGACGGAGACAGAGAAATTGAAAAAGCCTCAGGGCTTTCGTTGATTGATGTTTTTAAGTGTTTCGGTCAGGAAGAATATCGCGCCGGCGAGATGAGGGTTATGAAAAGGTTGCTTTGCGGTATGCCTTGCGTTTTGGCTTCGGGCGGCGGATCTTTTGTGGCTCAATCTACAAGGGATTTGGCAAAAGAACACGCTTTGACGATTTGGCTTAAGGCGGATTTAAATACCCTTTATCACCGCACAAGCGGACGTAAGCAAAGGCCTTTTTTGCAGGGCGACGAATCGGGATTAAAAGAAAAGCTCGAGAAATATATTAAAGAAGAATATCCTTATTATGAACAGGCTGATATTGTGGTCGAAACGAAAGATGAGCGCGTTGAACATACGGTTAATCGCGTTTTGAAGGCATTAGATGATTTTTTTGAAAAGGAAACAGAATGTCTAAAAGATTAAGAGCGGCAGATTCTTTGCGAAAAATTGAGATTATAAAAAACGTGAATGAATATGCTGAAGGTTCGTGTTTAATTAAATGCGGAAATACGCATGTTTTATGCACGGCAACGGTTGATGAGCATCTGCCGGAATGGTTAAAAAATTCGGAAAAGGGTTGGATAACTGCGGAATATTTGATGTTGCCGCGCTCAACTTCAACACGCGTGGCTCCGGATAAGGCTTTAAGCTCAGGCAGAACGCATGAAATCAAGCGTTTGATAGGTCGCAGTCTTCGCTCGGTAACGGATTTGGAACGACTTAAAGGTTTTCAGATTATTGTTGATTGTTCGGTTTTGCAGGCAGACGGCGGAACGCGAACAGCTTCGATTACGGGTGCATTTGTGGCGCTTTATTTGGCATGCGAAAAAATGGTTTCAAGAGGGCTTATTGCCAAGATGCCGATTAAAGAGTTTGTGGCGGCGGTTTCGTGCGGCATTATCGGTAAAGAAAAATTGCTTGATTTGGACTATGAGGAAGACAGTTCGGCTGATGTGGATTCAAATTTTGTGATGACACAAAGCGGAAAAATTGTTGAAATTCAGGGAACGGCAGAAGGCGAACCTTTTGACGAAGAATCGTTTTCGGATTTGTTGGGGCTTGCAAAAAAAGGTGTTTCAGAGCTGATTGAAAAACAAAAGGCTGTCATCAGGGGATAGAAAATGAAAGAGATTATTTTTGCAAGTCATAATAAGGGCAAAATTGTTGAGATAAAACAGATTTTGTCGCCGCTCGGGATTAGGGTTTTAAGTGCGGAAGATATGGAATTGCCTGATGTGGAAGAAACAGGGCTTACCTTTGAGGAAAATGCTGCGCTTAAGGCTTTGACAATCGCAAAGCTTAAAAAAGTTCCGTGTCTTGCTGACGACTCGGGGCTTTGTGTTGATGTTTTGGACGGCAGACCGGGAGTCTATTCGGCAAGATATGCGCCAAACAGGGATTTTAACAAGGCGATGGAAATGCTGTTAAAAGAAATCAAGGAAACAGGAAAAGATAATCGAAAAGCTCATTTTTCGTGTGTGATTGTTTTGGGATTTGAAGACGGATCGTATAAGGCTTTTGAAGGAAGAGTCGACGGGATAATATGTCAAGAACCGCGCGGAAGCAATGGCTTCGGATTTGATCCTGTATTTGTTCCGGAAGGATATGATAAGACTTTTGCCGAGCTCGGCAGTGAGATTAAAAATAAGATTTCACACAGAGGGCGCGCTTTGCAAAAATTTGAGGCGTTTTTGAAAAAAGAAGGTTTGTAGATGAGCACAAAGGTTTATAATATTCCGCTGAGCTGTTCGTTCGTTTCGGTTTTGGCCGAGCGTTTTTTGGAGGAATATAAAAATAATCCTTTGGGGCTTTCCGATGTGCTGTTTTTGATGCCAAACAGAAGGTCATGTCTGTCTTTAAAACAGGCCTTTTTGAATGCGAACGGCTTAAAACCCTTTTTGTTACCGCAAATTTTGCCGGTTCAAGATGTTGATGAAGATGAGATATTTTTTGATGCGGACAGCGATTTGATTTCAAGTTTGCCGAGTGCTATTTCAAATGAAGAAAGATTGTTTTTGTTTGCAAAGATGATTGCTTCAAAGCACGAATCGTATGGTATTAAAGATATTTCATTTGCACAGAGCCTTTCGCTCGCCGCGGATTTGGGGAAATTGATTGACAGTGTTTATAACGAATCGCTTTCTTTCGAGGCTTTGGATAATATTGTTCCGGAGCAATATGCAACGCACTGGCAGGAAACGTTGAAATTTTTGAAAATTGTGACGCAGTTTTGGCCTGAAATATTGAAAGAAAGGGGCCTTGTTGACAGCGTTAAAAGGCGTAATGTTTTGCTTTCACTTGAGGCAAAAAATTGGCGCGAGAAAAAGTCAAATAAGCGTGTTGTTGCAGCAGGTGTGAGTCTTGCATTCGATGGGTTGAAGGATATTGTTAAAACCGTTGCAAATATGGAAAACGGGTCTGTCTTTATTTATGGCCTGGATCGGTTCTTATCAGATGAAGATTTTGAAAAAGTCGAAGCTTCAAATCCTCAATATGAAAAAAAGAAAATTCTTGAGCTTTTGGAATTAAAACGCGAAGATGTTGTTGATGTTGCGGGTTCGGAAAATGTTTTAAGAGAGAAGCTCGTTTCGGAAGTTATGCGCCCCGCAGAGACAACCTTAAAATGGCGCAATCCTTCAATTTTTGAAGAAAAAGACGAAGCTTTCAAGAACTTGCATTTGATTGTGGCGGAAAATCAATTTGAGGAAGCGATGTGCGCGGCGCTTGTGATGAGGCAAACGCTTGAAACCGAAGGCAAAACGGCGGCCTTGGTTACAACAGACAGAAATTTGGCCAGAGCTGTTTCAAATATGCTTAAATGTTTTGGAATTGAGGTTGATGATTCTGCCGGCGTTCCGCTTCATTTGTGTCCTATCGGCATATATTTAAGGCAGATTTTAGATGTTTTGGACGAAGGTTTTTCGCAAAACAGTTTGGCCGCCCTTTTGAAAAATCCGTATGTGCGCTTGGGGAGCGATGTTAAAGAGCTCAGAAAAAAGGTCAGGTCGGAAGAACTTTTAAGAAGAAAGCCGAAATTTAAGCAAAATAATATGCAAGCAACAGATGAAAATGAGGTTTTACCTGACCTTGTTGATGAGGCGTTTTGTGAGATTAAGGAACTTTATGAGCGTGAAAAAGTTTCATTCAAAGAGCTTCTTAAAGCACATATTGCACTTGCCGAAAGGCTTTCGGAAAATAACACACAAAAAGGATCTGATCTTCTTTGGCGAGGAGATGACGGCAGAGCGTGTGCGGCATTTTTGGGAAAGCTGATTGATAAGGCAGAAATTGTGGGCGAGGTTTTGACGGCAGAATATGCGAGCATTATTACGGCTCTTTTGGCGACACAAACTGTCAGACGCACTTATGGCGGACATCCGAGGCTTAAAATTTTGGGTCCGATTGAGGCAAGATTTAACCGCTTTGATGTGATGATTGCGGGTTCATTTAATGAAGGGGTTTGGCCGAAAGCAAGCAAAGCAGACCCGTTTATGTCAAGGTCAATGAAAAAAACTTTCGGGCTGCCTCCCGATGAAAGATCTATCGGGGTTTTGGCAGATGATTTAAGCGCGTTGATGTGTGCGCCGGAGGTTTATTTGACGCGTGCGCAGAGAGTCGGCGGGGTGCCGATGGGACCGTCGCGCTATTTGCTCAGGCTTGAAACCGTGATGAAAGCTTGCGGTTTTGAAGATTCTGATTTAGAAGACTTGTTTTATGTTAAACTGGCACAAAAGCTGCAAGAACCTGATGAGCATCAAAGGTTTGGACCTCCTGAGCCGAGACCGCCTCTGACTGCTCGTCCGAGAAAATTTTCGGCGACCTCTGTTGCAACATTGATGACAGATCCGTATGAAATATATGCCAAATATATTTTGAAGCTACCTGCTTTGAAAGATTTAGATGAATGTGTCGGGCAGGCAGATTATGGAACAATTGTGCATGACAGTTTGGAAGAATTTACGAAAACGTATGACAGGGACTTTGAGTTCAATGATGCGTTTGCGTTTTTAATGAATATCGGCGGCAGACAATTTGAAAAATATCCCTTAGAGCCGAAACAAAAAGCCTTTTTTAAGGCAAGATTTGAAAAAACGGCAGAGTGGTTTTGTGCTATTGAAAAAGAACAGCGCGCCAAGATTTTGAAAAGTGTTTGCGAAGTTTGGGGAAAAATCGTCTTAAAAGCACCGGCAGGCGATGTCGTTTTGGAAGCAAGAGCCGATCGCGTTGATGAGCGAAAAGACGGAACTTATGAAATTATTGATTATAAGACCGGAAGAGCGCCGAGTATTGCCGAGATGAACTCGGGATATGCACCGCAACTGATGGTTGAGGCATTGATTGCGCAAAGCGGCGGTTTTGAGGCGCAAGGGGTTAAAATGCCGGCAAAGAAAGTCAGCCGTTTGGCTTATTGGAGAATGGGCGAGAAAGTTGTGAGCCAAGAAAAAGATGTTGAGCCTTTGCTTGAAAAAACAAAAGAGCAAATCAGCGAACTTTTAAGCGTTTTTGATGATGAGAAAACACCTTATTTGGCAAGGCCAAATCCTAAACATATCAATAACTATTCGGATTATGAGCATTTGGCGCGTGTGAAAGAATGGGCAACAGGTGACGAAAACAATGAGTAGGGCGGAAGAGATAAAAAAAGAAAAAAGCGCATTGGAATTGAGAGCCGTTTCAAAACAGGCGCGGGCTTCCGATCCGAAGCTTTGCGTTTGGGTTGAGGCTTCTGCCGGCACGGGTAAAACCAAAGTTCTTTCAGACAGGGTTTTAAGGCTTTTGCTTGAAGGGATCGAGCCGTCTAAAATCTTGTGTCTGACGTATACAAAAGCGGCGGCGGTTGAAATGAATAACCGTATTTATTCAAGGCTTTCAAAGTGGGCGGTGGAGCCGCAAGGGGATTTGGAAGACGAGATAAAAACGCTTTACGGTAATCATTTTGTTTTAGAGAAAAACAAAGGGCTGACAGATGTGGCGCGGACTTTGTTTGCACGTGTTTTAGATGCGCCGGCACCGATTAAAATTCAGACAATACACAGTTTTTGTGAGGAAATTTTAAAAAGATTTCCGTTGGAAGCGAATGTGTCGCCGTATTTTGAAGTTATGGACGACCGCACGACCGCTGAGGCTCTTTCGCAAATCAGCAGGCATGTTTTGCAGGAAGCTCAAAATGTCGAATATCCGGAGATGAGAGATGCGGTAATGTTTTTGACATCAAATATGAAAGAGTTCGGCTTTGAAGAATTGCTTGCCGATTTGACGGGGCAGAGAAGCAAACTTGTGAGAGTGATGTCGGCATTTAAGACAACAGATCAATTTTTAGAGGCTTTGAGAAAAAAGTCAGGGCTTGAGGAAAATCCTTCAAAAGAAAAGGTTTTGAGCCGTTTTGAACAAGGAATTGATCGAGAACTTATGAAAAAATGCGTTTCAGCACTTTTAGAAGGGTCAAAAAAAGATAAAGAGCATGGTGAATATTTGGCCGAGGCTCTTGAAAAATTTGATTTTGAAGTTTATCGCAAAGCTTTTTTAACGCAAAAAGGAAAAATATTTGATACGCTTGCGCATGATGATGCCGTTAAGGCTATGGGAAGCATTCTGGAAGTTATGAGTGTTGAAAGTGTGCGTGTTAAGTTTGCGCTTGAAGAAATGAAAAGCGTGCGGCTTTATGAAACAACGAAGGCTGTTTTTGTTTTGGCTAAAAGGCTGATTGATGAATATGGAGAGTATAAGCGCAAAAATGCACGTATGGATTATGAAGATTTGATTGTGCTGACCAAAAATTTGCTTGAGAGCAAAGATGTGGCAACGTGGGTTTTGTTTAAGCTTGATGAGGGTGTTGAGCATATTTTAATTGATGAGGCACAGGATACATCGCCGAATCAATGGGCGATTGTGAAGGCATTAACTGATGAGTTTTTTTCAGGGCTTGGGCAATCAAGCAGACAAAGAACCGTTTTTGCCGTCGGCGACAGAAAGCAATCAATTTATCGTTTTCAGGGAGCAGAACCTGAGCGATTTGACCATATGAGACATTTTTATGAGGGTGTGGTTTCGGATTTTGAAACTGTTCATCTTGATGTTTCTTTTCGTTCAACAGGTGCCGTTTTAGACTTTGTAAATGATTTGTTCGCTATTGAAGGAGCGGATAAAGGACTGGTGGACGGAAAGGAAAAAGTTTTTCATCTGCCGTATCGGATAGGAGATGCGGGCAAAGTCGAACTTTGGTCTTTGGAAGAGAATAACGACGAGAGTAAGGATCAGGACAAGGATTGGGTATTGCCGATTTTTGTGAAGCACAAAGAAAGTTTGCAGACAAAATTGGCCGTTAAAATTGCGTGTGAAATTAAAAAGCTTGTTGAGGGCAAAGAAATTTTAGCCTCAAAGGGAAGGGCTTTAAGATATAGAGATTTTATGGTTTTGGTTCAGCGAAGGAGCGGGTTTGTTGATGATTTTGTGAGAGCGTGCAAACAAAACGGCGTTGAGGTCAGCGGAGTGGATAAGCTCAAACTCAACGAGCAAATTGCGGTGCAAGATTTGATTTCGCTTGCGAAGTTTTTGTTATTGCCGACAGATGATTTGAGTTTGGCGGAAGTTTTAAAATCGCCGCTTTTCGGGTTAGATGACGGGGATTTGTTTGAGCTTTGTTATGGCAGGGGTTCAAGCTCTTTGTGGCAGAGGTTGAATGCAAATGAAAAATATGCGCCTTTGTGTGCGTTTTTGGCGGAGCTTTTAGAACTTTCGGATTTGAAACGTCCGTATGAGCTTTTCGGTGCGATTTTGTATGAATTCGGGGGTAAGAAAAAGTTTTTGGCAAGGCTCGGCTCGGAGGCCTCAGACGCATTAGATGAGTTTATGAATTTAACGCTTGAGTTTGAAGTTGATCATGTGCCGAATTTGCAAAATTTTGTGCGTTGGATTTCGCAGACAAAAATTGAGGTTAAGCGCGAGATGGAACAAATGACGCAAGATGCCGTTCGTATTATGACCGTTCACGGTTCAAAGGGGTTGCAATCGCCGGTGGTTGTTTTGCCCGATACGGTGCGTGAACCATGGATGAATAAAGGCAAAGGCATTGTTTTTGATGAAAATATTGTTTATTTTCCGCTTTCGGCTGATGACTATGATTTAAACAGCGAAGCTGTGTTTGATAAAGAAAAAGAAAAAGCTTATGAGGAATACAGACGGCTTCTTTATGTGGCTTTAACAAGAGCGGAGGACAGGCTTTATATTTGCGGTTACGGCAAGCCTAAGAAAGAGGACAAAAGCTGGTATGGGCTTTGTGTGCAGACAATGGAAAACAGAGGCTTAAACAAAGAAAAAGGAAGAATTGTCTGTAAAACGGACCAATTTGCCGAGGTGGAAGTTAAGCCGCAAAAAGAAATTAAACTTGAAGACAGAGATTCGTCTTTTGTGTATCGAAAACCGCCGGTTGAAAACGCAATGAACAAACCGTATTCGCCATCTCATATGGAAGACGAAGATGATGTGCCCGTTGCTTCACCGTTAACTGACGATGGATTCTTTTATAAGCGCGGTTTGATTATTCATAAGCTTTTACAGATGTTGCCAAGCAAGTGTACAACAACAGAAAGAAGAAAGCTGATTGAAGAATATCTTTTAAGGCAAACCGATTTGAGCGAAAAATATTGTGAAGATATTTTAGCAGAAGTTTTACGGCTTTTTGATGATCCGCGTTTTTCTTTTGTTTTTGGTGAAAATTCAAGGGCGGAAGTTCCGGTTATGGGCGAAGTTGATGGAAAAATTATTTCGGGGCAAATCGACCGTTTGGTTGTTTTTGATGACAAGGTCGTTATTGTGGATTTTAAGACAAACAGACCGGCGGCAGAAGAACGCTCAGATGTTGCGGTGCAATATGTCAAGCAAATGGATGTTTATCGCAAACTTTTGGAAAAAGTTTATGAAAAACGAGAAGTTGAAACATATATTTTATGGACCAACACATTAAAGTTGATGAAAATTTAAAATTTAGATTGTTTAGCTAAAGTTTTAATTTTAATATCAAAGTCAGGGATTATATTTCTTAAAGGTTTATTTTCAGAAAGGATAAAAAATGTTATCATTGAGCGAAAGCGATTTTCAAAAAGAAGTTTTGGATTCAAAAGGTTTGGTTTTGGTCGATTTTTGGGCTGAATGGTGTGGTCCGTGTCGCCAATTGGGACCGATTTTGGAAAGTGTTTCACAGACGATGCCGGAAGTAAAATTCTGCAAAGTCAACGTTGATGAAGCCCCCTCTACAGCTGCGTCTTTCGGGATCAGAAGTATTCCGAGTATGTTTTTGTTCAAAGACGGCAAACAAGTTGATATGAAAGTCGGATTTACGTCAGCAGAGACCGTAACATCGTGGATTAACGGACATAAGTAAAACTTTTGAGATTTTTTAAAGCACCTCATGTGAGGTGCTTTTTTTGGTGAAAAACGATTTTTTTTAATTCTTTTTTTATGCTTTTCGGTAAAATAGGCGAAAATTCGGAGAATAGTTAATATGAAACGTTGCGCTTTATATGAAAAAGCTTTGAAGTTGCTTTATAAAGAATATGAAGATGTTTTCGAAATTGTTAAAAGCAGTTCGTATCACAGAGCTTTTGCTCATGAAAAAATTAAGCATTCTATGCAGGTTTTGGGGGCGGGAAACGGCATATTAAAACATGAAAAATATTTTCAAAACAAGCCCTCTGATTTTGTTGAAACGGCGAGAGTGGCAATTTTATTGCATGATGTTTATCGTTTTAAGGAAATTTTGGGTTGGTTTGAAAACAATACCAAAATTGACCACGGTGAAAAAGGTGCCGAATTTCTTTCTCAAACTGATGACTTTAGTAATGTTTTGATTACGATGCCTATTAAACATCACGGGCATATGATTGAAAAAATGTATGAAGATGAGGTTTATCAAAAGCTCGACGATAAGACGAAAGACGAGGTTAAACATATCGCATTTGCGGTTAGGGATGCAGATAAAATTGCTAACTGGAATCTGCTCAAAAATGAATGGGAAAAAATGAAAGAGGTTTGGCTGCCTTATCCTAACGACCACTCACAGGCACAAGCAGAAATCAATCAGGAACTTTTTGGGTGGTTGATGCGCTCTGAAGTGGCGCCGAATAATTTGCGCCGAAGTAATGCGGACGTAGCTGTATCTATTATTTGTTGGCTTTTTGATATAAACTATGGTTACAGCATAGATTATTGCAAAAAGCTCCACTTGTTTGAAAACTGGTGTGTCATTTTATCAAAATTCGGCGTTGAAACACAAAAAATTGATGAGATTTTTTGTGTGATGAAAGATTATGTTTTCAAAACATTCGGTGTTGTGATTTAGTTTAAGTTATTCAAAGGTAAACACAACGGCATTTTTCGCGCCGCAATATTTTTTTGCATTTTCATCAGAAACAGGGAGACCTAAAGTTCCGCCGTATGTGAATTCTGATGAGGTTTCTTCATTTTCAATCTTAACAGAAACAAGTCCGGATGACGGTTCAAATTTTGAGGTAAGAATTTTTTTGCAAACATTGCGATCAAGATTTAAATAAACAAGACTGAAAAGTGTTTCGGTCGGCATAACGGCAGAGCCTGAACTGTCGCGTCCGATTAGAATTTCAGCCCGATTTTTACTGTAAATCTTTCCGCCGCGGATTTGTGTCGGGGTAACAAGAGCATTATTGATTGCAAATTCGGTGTTTAAGCCGCGATAGTCCATACTCTTTTGAAAATGAGCACGGATGTTTTGTGTTATGGTTTGGATTTCATCCGTAACACCGACGGTTTGGTTCGGTTTGAGCAAAAAGAACAACAATAAAAACAACACAATGGCAACAGCGCACACAATGCCTAAAAAAGCATTTGATGAAAGATGTAAACGCTTGTTGCCAAAGATTGTTTTCATTGTTTTATCCCATTGCAGAGGTGATTTGATCTTGCATGTCGAACACGCCAAACACAGCCCACGCGATAATGGCGGCAACCGTTAAGATGGCAACCATGTTCAAAATAGAAGCTTTTTGTTCAATCATGTAAACAGATTCTTCAAGCCAGTTGTTCGCTAAGCTTTCAAGAGCTTCTTCAAAGTTATCAAGTTCGGCATAAATCTTAAGGTCGGCAATGATTTCTTTATCAGGAAATTGGAAGCCTGCTTTGTTTAGCGCCTGACCTAAGTTATCACCGTTTTTGATGTATTTTAGGGTGCCGTCAATACGTTCTTTTAAATAACGGCTTGCATCACGTTTTAAGCTCGTCAATGCCACAGAGACCGGCACACCGCCTTTAACAAGCGCAGATAAAGCGAGTAGCCATGTGATGCCGACGAAGATTTTGTATAGCGACCATGGCGGAATGTTGTCAAATTTTGTGCGAATCGCACCTGTCCAAATGCTAATCGTTGAATAAATAATTAAGGCAATAATCGGGAAAGCCATAAATGCTATCAGCCAGTTCTTTTGAACCCATTCGGAAAGATCAACAAGGGTTTTACCGGTGCCAACCCAGTTTAAGCCCGGAACAGCTTCAAGCATCGGCGGAACCATGTAGACACCGATTGCCCAAATAATTAACACTGACATCATGAACAAAAATGACGGATAAGCGATTGCGGCAACAATCGGTCTGATCATTTTTGTTGAGCCTTCGGCAACCTTAATTAAGTTTAATAAGGCACTTTCAAGGTTTGAAACGTCACCCACGGAAAGCATCAAACGTTCACGGTCAGGCGCCCAGCCTTTCAAGGCATCGGAAAACGGAAGACCGTTTTGAAGAGCATGGCCCCAGCTCGCCATTGCAATAGCCATCGGCTCGCCGTTGTTCTTTCCGCCGTTTGTTATACCGTCATGCAACATATCCAAAGCATCCATTAATGAAAAGCGGTTGCGCAACAAAGAGGCCAGTTTGCGGTAAATTTTCAGTCTGCCCGCATTGGAAAGATTGCAGATAATTCGGGCATAGTAAACCTCAATGGAGCCAAGAGAACGCATGGCTTTGTTAAATCGGGTTCTGTTTTTTACTTCTGGCATTTTATTTTATCCCTAATATACCGGACGTTGGTCAAGCAATCCGCACCAACGCTCTAATTCATCCAAATCAATATAACCTTTAAGCATACGCTCAATTGCACCATCACGTAAGGTGCGTCCGTCAAGCTCGCTGATCCAATAGTCAATGGCGCGTTTTGTGTCGCCGTTTATCATCAATTGCAAAAACATCGCGTCAGGCAAAATGATTTCAGGCACGCTCATACGACCGCTGAAACCTTTGTTGCCGCAATATTTACAACCATCTCCTCGAACATAAGTGTTCTCAATACCATAATCGCCTAATGCCGTTTTTAAGCGTTCAAAAGACGGATCTTTCATACGCTCTTTAACCGATTTTCGACAATGAGGACACAGCTTTCTGAACAAACGTTGCGAAATTAAACCTTTCACCAATTCGGGATCGCCGAGCAGGTAAGGCTGAATGCCCATATCACGCAGACGAGTAACAATCGCCGGCGCAGAGTTTGCGTGAAGCGTTGTCCATACACCGTGACCTGACAAAGCACCCTTAAATGTTAATTCGGCAGCCGAATAAGAACGAATTTCACCGACCATCATAACATCAGGGTCGGAACGCAAAGCTGCGTTTAAGGCTTTTGTGAATTCGACTTCTTTTGTCTCTTCATCGTTTGCGTTCGTCACAGGCATTTGGCGCGCACCGGGAATCGGGTACTCCGGCGGGTCTTCCACCGTAATTAAGTTAATTTCATAATTCTTTTCTTGCAATAACTTAATCATGTTTCTTTGAAGCGTTGTCGATTTACCGGAACCGGTCGGGCCTGCAATGACGTTTAAGCCGACAGGAACGGCGCGCAGACGATAAAACAGATTTTCTTCTCTTTCGCCAAAACCTAAAGAACGTAAGTCAGAACTTCCGTTCGGGTTGTCGTCAGCGTAAAGAAGACGCATAACAAGATATTGCGAACCAAAAGCAATCGGGTTGAACTGCAAACGGATAGCCAAAACGTTGTGAGGCAACATCAACTTTCCTTCGGAACCACGCAAAGGTGTTTCACCCAGTTTTTGAGCGCCTTGGAATTCGTTTTGAGCATAGTTCGCATCAGAAATATCGGAGGACGCAAATGCCGCACGGACAAATGCTTCACCCCAGTCTTTATTGTATTCCATTTGGCGCACCATCATGCCGTTGATACGGAACATGACAAGAGTAGAATCGGCAACAACAATGTGAACGTCGGAAACTTTTTGGGCAGCTGCACGGGAAACAATGTTGATGAAGTCAATTTGAACCTGCATGCGCTCTCTGTCTTCGGCATCAGCTTTGGCAAAACCGACGCCGCGCTCGGCATAAGCATAGAGCGCGTTGATTTCATTCTGACTGACATATTGAGGTGTGTTAATCAGAATTTTACGACGTTTAATCGTTTTCTCAAAGTTGTAAACCAGACCGTCAAAACGGTGATCCTGAGAAACGAAATAAGTTCCGTCAGAGAAGAGCGCAAGCATGCGGCGTGTGTCATCGGTAACAGATAAATCGGAGCCGCGCGCCGTAAGCAGTTTATTGTCGTTGGCAAAAAGGCTTTCTAAGAAATTGCCGGACTGGGATTGTTCCTCAGCTGTTTCTGCCAAGTATGAATTTTTCTGCTCTTCTTGAGGTGTCTCCTTGTTTTTTACTGCCATTTTTGAGATTTAACCCCTTATTTTACAAACATAGAATCTCCAAGCGAGGGCATTCTTTCATCGCTGATCAGGTTTGCTCTCGGTTTGTTTTGATCAACTGCCGGCGGTTCTTCAGGATCAGTAATCTTCTTTTGTTCAGCAGCCAAAGGTCCTGTTGCTGTGTATAAGAAGTCTTTTAAGCCGTTGCGGTCAAATTCAACATAGTTCGGACCGATTTCTTCGATCGTGTGACCTGTCGCTAAAACAGTTCCGGGTTTAGCAACAAAAGAATCACCCTGCTTGTTGATGAGTTTAACCGATAAGTCATCTTCGTGTCCGAAAATTTCCATAATGGCGTATTCTTTTGTAATGTTAATCGGTTTGATTAAGTCATCAGCAGAAGTTGAAAGTTTTTCGCCGCCGGGGGCAAGTGTGTTCACACCACCGCTTTTAGCAGCAGCCGCATCAGCTTCAATACGTTTTTTAAGCTGTGCATTTTGGGCTGTTAAGCTTGCAACGGTTCTGTCATAGTTGCTTTTAGCTGTTTCGGCGTCTTTGACAACTTTTTTGGTTTCAACGGAAATCGTATTTAAGTCTTTTTTATATGAATCGCGAACCTTTTTGTTGGTTTCTTTTAAGGTGTTGATTTCGTCATAAAGCTTCGCATTTTCGTTAATCCATGCTTGTTTTTGTTCGAGCATTGAATTCATATATGCCGTTAAGGCTTTACGCTGTTTGACTTTTTCAAGTTCGATTTCTTTTTGTTTTAAGGCAACTTGCTCACGGATAATTTTTGCTTCCTGTTCTTTTTGCCATTCGATTTCTTCTCTTCTTTTGGCTTCTTCTTGAGCAAGTTTTTCTTGTTCGGCTCTTTCACGAACCGCACGAGCAGCTTCTACTTCGTTACGAATTCTTTCGCGCTTTAATTCAAGGGTAAGCAAAGTTGTTTGTTTTTCGATGTCGGACATTTGATTAAAGAGTTCATTGTTCGACTGGACAATAACCTTGTCACCGAATTTTAATTCACTCGGCTGCTGAATCGGTTGTGCAGGTTGAGCAAGGAGTGCAGAAGGATTGTTGTTTTGGCTCTGTCTTTGCGGCATATTACGCGCCGGTTGTTGCGGTGCCTGAGGCATATTTCTGACGGGCTGGTTTTGCATATCCGGACGACGATTGTTCGGATTTTGAGCACGAGCAGGAGCAACCGGTCTCGGCTGTTCTTGAACAAGCTCGGGCGGAAGAACAGGATCGCCTTGCTCAAACGTAATGTCGAAATTTTCATCGAACGCTGCTGAATGTTCATCAGCCGGTGAAGGAATTTCGTCGGTTGAGATAATCACTTCGCCTTCTTCTTCAAGCAAAGGAGGTTCAGAGAGAATTTCTTCACTCACCTTTTGTTCGGGAACAATGATTGCACTTTCATCAAGGGGGATAATATCATCTTCGACTATGATATTCGCACCATCGGGACTCTGCAAAGAAATGTCCGCTTTGTCGGTGTTTGGCAATTCTTGAGCCAAAGGTTGGTTCGCACTAACGCAAATTAAAGAAACCAATGCGCTCGTGAGAATAGTTTTATTTAAAAGTTTATAATACATAGATTGCTCCTTCATAATACCAGGTGTTGGTGTTCGAATCATATTTTATAACATTAATCGTAAGTCCTGAAAATTTTGTTAATATATCTACCCACGTATCAGGATCGTGTTTTGATGAAAACGAGAACTTAACCATCTTATAGACATTGTTTTGAGGCGATGTCCATGTTTGTGAGCTCAAGTTGATGCCCATTTGTAAACCTTGGAAAAGGTCGTTTATTGTGTTGACCAATTCAACACCGTTTAATTTCGGAGCTGAATTGAATGTCGGAACTTTCGCAATAGGAACTGAGGCAACAACTTCGGTTCCGCTCGGCGAAATAGAACGACTTGAGAATGTGACGCCGGATTCATTTAACGCCTTATCAATCCAAGACAAACGTCCGACAGCCATATGCCATGAGGTAACAAGACCATCGGTTGTGCATGTAACCCCTCCGATGTTCCAACCAGGAGTGGCAATGCCGACAACATTTTTCACGCCCGTGAAGCATGCGCCGAGCAATTGTGCCGGAATAGGAATAGATTCCCATGGCTTGGGCTCGGGTGGCGGCGCCGCCTGTTCAACCGTTTTAACAGCAATAGGTGCAACAACAGGTTTGGGCGGTGCTGCATTAAATAAAGTTGAATATAATGTCGATAAAAGCCAAATGGCGACGATAATGGCAGCGATAATAACCGCAATCAATTTTGTGCCGCGGAGGGCATGAATCTTTTGCAGGGTTTCTTTCGGCGCCGTTTTTAAAAGAGTGCTGACTTCAATTTCGCTTGTGTCATCAAGTCCCCATTCGGCCGGCGCAATCTTATAGCCCCAATCCGGAACGGCAAGCATTGATGAAAATTGGTCTTTGGCTTCTTGTTCGTTAAAGAACAGCATATCACCATCGGAAAGGATAACATCGTTTCTGACGCAGATATACCACCATCCGCCGTCGACTTTGAAAACAGCAAGGAACGAAGATGTGTCAGGAAGAGCGTTAATTAAGCTGACAGCTGCAACGGGGGTGCCTTTTTGATAGCCTTGGTCGGCAATGCACAGACCGAATTGAGGAGATTTTCCTCTTTTGACACAGAATAAGTCCGCTCCTTCTAAAACGTTTTCCGCCGCTTCGCTAATTTCGGTATACGGATCTTCGCTGTTACGCAGCGGTTGCCAGAACAAAGACGTGGCATATTTTGTGCCGTCGGCTTTGAAGCTGGTGCCCCAAGTTTTGGCGTCCCCGCTTTCGGGGGAATCGCCTTCTTGGTATTCATCTAAATTAGCGTCTTCTAGCACTTCTTTTTTCCTTTGCTTAATATTTCATTCTTGATTCGGGAACAAGCGGCGAATCGAGCACAACAGGGGTTAACATAATAACCAAAATGCTGCGCGTTTTGCTGGCCGTTACGGAACCGCCGAACATTGAGTTCTCTGCTGAGCCGATGCCCGATTTTTGAGCAGAATCTTCAACGCGTTCGTATCCGCTCAAGATAAGTGTTTCACCGGA
>CAJOLB010000008.1 GCA_905235385.1 uncultured Alphaproteobacteria bacterium | reverse complement strand
GGATTTTGAAAGGCAAATGCATGTTTCTTTTCTTCATCGGTTAATTCATTTAAGCCCTGCGTTGAAGAAGAGGAAGCATCGCCATCACCCAAAAATTGGCAATATCCGCCGAGCGGAACTGCCGAAATTTTCCAGTAAGTGCCGTGTTTGTCCATTCTGCCCCAAAGTTTTTTACCAAAGCCGATGGAAAAGGCGCTGACCTGAACGCCGAGAAAACGTGCAATAATAAAGTGTCCGAACTCGTGAACAAAAACAAGAACGCCTAAAAGAACAATAAACGGAACAACATAGTAAATAAAATTAATAAACCACATTTTAATACCTTAAAATTAAAAATTCCACAAAGCATAAGCAAACAAGAAATAAACAAACGGTGCGGCAAAAATAAGACCATCAATACGGTCAAAAATGCCGCCGTGTCCGGGGATAAGCTGAGATGAATCTTTTAAGCTGAAATGGCGTTTTATGGCAGATTCAATCAAATCACCGATTTGAGAAATGGCGGCGACGAAAGAACCTAAAAAGATAAAGAACGTTTGGGTGTACGAATCAATGCCGATGAGCTTAAATGAAGAGAGAACATAAAAGAAAGCATAGCTGATCAATCCGGCAAGCACAATTCCGCCGATCAAACCGGACCATGTTTTGTTCGGGCTGATGGAAGGCGCAAGCTTCGGACCTTTGACATTTGTGCCGACAATATAAGCACCGACATCCATTGCCCAAACCATCAGCAAGAACCAAAGCGTCATATAAAAATTATAGGGGGCATAAGCAAAAATGTCATGATACATCCACGCAAGAGAGCCCACCCCGATAGAAATATACGGCACGCCGAGCGTAAGCAAAAAATTTTCTTTTTCTTTTCGGGATTTTAAGAAAACAAAAAGCATTGTGAAGATAACGGAAAGAACAATCGCCTTTGTTTCAAAAACAAAAAGCGCAATCGACAGAGCAAAAACATAAGCGCCGAAATAAACAAGGGGTTTGCGCGAGGTAACCATATTTGCCCATTCAAACGAGAGCAACACGCCGACGATAAGGGCCAAAATATCAACATAAGGATAACCGACCCATAAGGTGCCTATCACAACAGGCAACATCACAAGTGCCGATATAATACGCTTATATGTTGCAGACATATCTTTTTTCGCTGCGTTCGTTTCAGATTTTGCCATATCTTCTCTCCCTTGACTGATAAGTTTTAATAATTTCATAGAGCTCTTCTTTTGTAAAATCAGGCCAATAAGTCGGTGTGAAGAAAAACTCCGAATAGGCAAGTTGCCACAAAAGATAATTGCTCAAACGTTGTTCGCCGCTGGTTCGAATTAAGATATCCGGATCAGGAATGCCTTTTGTGTAGAGCATATCAGATATCGTTTTTTCATCAATACTTTCGAGCGACATATCACCATTTTTAACTTTTTGTGCAATCTTTTTAACGGTATTTGTAATTTCGGCTCTTGAACCGTAACTCAAAGCGATTTGAAGCGTTGCGGAAGAATTGTTTTTGGTTTTTTCTTCCAAGTATTGCATTTTTTCTATGATGTCGGATGCAAGCATTTCGCGCTCGCCGATAAAACAAATACGAATATCGTTTTTGTTCAGCTCTTCAAAATTTTCGGACAAATATTGACGCAAAAGGTTCATTAAGGTATCAACTTCATCTTTCGGGCGTTTCCAATTTTCGGTCGAAAAAGCATAAAGCGTGAGATATTTAACGCCTGCTTCTTTGGCGGCTTTTGAAATATCAATCACGACCTCAGCCCCTCTTTTATGACCTGCCGTTCGGGGCAACCCTCTTTTTGTCGCCCAACGTCCGTTGCCGTCCATAATAATGGCAATATGTTTAACCGGTTCGTTCATAAAGATTATACCTGCATGATGTCCTTTTCTTTTAAAGCAAGCATTTCATCAATCTTTTTAACGGCATCGTCCGTGAGCTTTTGAATATCGTTTTCGGCACGCTTTTCTTCGTCTTCGGAGATAAGATTATCTTTTTTGAGCTTTTTAACTTCATCTAAACTGTCGCGGCGAATATTGCGCACGGCAATTTTGTTTTGCTCAGCGTATTTGCTTGCGATTTTTGAAAGCTCTTTACGGCGTTCTTCACTCAAAGGCGGAATCGGAATACGGATAAGTGTTCCGTCAACAGCCGGATTTAAGCCTAAATCACTCTCTCTTAAAGCTTTTTCAACGTTTTTTGCAAGAGATTTGTCCCAAACGCTGACCGACAAAGTGCGCGGGTCAGGGGTAGAAACCGTTCCGACTTGGGCGATCGGAGTGAGCGAACCGTAAGCTTCGACCATAATACCGTCAAGAAGGCTCACATGAGCGCGCCCCGCACGCAATCCGCCGAAATCGGCTTTAAGCGATTCGAGCGTTTTATCCATTCGGCTTGAAGCATCTGTTTTTATTTGGTTAATATCTGACATAATGTTGACCTCTTAATTTTGAATGGTTGTAAAGGTGCCTTTGCCGCAGACGGCATCTGTAAAGGCATTTTTATTTTTAAGCTCAAAAACAACAATAGGAATACGGCTTTCTTTGATGAGAGTTATGGCCGTTAAATCCATAACATGAAGGTTTTTGGATAAAACCTCATCATATGAAACGGTTTTGTAGCGTTTGGCTTTCGGATCTTTTTTAGGATCTGCCGTATAAACGCCGTCAACCTGCGTGGCTTTCAAAAGAGCATCGCATTGCATTTCGGAAGCCCTTAAAGCGGCAGCCGTATCGGTTGTGAAATAAGGGTTGCCTGTTCCGCCGGCGAAAATAACGACACGGCCAAGGCTGAGATGTTTTAAGGCTTTGCGATACATATAAGGCTCGCAAACCTGAGGAACATTCAAACCTGACATCACGCGGCAAGGGATGTCGATTTTTTCTAATGCGTCTTGAACATAAAGAGCGTTCATAACGGTTCCGAGCATACCGACTTGATCGGCAACGCTGCGGTTGATGCCTTCGGAAGCTTCTTTCGCACCGCGAAAAATATTGCCGCCGCCGACAACAATACAAATTTCAACATCAAGATCATGAACTTTTTTAATGTCTTTGGCGATTTTTCCCAAAACATCGGGAGACATTCCGAAAGCTTTATCGCCCATCAGACCTTCGCCGGAGAGCTTAATTAAAATACGTTTATATAAAGGTTGCATGCTTTTTTCCTTTAATAATTGCTGGCTTCATCATACAGATTTTAACGAGGTTGTCATCATATTTTTTGAAGCTCTTCACAAGTTTTATAAGTCAAAAGCGTAAAGAAAAAAGGAACCTTAAATTTTTACGATTCCTTTTGTATGATTCTATACCGATTGAGTGGTTTAATAACGGCAACATAGAGATTCTTCCCGAAGGTACAGCTACATACCGACCAAATGGTGATAATCCAATTACACAAGTCAACATGTCAGATATCATCAACGCTTGCAATGCAAGTTGTGCGTATGATGTTTGTTCTTGGACTTTAAACAGAAACTAAAAAATCTGTTCTTTGGTTTTCAAAAACTTTAAGGTGGGGAAGTCTTCTTGAGATTTGTTTAAATGCCAAGCGTTGCGCGCCAAAAAGACGTTGTCGCCGTTATAGTCTGTTGCAATATTGAGTTTATTTGCGTCTAAAAACTTTTGCATTTGAACCTTATCATCAGAGGCAATCCATCGAGCCGTATAATATTGCGTCGGTTCAAAAATGACCGGAATATTAAACTCGGTGCGGATTCTGTCTGCCATAACTTCAAACTGCAAATTGCCGACCACGCCGACGACATAATCGGAGCCGACAGATGGCTTAAAGATGCTGGCGCCGCCTTCTTCGGCAATCTGATTTAAGGCGTTGGCAAGGTGTTTTGATTTTAACGGATCAACCGCGCGAACGGATTTTAAGAGCTCGGGGGCAAATGAAGGAATACCCGTAAAGTGAAGATTTTCGCCCTCGGTTAAAGTGTCGCCGATACGCAAGTTGCCATGATTCGGAATACCGATAATATCGCCCGGATAAGCATCTTCGGCAAGCTCTCTTTCTTGAGCTAAAAACATAACAGGAGTGGGAACTTTGAGCTCTTTTTGAGTACGAACCTGTTTTAAGCTCATGCCGCGCTTAAAGTGACCGGAACAAAGGCGCATGAAAGCGATTCGGTCACGGTGTTTCGGGTCCATGTTGGCTTGAATCTTAAAAACAAAGCCCGTAACTTTTGGCTCATCGGCATTAACTTCACGCTCAAGAGCCTTTTGCGGACGGGGAGTCGGCGCAATTTTATGAAGACCTTTTAAAATTTCCTGAACGCCGAAGTTGTTAATCGCACTGCCGAAAAAGACAGGAGTTAAGGCGCCTGCCAGATATAAATCCAAGTCAAACTTCGGACAAAGTTCTTTAACCATTTCGGCGTCTTCGCGAAGTTTTTTGACGACATGAGCGGGCAAGAGCTTGTCAAGTTTTTCGTCGTTCAGACCTTGGCACGTTTCAATCACGGCATTGATTTGCGATTTGTCGCCTGTTTTGTTCATCAAAATAAGCTGGTCGCCCAAAATATCATAGCAACCCAAAAAATCTTTGCCTGAGCCGATCGGCCAGCTCGCGGGCGTTACATCCAAAGCAAGTGTTTTTTCGATATCGTCCAAAAGAACAAAAGGATCTAAGCCTTCGCGGTCAAGTTTGTTGATGAAAGTTAAAATCGGAATGTTGCGCAGGCGACAAACTTCAAAAAGCTTTTTTGTTTGAGATTCAATACCTTTTGCCGAATCCAAAACCATCACAGCCGAGTCGACTGCCGTTAAAACACGGTAAGTATCTTCCGAAAAATCTTCGTGACCGGGGGTGTCAAGAAGGTTAAAAGTAAGCCCCTGATATTCAAAGGTCATCACCGACGAAGCAACCGAAATACCGCGCTCTTGCTCAACTTTCATCCAGTCGGAATGCGCACGGCGGTTTTCGCCCCTCGCTTTAACGGCGCCTGCAGCGTTAATTGCACCGCCGAAAAGCAAAAGTTTTTCGGTTAAGGTTGTTTTACCGGCATCAGGGTGCGAAATAATGGCAAAGGTTTTTCGCTTTGTTACTTTGGTTTCAGACATTTATTTCTTTTCTCTTTAAAAAATCTCAAATTGTTGAGGCATATTACAAAATTTTAAAGAATATGCAACAGATTTTATTATTTTTCTTGATTTTAATATTTTTTTAAGTAGTATCAGGGCAGTCAAAAAATTTTAACCGCGGACGTGGCGAAATTGGCAGACGCGCCAGACTTAGGATCTGGTGCCGAAAGGCGTGCGGGTTCAAGTCCCTCCGTCCGCACCATTTTATAAAGAGAAAAATATGAAAATAAGTCAAGAAAAAACAAAGGGATTAACCTTTTCATGCACGGCTGTGATTGCAGCTGACGAATTTGAAAAAGAAGTTCAAAATCGCATTGCAAGAATGGCAAAAGGCGCAAAATTGCCGGGATTCAGGCCCGGAAAAGCGCCGGTCTCGATGCTCAATCAAAAATATCGCGGTGCGGCTTTGGGCGAGGCTTTGGACTTTTTGGTTCAAAAGAGCGTTTCCGAAATTATCAGAGACAAAAATCTGCGCGTGGCGATGGAGCCTGAAATCAAACTCGGCAAATTTGAGGACGGAAAAGATATTGAGTTCACTTTAGAGGTTGAAACCTTGCCGGAAATTAAGCTCGGTGATTTTTCAAAGATCAAGCTTGAAAAACAAATGGCGGAAGTGCCGGCCGAAGAAATCGAAAAATCTTTGGAATATGTGGCTCAATCAAGAAGAGAAACACAAACCGTTACGGAAGACAGAGCTTCAATAAAAGGCGATATTGCCGTTATTGATTTTTCGGGTTCAATCGACGGGGTTGAATTCAAAGGCGGCAAAGGAACGGATTATCCTTTGGAACTTGGCTCAAATTCGTTCATTCCGGGATTTGAAGATCAATTAATCGGCAAGAAAAAAGGCGATAAAGTTGATGTGAAAGTTAAATTCCCCGAAGATTATCACGCAAAAGATTTGGCCGGAAAAGATGCTGTTTTTGCTGTTGTTATCAAAGAATTGAAAGTTTTGAAGAAAACAGAAATCAATGATGCGTTTGCAGTTTCTTTGGGCGAAAAAGATTTGGCTTCATTAAAGCAAAAAGTTTCGGATCGCATTAAAGAAGATTATGAAAATGCTTCAAAGATGAAGTTAAAACGTGCGCTTTTAGACGCTTTGGATAAAGAATATAAAATTGAAGTGCCCGAAAAATTGGTTAACGCCGAATACGATAATATCGTTAAGCAATATGAACACGCTAAAGAGCATAATGAGTTAGATGAATACGAAAAGTCTAAGTCAGAAAAAGATTTGTTGAAAGAATACAAAGATATCGCAAATCGCCGTGTGAAATTGGGCTTGTTGCTTTCGGAAGTCGGTGTTGCCGAAAAGATTCAAATTGCCCCTGACGACATCAATAAGGCAATTATGAACGAAGCTAAGAGATATCCGGGACAGGAAAAAGCCGTTTTCGACTATTATTTGAAAAACAAACAGGCTGTTGAGGCCTTAAAAGCTCCTGTGATGGAAGAAAAAATCGTCGATCATATTTTAAGCAAAGTTCAAATTGTCGATAAGACAGTATCGGTTAAAGAACTTTATCGCTTTGATGAAGACGAGAAAAAAACAGCTTAGTTGAAAAAGCGTTGTTAAAAAAAAGGCCTCTGAAATCAGAGGTCTTTTGTTTGAGCGGTTTTAACGGTATTCCACGGGCGATAGCCGACGGCTTTTCGTATTTCTTTTTTCCTTGCGCCATTCTTATAAAAGTATATTGCACCGCCTTTGTCGGCAACATAATCGATAGGTTGGCGATAGAATTTTAAGTGACCGTCTAAATCAAATTCAAAAAGTCCGAGATAGGTGCAACTGCCTTTTTTGCATTCAAGAGAAGCGGCATCAATGCTTTTTAAGCTTTGAGCGGGAATAATGGTTTTATATTTGCGTCCCCATATCGATTGAACAAATTTGTTTTGTTTGTGAGCGAAAACAAAAAGATGATTGTTTGGCGCTCTGATGCCGATGGTTTTGCCGTCAGCGGTATATAAGGCATCAGGTGAGCGTACAAAGCAAAAACCCAAAAGACCGACAGCAATAAAGACAAGACCGTAAAGACGCCATCTTCTGCGCCACAAGGTAAGCCATAAACCGCCGAAAATGATAAGGAAAAAGGCCCACATCGGCATTTGAGGCACATTAAAGTCAGCATGCGGCAAGCCGGAAACAAAAGATGTAATGTGATTTAATAAAGAAATGCCCAGACCGACAACTTTAAGAGGTAACAAAGCTATATGGAACGGCATTAATAAAAGTGCCAAGAAAATAAACGGCATGACAAGAAACGCGATAACCGGTGCGGCAAGGAAGTTTCCGAGAAGGGTGTATGGCGCAAAAGTGCCGAAATGATAAAAAGTAAAAGGCATTGTGGCGGCGGTTGCAACAGCAGATGCAATCAAAACCCCGATAAAGTAATAAAAGACGTAATGCGTCGGTTTTGACTTGTTGAAATGAAATCTGTGACCGTGAGCCTCATAAAAGTCAATTAAACCGGCAGCGGCGGCAAACGACATTTGAAAAGAAGCCGTGAGCAAAACTTGCGGCTCAATCATTAAGACAATAAGTGCCGCAATGGCAACAGTGCGCATGGAAATAGGCTGACGATCGAAGATAAAGCCCAAAAAGATGAGAGAGGTCATGATAAAAGCGCGTAGTGCCGATACGGAAAAGCCGGAAATGATTAAATATATTAAGCCGAAAACAATCGCAACAACGGAAGCAATTTTTTTAGAGGAAAAATTGAGCGCCAAAAACGGGAAAAAGGCCATGAGAAGACGAATAAGGAAAAAGGCAAACATGGTCACAAAACCCATATGCAGGCCTGAAATTGCCAAAAAGTGCGCCAGACCGGAATCACGATATTGTTTGTAAAGAGGTTCTTCAATATGGCTCTTGTCGCCGACTAAAATAGCGGAAGCAACAGCTGATTGTTCGGCAGAAAGATGTTTTGAAATGTATTTTGAGATTTTCTCGCGGGCAATAGCCACGGATTCTTTAACACGATCGGTTATGCGAGGCTTATAAGAACAATCCGTTTCAAAAACATTGCTTTCGGCATAACCTGTTGCGGATATGCCCTGATAAAAAGCCTGGCGATCAAATTGAAAACCGTCGGGATAAAGGACGGAAGAGGGCGGCATCAATGTGGCAACGAGCTCAACACAAGAGCCTAAATCAAACTTGTTTTCTTTTGATTGCAACGTTACACGATAATATCCCTCTCTTTTGTTGTCATAATCAGAAACGTCGTCAAGCCATAAACGCATTTTGCCTTTGTTATTATAATCTACCTTAAAAATATGCCCTTTAAGATAAGTCGTTTCTTTTTCTTCAATCATCGAAACGTGTTTGGCGATAAAATGAGTATGAAGCTTGGTATTAAAAGTGCCGAGCGTAAAAATAAAGAGTGTGAGAAAAATAAAAAACAAAGGTCCGTTTTGGCGGTAGATATATAACAAAAACAAAAAGGCCTCAACAATCAGCAAAAGTTTAATCAGCGAGGGTTCAGAGGGGAGCCAAAAGTAAAAAGAAATGCCGAGCATTAAAACAATCGGGCACCATAAAAACCATCTGGTTTGCTCGCTTAAAAGGCGTTGAGAAATGCGTTTGACTAAGAACATTAACGTTTTCCTTCCTGAACAATGTTAAAGATAATATCGGCGGCATTTGAACTCGGTGTTTGTTCAGAAAAACCCAAGATTTCTTTGACTTTTTGGAAGCCGTCAATCTGGCGTTCATACAAATCCTCTTTTTTCAAAAACGACGAAACATAATATAAAATTTTGTCTTCGGTGCAATTTTCCTGAAGCAATTCAGGCACGATTTCACGTCCGAGCAAAATGTTTGAAAGGTTGACAAATTCGATTTTTAAGAAATGACGCGCCAAAAAAGCCGTAAAAGGCGAAACTTTATAGGCAATCAAATGGGGCACATCAATCATCGCAAGCTCAAGCGCAACCGTTCCGGAAGCCGCAATGGCAACATCTGAGGCCTTGAAAGCATCATGACGGTCAGATTCGGTGTTTAAGACAATAAGCGGTAAATCACAATGAGCCGTCATTTCACGAACTTTTTGTTCAACGGTATGAACGGTCGGAATAACAAAAACAAAATTCGGATTGGTTTGATAAAACTTTTTTGCGGCATTTAAAAAAACAGGCAAAAGCCGCGCGACTTCGTTTTTTCTGGATCCGGGCAAAATCGCCATAATTTGGGCGTCGTCGGCAATATTAAAACGCTCACGGAAATCGTCTTTGTTACCATAGATGATTGTGCTTTCAATGACAGGATGTCCGACAAATTCAGCCCTTAAATGAAAAGGAGTAAAATATTTCGGTTCATAGGGAAAGAGAGTGAGCAGGCAGTCAATATATTTATACATCGTTCTGGCACGTTTTTTCTTCCAAGCCCAAACCTGCGGCGCAACATAATGAATCTGAGGAATGCCGAGCTTCTTTTTGCGCAGAGCCTTGTGAATACGTGCAGAAAAACTCCAACTGTCAATGGTTACAATCGCGTCAGGTTCAATGAGTTCAATGTCTTTAACAGTTTGTTTAATCCGCCCCAAAATTCGGGGAATACTCGGAATAACCTCAAAGATGCCCATAACGGCAAGTTCGGAAATATCAAAAAGAGACTTAAGCCCCTCACGCTGCATCGTTTCACCGCCGATGCCGAAAAATTCGACATCAGGGTTTTTAGCCACCATGGCTCGCATCAATCGTGAGCCGAGAAGGTCACCGGAAGGTTCGCCGGCAATGAGATAGATTTTCATGACATATACTCCGCCGGATTAATCCCGATAAGAAACATTTTATATTTATCGGCTAATTTAATAACTTCTTTTTCTTGAACAATAAGAGCATTTCCGGCATGAACGGCTAAGCCCCTTAAGCCGGAAGTATGAGCATTTTCGATGGTCTGAAGACCGATTGTCGGCAAGTCAAAACGCATATCCTGCCTTGGTTTTCTTAATTTCACCAAAACACCGCCGCTTCCTTTTCTCTTATATGAACCGCAACGTTTGATAAGCTCATCTGTGCCCTCAATACCTTCAGCACCTAAAACAAGACCTTGCTGGACAACAACGCTTTGACCGACATCAAGCTCACCGAGCTTAAACGCAACTTCAACGCCGCGCTCAATGTCGGCAAGGGCTTGTTTGTCAGGTTTTGTTTTGGTTAAAATACCTTGCGAAAGCAAAATTTCGGGCATAATTTCGTGAATACCGACAACTTTCATGTTCTCTTGTTCGATTTCTTTGACAAGAGCGCGCAAAATGCCATCATCACCCAAGGATTTAAGACCGATTTTTGCAAAAAAAGCGGTCGTGCGCAAATCAGGAACCAAATCAGACAAGGAGGGACGGCGGATTGTGCCGATCATAACGACATCTTGAACTTTTTGCTTTTTAAAATAGTCAAACGCCGTGCCGGCTTGACCGATACGCAGCTTAAGACAATTTTCATCATTAAAAAAAGTTTCATCAGCATTGCCTGAAATAGCAAGAACGGAATGATCAATCTGATGGTCAAGGCAATATCGGATAAGAATTTTCGGTATATCGCCGCCGCCGGCAATGATGCCGAGTTTTCGTTTCTGTTCAATCATTTTACACAAATTAAAAGTTACAAACTGATAGCAAAACTAACACGGATATTTAAAAATTGCAAGCTTTGGTTTGAAAGGCAGAAAAAATGTTGATATTTTAAATAAAATTTAAATAAAAAGACGGATAATGAAAAAAAGTTTGAGCAAGAGGAATTTTAACATGATTAAAGAAGCAAAAGTCTTAAAGAAAGAAATTATGGATATGCTCGATGAAGAGCAAAAAATAGTTTTTTTAAAAACCTTGCTGTATGCATCAAAAATTGACGGCAAAGTTGATCAGGGCGAAGCAAAATTTATCAAAAAAATGGCAAATAAGTATAAAATTGAAAACTTAGCCAAAATCTTTGAGCCGGCAAGTGAGCAAAAAATATTGTCCGAGCTGAAAACATTAAACGAAAGACGTGTGGCAATGGAGCTGATTAAAGAGCTTTTCCGTTTGGGGCATATGGATTATGAGCTTGGAGATGAAGAAATTTTATTTATCGGAAGAGTTGCGGCCGTAACGGGTATTGAAATCAAAAAAGTAGAGCAAATCAGCACATGGATCATCGACTATGTGATATGGAAAGAGCAGGAAAAAATTATTTTTGAAGAAGACTAATCTATGAAAGACGATGCAGACATATCTGTTCAGAAAATATTAGCGGATATTGTGCTTAAAAAATATCCGGAAGTTGAAGAAAAACGCATTAAAACAGTTGTCAGAGAATTGGTTTTTGCGCCCTCGGATCGCTCAATTAAGCTGACCGAAATCAAAAAAATCAGTGCGGAAGATTTAAGATTTATGATTGCGCACGCAATAGAATGTCCGCCAAATGAGGAAAGTTTGTTTGCAAAATCGGATACGGATACAAGAGAATATTTTGATTTGCTCAAAACAACAACAAATATCTTAAAAGACCTAAATGACGGGTATATCAGCGAAAAAGATGCACAAGAGCGGGTGATGTTTTTAAGTTTGCTTTCGCTCAGAGAAAAGGCATTGATGGTTTGTTTGGGGCTGTATCAGGAAAGCCATGCACCGTCTGCACCTCAAAGAATGAGGGCGGTTCGTTACAAAGTCCAAAAAATCAGAGAAATACGCTCGGCGATTTTGTTTTTAACAAGGCAAGATGCCTCAGTTATTACAACAAGAGCGGAATTTGATGCGGCGAAACCTTATTATCAATATTTCAAAAATCTTCAAAATCTGCCGTTCGGATATGATGCACCCTACGAAAAAAGGAAAGAACTGGGTATCAGCAGAAGCGATGATGTCGATTTGGCTCAAGATTATGACTATTATAAGCGTTTGTTAAACGAAGTTTTAGATGAAATGGCGCAAGAAGAAAACCCGAAGGAAAGTATAGGGGTGCGCGAAAAGCAAAAAAGAAATAAAAGTTCTGATAAAATGCAAGAATTTGCTGGACGTTAAGATTTAATTCAGATAGAATGCAATAAACTTTGTCAAAGTGATTATTTTTTTAGGAGAATAAAAATGGGTGTTTTATTGTTGCCTGTGTTCAAAACGATAGCTTTGGTTTTAGATATATACGTCAAAATCGTTATCGTGGAAATCATTGTTTATTGGTTGATGCATTTTAAGATTTTAACGGTCAAAAACAAATATGCCGAAAAGTTTGTTGAAATTTTAAAGAAGCTGACAGAGCCGGTTTACAGCAGAATTCGTGCTAAAATTCCGCCATTCGCGGATTTTGATGCGTCACCATTTATTTTGTTGCTTATTTTATACTTTATCGGGCAACTTTTAAACGCCTTGGCAGAAGCAGTTATTTAATTGAACTTTTTTGAAAAGAGAAAAGAAGGCTATCTGTTAAGAGTTAGGTTAACGCCTAACTCTTCTTTGGTTAAAACAAACGGCATTATGGAAGACGCCAAAGGAGAAGCCTTCTTAAAAATCAATGTGATATCTGTGCCTGAAAAAGGAAAGGCAAACAAAGAATTACTTGACTTTTTATCAAAGATGCTTGATATTGCAAAATCTTCAATCAAAATAATAAGCGGCGAAACAGATCGCTATAAAAAGCTAATGATTGAAACGGATACGGATTTGGAAAGCAAACTGGAGAACCTGCTCAGATGAGTGCACAAATTATAAATGGTAAAGAAATAGCCGCTCAAATAAGAGAAACGCTGAAAGAAAAAATAAGCCTGATGGAAAAAAAGCCGAAATTGGCTGTCATATTGGTCGGAAATGATGGTCCGAGCGAAATTTATGTGAGAAACAAACAAAAAGCAGCCGCTGAGGTCGGCATCGAAACAGAGCTGTTCCATCTTGAAGAAGGCGTTAAAGCCTCGGAAATTGAACAGTTGATTGAAAATCTGAACAATGATTCCGATGTTAACGGAATATTGATACAATTACCATTGCCGAAAGGGATTGATTCTGCAGCGTTGCTTGAAAAGGTTGAGCCCAAAAAAGATGTGGACGGGTTCCATCCTTACAATATAGGGTTGTTGCAAAACGGATCGGATAAGGCAACAATTGCGGCAACACCGAAAGGGGTTTTGAGGCTGATTGAAACGACGGGGGTTGATATCAAGGGCTTAAATGCGTTGGTTATCGGGCGCTCGACGATTGTCGGAAAGCCGATGGGAATGCTTCTTCTTCAAAAAGATTGCACGGTAACGATTGCGCATTCGCATACCAAAGACCTAAAAACACTGTGTCAAAATGCGGATCTAATTGTTTCGGCAACAGGGGTATCAAAGCTGATTAAGGCAGATTGGGTTAAAAAAGGCGCGATGGTTTTTGATGTCGGAATATGTCGAAACGAAAACGGAAAACTCGGCGGAGACGTGGATTTTGAGGCAGTCAAAGAAGTTGCGTCATACATTACACCCGTGCCGGGCGGCGTGGGGCCGATGACGATTGCGATGCTCCTTGAAAATACGCTTGAGGCTTATTTAAAGCAAAACGCTTAAAAATCAGAAAAAGAAGACTATATTAAAGCCATAAAAAAGGATATGGCTGATGATGATGTTTTTTTCAAATGAGGGCGAAAGGGCTGAATTTTTAGAGGATTGTTATCAAACGGATAATATTTATCAGTTTTTGAAAATAGCAAAAGAAGTGCGTCCGGAAGTTGTTGTGATGAAGTTTGGAGAGAGCTTCAACGCAGATGAGCATGTTATAAAACAAATCAAAGAAATGCTTTGCGAAGAAGATATTTGTCCGAGAATTTATATGAATGTTTCAGAAGAAATATGTGAAGAGAAATTTTTTGAAAATGTCGATTTTGAAAAAGAGGATATAAAAAAATATTTGAACTGAAATAAAATTTTGCTTGATTTTTTTGAAAGCGCGTGTATGGTAAGAAAAAATTTGAAGATCCCTTGACGATTGCCAAGGCAATCGAGGGATGACATTCTTATTTTTTTGGTATGTTTTAGATTTAACTGAAGCCGCTATAGCTTTAGGTTTAGAGCACGTCATTGGTAGCGGCTAAGCGAAAACAACCTCTAAATGTTGTTTTCGTCTGCAACGCGCCAACAACGTCGGCAAGCAAGGGAAATGAGAATGACCGCAGCGAGCCGATGACGACAAGGCGGGGGAGTAGACCCCGTCATTTTAAGGATTATGTTTATAGGCTGTTATTTGAGCCGCTATAGCTCAGGGGTAGAGCACGTCATTGGTAATGACGGGGTCGTAAGTCCGATTCTTACTAGCGGCACCAATACAAAAAAGTCCACTTAAAAGTGGGCTTTTTTGCATTGATGAGATAGGCTTGAACAAGGCACAACCCCGTCATTATCCAATAAGTGCTCTTTCACGTCATTGGTAGCGGCGCAGTTAAAAGAACACCGACGTGTTGTTTTAACGCGTAACGTGCGCCGTTAGCGGCTGAGTAAGGAAAGTGATAACGACCGAAGCGAAGCCTTGCTAACAAGTGGGGTCGTAAGTCCGATTGTTTCGTTTTTGAAAATAGCAATTTTTCGTTTTCTATCGGACTTTTAATATTTTTTAAAATTTTTAGATTATGTTCTCAACATGATAGAAAATTACATAAATAATGAATTCTGTAATCCTTTTGATGAAAATCCGCAAAATTTCTTTATGAAACTTGAACATTGCGGACGGTATCTTTATGCGTTGGATAATATTTCAGAAAAAGATATTGTTGCAGACATTGCTTGTGCAACAGGTTATGGAAGCAATTTACTTGCTCAAAAAGCAAAATTTGTTTTAGGAGCTGATATCAATGAAAAATATCTTCAAATCGCAAGGAAAAATTATAAGCAAAACAATCTTAAATTTATTAAAGCTGATTTGAATGAAAATTTGAATTTATTAGAATACAATATAACAACGATTGTTAGTTTTGAAACAATAGAGCATACTCCCAATCCTTTTGCAGTTATCGAAAAATTTTATAATATCTTACCCTCCGATGGTAGGCTTATTTTATCTTTTCCGAACTCGCAAAATGAGATGGTTGATGAAAATGGAAAAAGCTTAGATCCATTCCATTTATCCGTTATAGAGTATGAAAAAATGCTGAATTATTTAAGTAATATAGGTTTTGAGATTAATCGTATATTAGGGCAAAGCTTTATTAACCAACTTATAGCTCCAATGCTTAAAATAGAAGAAGATTTAAGTGTGAATTTAGAAAATTTGTATAACTATTCTCAAAGCAATATTTTATATCAAAGCAAACTTTTAGCATATCCGAATAATGTTGATATTGAGAAAAGTTATTCAATTATTTTTGATTTGATTAAAAAATAATATCAACTTATCGTTCAATACTTTATATTCTTGCGTATTTTCTTCTCCGATAAGTGCTTTAGAAAGCGCACCAATGCAAAGAAGTCACCTTTCAAGGTGGCTTTTTTGTTTACAAAAAATACTTGACAAAATTTTCGGGAGAGATAAAATGAAATTATTATCACGATTTGATAAAGGAGAATAGAAATGAGTAAGAGTTATGATGGATACTTTACCGTATTTAATGCCAATTTTGAGGATGTGGATTATAATCTAAAAGTAGAAAACAACAAAATTATTGGTGCAACATTTTCTGCTGAATTTTCTGCTGAGAGAGATATAGGACCTGAAGAAATCGAAACCTTATTAGATGAAGTCATAGGAGAGGATTTTAGGGACTTTGTTATAGAAAAAACATTGAATCAAGAGGATGAAGATGACTGGAGAATCGACGTCGACGAAGCATCCTACTGTTACCAGCTACAAGAGGTGAGGAATGCTAATGATTTAGGTTTATCTTTACCTGACTATCAAAAAAAAGTTGCGTCTATATTAGAAAAAAAAGAAAAAAACTCAACGCTCAATAAAGCAGATATGATAACTAGAATCTCGCAAATTAGGAATAATAAGGGGAGGTAAAACAGACTAGAGAAGAAACGCAATTTTCTCTTTCGCTCTGAAAGCATCTCCAACTTATATTCTAACTGCCCATAATCATCATAAAATTCAGTCCGATAATCGCTTTAGAAAGCGCACCAATGCAAAGAAGTCACCTTTCAAGGTGGCTTTTTTGTTTACAAAAAATACTTGACAAGAACATAGAATAATATAGATTCCGCTTTTGTGTTTATACAAAAATCTTGAAAAGGATTTAAAAAAATGCGTGCACGATGGGGCTCAAAATTAGGTTTTATTTTAGTAACGGCAGGTTCGGCTATAGGGCTTGGCAATATTTGGCGGTTTCCTTATTTGATCGCTCAAAATGGTGGCGGCGTTTTTTTGTTGATGTATGTAATTTGCACAATAGGTTTGGGATATTTTTTATTGATTGCCAAATTAACATTCGGCAGAATTGCTCAAATCAATATTGTTGATGCCTTTCAAAAAGTCAGCCGGAAAAAAATATCCGGATTATGGGGGAAGACGGTCGGCTTTGCAAATTTGTTTAATCTGTTTGCTGTGACAAGCGTTTATGTTATTGTGATTGGGTGGACTCTTTCTTATGTGACACTGGGCGTGCGTAATCTTTTGATGATAAAGCCTTTGGCGATTAACGAGTCACTCTTTGAAACATTATCGTCATCATATTTGATGCAATTGTTTTGGATTGCTTTAAGCCTATTTGTCACGATGCAAATTTTAATACGAGGCGTTAAAGAAGGAATTGAGAAAATTTCATTTTATCTGATGCCAATATTGTTTTTTCTTCTCATATTTATGGTTTGCTGGATTGCTTTTATACCGGGTACAAAAGAAGGGTTTAAATATCTCTTTTATCCGGATTGGGCAAAACTTGGTTTCGGGACAGACGGATTTGAATGGAAAACCTTTGCGCACTTAACATTGCTTGCACTTGGGCAATCTATCTATTCTCTTTCTTTGGGGTTGGGTGTATGTTTTGTTTACGGCTCGTATTTGAAAGCAGATGTTAATATTGAAGAATCAGCTTTATATGTGGTGGCGCTCGATACGATTGTTGCCCTTTTGTCTTCCATGATTGTTGTGCCGACGGTTTTTGCTTTTCATTTGGAATTAAATCAAGGTGCAACATTGAGTTTTGTGACATTGCCTTTTGTGTTTAAACAGATGTTCGGTGGTAAAGTTTTAATGTTGGCCTTTTTCGTTTTGCTGTTTTTGGGAGCACTGACGTCGATTATTTCGATGTACGAAGTGATTATCAATATTATTACCGAAAAAGAGAAGATTAGCCGCAAAAAAGCAACTTTTCTGATTTTGTTTCTCAATTTTGGTTTGACAATGGTTGTGTTGGCTTCATTTACGGGCATATTCAAGTTCAATATCCATGGAAAAAATTTATTTGAAGCGATTGATTATTTAACGGGGACGTATACACTCGGGATGATTGAATTGATTATTTGTGTGTTTATGGGGTGGAAAATCTTTCCGCAAATATCTCATAATTTGCAAATAAAATCAAAACATTTCAAAACGTATTTCAAATTTGTCTTGCGTTGGCTGATACCTTTTGTTTTGATTTTGCTGTTTTTAACGGCCTGATTTTTTGCTTTTTCGTCTATAAAAGATGGCAATAACATTAGTCATTTATATTATCATTTTTATATAATAGATTTTTTTAGACAAAACTTGACAACGGAAAATTTTTTTTGTATCTTATGGCAAAAATCGGAGAAAATAAAACATGATAGAACGTTTTTTGCCAACCGTTGACGAGGTTTTGTTCGCCATGAGCGAACGCCCTTTGGGAATGGGAGAAGAGGCTAAAGTTTATAAGGTTCATACAAACCCGAAATTTACGGTTCGTGTCAGCAATGAAGCGCCATCATTTGAGATTTTGGCTCAACAAATATTTGACGAAAAATTTACGCTGCAAAAAGATATCTTTGAAGGAAGAAATTATGGTCAGGCGGTGGCGTATATGGGGCTTGATGAACATGATGAGCATATGGCGATGGTTACGCTTTGTTGGTATGCTCCGGGGTTTTCAATCGAAATTTGGAAGCCGGGTCAGAACGAACCCTCAAGTGATGAAGCCTTGATGAAAACTATGGCGCTTTCGCAGACAATGCTGAATTTGCCGGATAAAGCCATTGATGATGTTTATGATGATCTACACTTTTTATCGTCAAAAAGATATTCAATCGATACGGGAAATTGCGGTTGGTTCAGCAATATGGGAAATATATTGCTCGACGCGGCAAATAAAAGACTTCAAGTAATTGATATTCAGCCGTTTTATACGCAGCATCCGGGGATTAATATGAATCACACCAAAGGTTTTAATACCCCGCTTTATTTGGCGCATGGTTTGATTACAGGTTCATTCAAGCACGCTAAAGAACACAGCAAATATCCGACGTTAATCGAATATCGAACGGAAATGATGGAAAGAATCATCAGCGGTGCAGAGCGCAACCATATCAATGATTTAGGGGGATATATAAGCGCAGATATGGATAAAATAGCGCATATTTGGGACCATCAGCTCTCACTTTTAAATATTGAAGAAAAATACAAAAATGACTTTGTAAAAAGGATATGCAGTGTTGAGCAGGAACAGCGATATCCGGTCGCAAAAAATATTGAGCCGATGATTCGCGTTGCAGGTCGGAGTATGTATACTTAAAATAAAGATAAAAGCCTTCCGTTCGGAAGGCTTTTATCTTAATCGGTAAGCGTGTCAAGGCAGTCAAACATCACGCGGATGTGGTGTTTTGTGGCCTTGGTTACAACATTGCAGATGCCGGCCTCACCCAAGCTGTCGAAATCATCAAAAATTTGAGATTTGACAAGGGCCTCAAGTTTGGCTCTGACCATGATCATGGCCATTTTGTCCCGAGAGGAGCCTTTGATGAGCTGCTCCAAGGCGAGGATGATACAGCCGGAAACCTCATAAAGCTCGAATGTGAGCTCTTTTGCGCCTTTAATGGCAACGTCCCAACCCTCGCGGATGTCATTTGCCCAACCGGCGCGGTAGGTTTTGAGGGCGCTGATGGTCTTTTTGAGATCGTCTTTTTCAAAATCAGACATAAACATCTGGGCTTGTTTAAAGAGGGTGTGTCCTATGGCACGTCCCGTTCCCTCTCTTGATTAATAAAAAATATCTAACTAATACATAGTTGTAAAATTAACATAACACAATTTTAGTCACAAATCAAGAAGTTTTTTTGACAAAAATATTGATAAAGGTTTAGGGGTATGTTAAGTTCAAACAAAAGAGGGCAAAAATGAAGAAAAAAAGTTTTTTAATTGCATTATTTGTTTTTTGCGTCGCAAAAACGGCTTTCGGTCAAAGCATGGGGCAAAAAGCCATATATAACGAAAATTGCGAACGTTTATGCGGAAGCGGCTATTTTTATGACCGCCCGGGCGCTAAAAGAAACGGGAGAGAGCTCGTTTGCACAAAATATCCTTTAAGTTGCGGCTATGAATGCACAATCGGGTGGGCATTCAGGTATTTGGTAGACGGTACTGATTATACATGTCAGGAAGCCATACAATTTGAAACAGGCAAAGAAGAAAAAAGCTTAATAAAAGCAAGAAGCCTGTAAAAAAAAGCTGCCCTTACGGCAGCTTTTCCTTAGTCTTTTTCTTCTAAATCAAGCTTGATGTGAAGCTCTTTAAGCTGTTCTTCGGTAACGGTGTTCGGAGCCTGCATCAACAAGTCTTGAGCCTTTCCGTTTAATGGGAAGATAATGACATCACGGATAATCGGCTCGTCTAAAAGAAGCATCACCGTACGGTCAACGCCGGGGGCCGCGCCTGCGTGCGGCGGTGCGCCGTAATGGAAAGCATTAATCATACCGCCGAATTTGCTGTCAACGACATCGTGGCCGTAACCCGCAATTTCAAAGGCTTTATACATAATTTCGGGCTTGTGATTGCGAACGGCGCCCGAAGCAAGCTCAACCCCGTTGCAGACCATATCATATTGATAAGCTAAGATATCAAGCGGGTTTTTATTAAGGAGTGCATCCATGCCGCCTTGAGGCATCGAAAACGGGTTATGCGAAAATTCAACGGCGCCCGTTTCTTCATTTTCTTCATAAAACGGAAAATCAACGATCCAGCAAAGTCTGAAACTGTCTTTTTCAAACAAATCAAGCTCTTGAGCGATTTTGTTGCGAACAACACCTGAAAACTTGGTCAACTTCTTTAAGGGACCTGCCATAAAGAAAACAGCATCGCCGTCATTTGCCCCAAGTGTTTGTTTAATATGAGTGAGTTGATTGTCGTTAAAGAAACGAGCCAAACCCTTCGCACCGCTTTGAGAAAAGGCAATATAAGCCATGCCGCCCATATCATTTTCTTTGGCAAAAGCATCAAACTTGTCAAAGAAGGAACGCGGCTTGTCGCCGGCTTTGGGGGCAACAATGGCGCGGATTTGTTCGCCGGACTGAACTTTTGTGTCATAAACGCTGAAACCGGATTGACCGAACAAAGAGGTGGCATCTTGAATGATAAGCGGATTTCTTAAATCAGGCTTATCAGAACCGTATTTAAGCATGGCATCCTTAAAGGCAATGCGTTCAAAAGGAGCCTTAGACACGGAACGCCCGTTTGAAAATTCTTCAAAAATCGTGCCCATGGTATATTCCAAAACCTTAAAGACATCTTCTTGTGTGGCAAAACTCATTTCCATATCGAGCTGATAAAATTCGCCGGGCGACCTGTCGGCACGGGGGTCTTCATCTCGGAAACAAGGCGCAATTTGAAAATATTTATCAAAGCCGGAAACCATTAAAAGCTGCTTGAATTGTTGAGGCGCTTGAGGAAGCGCATAAAACTTTCCGGGGTTGATGCGGGAAGGAACCAAAAAGTCACGCGCACCTTCAGGCGACGAGGCTGTTAAAATCGGCGTTTGGTATTCGGTAAAGCCTTGTTCGATCATGAGCTCGCGCATACGTTTAATTACCTTAGAGCGCAAAACGATATTGCTGTGGACACGCTCGCGCCTTAAATCTAAAAAGCGATATTTTAAGCGAATGTCTTCCGGCGCATCGTCTTCAAATGAAACTTGGAAAGGCAGGGTGTCGGCTTCGGAATGGACGGTTAATCGGCTGACTTTGATTTCAATGTCACCTGTCGGTATATTCTTATTGACGCTTTCGCGCATAACAACTTCGCCTTCAACGCCGATAACGCTTTCAGGTTTTAGGTTTTGGACCGTTTCAAACAAATCGGAAGCGGAATCAAAAACACATTGAGTGATGCCGTAATGATCTCTGAGATCAACAAAACACAGATTGCCCAAATTGCGTTTGCGATGAATCCAGCCGGCAAGCAAAACCTTTTTGCCGACATCTGAACTGCGGAGCTCGCCGCAGGTATGTGTGCGATATTCGTTCATTTTTTCCTCTTTGTTTTATTTCTTGCCCTTTATTATTAAAACCGTCAGACTTTAAATGCAAGAAGAAAATGAAATAATGTGCTTATCTGAAAAAAATAAAAAAATCCTGATCAAAGATTTTAAAACTTTAACAAAATATTCATATAAAAAAAATAGAATTTGCTCTATAATATCTTGAGAAAACCCTTGACGATTTGTCTTTTTGGGGATATTCTTGATTAAAAAGAATTTTTTAGGATGCTTTGCGATGCGTAAAATACAGGCGTTTTTGTTTTTAATTTCTTTAAGTATAATCAGTTCTGCCGAGGCGAAAGTATGTTTCTTGCCGGGTGTGTTCGGAGGCGACACAAGCTGTTTGTCGGACGCGCAATATGCCAACTGCGAAGGCTTTGACCAAACAACACCTTGCCCTGAAGGACAAGAACAGGTCAGCTGCGTAAAAGGCGGAAAAACATATTACAGATGTTATTGCCGTGCGGATACCTATAAATTAGAAGAACACCCTGAATATGTTTGTACGGAAGGAAATACGACGGAATGCGGATGTGCGGCAAAGTACTTAAAATGTTCGCCTGAATATAAATACGAAGGCGATGGACTTGGGCATTGTAAAGACTATAAAAACACGGTAGGCGTTGACGCTTGCGTTTTACCGAACGGCAGAACTTATTACAAAGACTGTATTTGTAGCGATGAGTATCAATATTTTTGTCATGAAACGGGATTAAGAGAGCCGCTTGATGAAAGGTATATGTGCGAAGATCCGAGCGGTGTTAAGTCATATACGGGTTGCGAATGCGATGTCGCGAACGGATGGAGCTCAAACGGTTGCCGCGATAGGCTTGACGGTTGTACGGAGCCGATGACTTATATCGACACAATAGATGTTAACGGCAACAATATCAGATGTTCTCAATGTGAAGAATATATTTGTCCGACAGTTGATGAATTTAATATTTTAGCATATTTCTGCGCAAAATCAACGGAAGTCAATTTCGATTGCGAAGACTTGGGTTATACATATGCACCGTCGGGAACGTGTCCGGCAAGCAGCGGCAACCCCGGCGAAGTGGGTGTGAGATGTCCGTTCAACAGGGATTATATGAACTGTGAAAGACCGGAGAACTGCTATCCGAACATGTTTACCTGCGAAGAAGCAAACCCGGGTGCGGTTTGTGAGCTGATTGAAGACAGTGAAGCCGGATGTTACGGTGTGGTCAGATGTGATGAAATCAACGGATATCGCCAAAACGGCACAAGATGCGAGGCTATTCCTTGTGCGGCAGGGTATCGTGCAGGATTAACGAGCTGTACCAAAGAGGGTGAAACTTTTGAGCGCGGCGGTATGAGCGGCGGTGAAGTTTGCGGCAAATGTGTCTGCTCGCCGAATGTTAACTGTGTTTACACGGCTCAGCCGAACGACCACTCAAGCATTACGATCAACAACAATTTATATCAGCCTATTTATGCCGGTACGGGCGAATTAACGAATCAATGCTGTAACGGATACTATTCATCATGTATCGGAAGATGTTCGGGAAGAGATTTAAACACGGATCCGGATCCGAATATGGAGGCATATGATGTTTGTGAGGCATGCGGCGAAAAATATTATGTCATCAGAAATTGTAAAAAAGGTTATGAAGTAAGAGAAAATCGTTGTGAAGCAAGTGCTTGTAATACGGCAGAAGGTTTTTCAACAGATGTTTCAGGAACGCTGGATTGCATGACGTCTGAAAATATGTTCCAAGGCGCATACGGTTGGACCGTTGAAACACAAACAGACGAAAATGGAAACACGGTTCAAAGCGGTGAAAAAAACTGTAACAGATGTGTTTGCGGGCAACCTGAGACGCCGAGCACAGGCGATCTTTGCCGTTGGAATGCTGAAAATAAAGGTGCAAACGGTGTTTTGAAGGCTGAGGATCTTTGCTGTAACGGTTATTATAAAGACTGCTTCTCGGAAGCTCCGGAAGGCTCAACGCCGGAAGCTTGTGAGGACACAAGGGCAACGGTTAAAGATGAATATGAGGCTTGTGATTTCCAGAAAGTCTGCTTTATCAGAGAATGTCAGGAAGGCTATCGTGTTCAAAACAACAGATGTGTGACGGCGGACTGCCGTGCGCCTTATACGACATCTAATCAAGCGGTTTCGGACTGCGGAACGGAAGTCGGTTGGATTTTAGAATATGACGAATACGAAAACGGAAACAGAGCAAGAAGCGGTAGCTTCTACTGCACGCAATGCGTATGCGAAGCACCTGAAAATCCAACGCAGACAGATATGTGCAGATGGAACAAAGACAATAAAGGAAGTTCTGATTTGTCGGATTTATGTTGCAACGGTTATTATGCAACGTGTGCGACAAAATGCGTCGGCTTGGCAAAAGATGCTGTTACGGAACCTGCCGGTAAGTTTGATGTTGCCGTCAGTGATGCAATAGAATGTACAGGATGCGGAGAGACATTATATAGAGCAAAAGCTTGTAAGACGGAAAACGGATATGATCGTGTGGGAGACAAGTGTGTGCATACAGGCTGTGCTGAGGGGTATGATGTAGGCTTAACCCCGTCAGGGTGTCCGAGTGGATTTGACTATGTGACAGACCCCGACAGAACAGATGAAGGACAACCTTGCGGAAGATGTGAGCCGAAAGGTTGCGAAGCCGGATATGCCACTGAAGATGATTTAAATTCATGCACCAATAGTGTCGCTGGTTCAATCATATATTGGAAACTGGGTTCAGAACAAGGAACGCCCTCAGGCGAAAATGCATGTTATAAATGCGAGGCGGTCACCTGTGAAGAAATAGGCGGTCAGATTTATCTTGATCCTGAAGTGCAATATGCATCGGGAGGAATCTTAAAATATTACAATACATCAAGCAATGCACTTGAGGACTGCTATATAGGCGTTATAGATAAGACTCCGGACGAGGTATGCTCGACACAATACGGAGAGGGATATAGGGCCTACACACCTGATGCAAGATGCGTCACAAGCGTTTTGACATTAACGGACGACGGCGAGTGCTACTATTGCGCAAGCTGTGCTTCACAGACAAATAAGGCATATTATCCGACAAAGACGTTGTGTGAACAAAACGGCTATTATCAATGCGGTGTTGACAGCTTGACCGGTTGTTATGTGATTACGGGTTGCGGCAGCTCATATTTTGAAAACAACTGCTCAAAGAAAACACCACATGGCAATGACGGCTGGGGCTGGACAGAGGTAACACCTCTCGCATCAATCACACCGGCTTATGTGTTGCCGAAGTGCGGCACGTGTACACCGCTTGCTTGCGAAGAAGACTTTGCAACGAACGTAACTTGCGGCGAAGGTGAATACAGAAGTTGTTCTGACAGACGTTATGCGGGCGAAGAGGAATGTTGTCGCTGTCCGTGTGATGTCACACACAGAACAAGCGTTGAAGAATGCGGAGACACGGGATCGGCCGGTTGGCACTTTGAGCCGTCTGATACGAACAGATGTAAGCTTTGTGTGGCAAAAACCTGTCAATATATTAATAATGCATATCAAGGTGTGCCGTGTTCATCAGGTTATGACCAGACAAACCATACGGTAACACTCGGAGACAACACGAACGCAACATGTTATGAATGCGTTGAAAAAACAGGCTGTCCGGTAGGAGAAGCCATCTCTGCGGCAGAGTGCGGTAACGGCGTTGCCGGTGAACAAGGTTGGAAAATCGGAACAACACCGACAGGAAACAAAGTCGGAGAGGCGGACTGCTATCAATGTTTAGCTAAAGATTGCGGTGAGGGAAAAGAGACAACAGTTGCAAATTGCGGTAACGGCACAGGCGGCGCAAACGGTTGGTCTTTGGGAACTCAAATTGTTGCTTATAACGGCGATACACCTTGCTATATATGCTTGAAAAACTCAAGCTGTCCGGCAGGTCAGGTCTTAGACGGTGGCGATTGCGGCGCAGGTTATGAACAAGGTTTGCCGACAAACAATTATGTAGGTGATGACCAATGCTATGCTTGTAAAGTTAAAGATTGTACGACAGGTGCGACAACAGGCGAGCCTTTAAAGTTTCTGTACGGAGAAGCTCCAGAAGACACACATCAAAAAGCTCTGTATCAATACATGACTGGACTTTCATACGAAAAAAATCTTGATAGGTTTGGTGCAATAGTTTCGTTTGACGGCGTTCGCCCTTCTGACAAAGATATTGCGCACGGTATATTCTGGACTGAGAACGTCCCCGGATTTTACGGTTCCGTAGACTTCTGCAGCTTTTACGAAACAGAAGAAAACCTTCCGCATTATGTGCAGAAACTTAACGAATTGCAGCCCATTATAATTCGCGGATACTCAAATGCAATAGCAGACATTGCACGCTTTATTCTTAAGTCTGGCGGACTTACGGTCTTTCCAAAAGGTGTTTATGTTACCAGCGAGTATTGCAGTCCCGAGACAATGCGGATGATTTCAAATGCTTTTAAATGTCCTGTGTTCGGACAGTATGGACAGAGTGAGGCTCTGTTGTTTTCGTGGACAGAAGCAAATAAAGATGTATACAGCTGTTCACCGTTCTACGGTTTTGTTGAGGTTGTTGACGATGAGGGAAATCCTGTAAAAGAAGGCGAATCTGGAGAAGTTTGTGTTACCGGCTTAAGAAACATCAACCAGCCATTTATCCGCTATCTTACTGGTGACCGGGTTGAATACGGTGGAATGCAAAACGGCATTGTAACGCTCTCAAAGCTGATGGGAAGAAAAGGGGATTATCTGTATGGGGCGGACGGACAGAAATACTATACAGTTGGATGGTTGGATGTACACTATTTGCATAGTGCACATCTGATTAAGGCTTATCAGATTATTCAAAATGAACCGGGAAGGTGTAAAGTTCTTCTTGTATTAGATGCTATATACACGAATGGGGAGAGGCGGGATATCGAAGCCGAATTTACTGAGTTGCTGGCTCTTCATGGCATACGCTGTGATTTTGAATATACAGAGGAAATTCCTTTGACACAGCGTGGAAAACGAAGAATTGTTATACAAAATACAAAGTTATAAATAAAGAGACTTATTTTAAAAATTTTTGGAATATCTAT